>NZ_JBIUCS010000001.1:0-564297 GCF_044538485.1 Acinetobacter sp. ABJ_C5_2 | reverse complement strand
TAATCATGAGAGAATCAAGGTAAAGCTACAAGGTTTATCCCCTGTACAATATAGAAACCAGTTTATAAAAACTGCTTAACTAACTGTCCAACTTTATGGGGTCAGATCATTCCACCGCAGAGGGGGCAGGCAGGGATGCCCACAAAAAAGAGAGACTTTTTCGTGTGCGTTGGCTATCCGACCTGTCAAAGTCGACTGGCAATGTAGGCCAGCAGGCAAAGGATAATCGGAGAGATTTGGGGTGTCAATGTGATATTGGCTAGAAAATGGATAAATAATTTTTTGTTTTTCATTAGATTAGATTCGTTAATCTATTGAATAGAATATATTATATTTGCTTAACGCACTTTAAATTATAAATATGAATACGATCTCAGCTACTCTTTTACGTGAACATCTGATTGAAGGATGTATAAAAGATGCAAATGGTAATTTTAAACCATTTCCTATTCTCGCAATTGATAATATTCCATTAAATATATGGATGCATCAAAATGCGCGCGTTATTGACGAAATGAATGATTTAGTTCCAGCGCAAGGTTGGTTATATGATCATGATAGTGAGTTAGCATTAAGTAACGCATGGAAACTTCTTAAACCAGAAGCTTATGAAAATGTAGCTATTTCAACAGTGGTTCCAATCTTAATTTGCCCTGATGATTTAGATCTAACATGTAGCGTAATTATGGTTGAACAAATTGTTTCAGCAGATCAAGTCGTATGGGCTCGTTTTGGTTACGCATTTAACCATATTCACGATGTTGTGACATCCGTAGTCTGGAAAACCTCGACTTCTGTTCCTCAATTAAGTTTTTCGTTGAGTGAATTTGAAAAAGCATATAATGATTTAAAAGAATTAGACAAAAAATGGAGTGAAGGTTTTATTTAGTTTTTGAAAGATGCTGCTCTTACTTTCTCTAAATATCATGTAATAAATTTAGGTTATATAAATGTCTAATAGTTATAAATTTCAATTAAAAATGGAGCTAGATCTAAAATTAGTTACGCCTGAAGAGATACAGAACTGGGCCGTGCATGCACTAGAGAATGATCCAACAAATGAGCTAGCTTTAGACATCTGTTTTTTATCAAACACTGATCAAATATTAGAATACTTCAGACTCACAGAAAAAAGTGAATTTTGTTCTTATTCACGAGATCGCTTAGCAATAAAAGTTTTGGAAAATTATATTTTTAAGCACTTAAATACTTGGAATTATAAAGATCAGATAGATTCTTTCTTTCAGAATACTCATTACCTGATTCATTATTTAGAAAATGCAGAACTAGGTTTGTTAATTCGCTCATATGAGAGTCAACTAGATGTGGCATTTCTAGGTTACTCACAATTAGAGCCTGAAACATTATGGGAAAATTTTAAATTAGAGTTAAAAGAATACCTCTCATCTTCGACTCATTCTCATACCTAAAATATGATCATTAATAGATCCCCAATTAGCTAATTTTTATATTGATTACATTCTTAATAATTATTTTCTGATTTAATTGATAGTTATATACTGTGATACACCGATAAAATGAATAATTAAATCCATTTTATCGGCTTGCCTACAGAGGCTTTTTAAGATTCCATTTTATTTTCTAATATAGTTTGGAAACTCTTTTAAAACCGTGCTACATAATTGGCCTTTCATATCTTCACGTTTGCGTGCTTCAAATTGGTCCATACCTAATCTCATCACCTCTCTACCATACTTTTCACCTAGTTCATGTTTGGTACATTTTTCAGATTCATGAACTAATTCTTGTGAAGTATAGTGATAATTACAATCAAGTTGAGCACGGCTTAAAAAACCATGTAGTTGTACTGTTCTCTCGCAAGTTGTTCGCTGTAGATAAGTTTTAGGCTCTTGAGCAGCATAAACTGATGAACCTACCAATAAAGTGAAAGCTGTTACTAAAAAATTACGCATTATTTCCCCGATAAAATTATTAAAAGTATAAGTGGCAATGTTGCGGGTGTATTAAATAATAATTGTTTATAAGTGTCTATTAATAATAAGAAAGTTAGATAAATCCTCTTATCTTTTGAATATTTCATCACCTTATTAAAATTATGGAATTAAGTTTAATAAATGGGATTGGCCTTTATCAAATAGATGATATTTGATTTGTTTTATGCCCATCTTTAAACATTAGTAAAGAATGTGCTCTTATTATTTTCAATAAAGCTGATTGATAGCAACTTTGAATTTTCCATGTTTAGACTAAAGAAACAAACCTTTGAATATAAAAAAGCTCTTTAAGTAACAAGAGCTTTTTTATCATTTCGGCAATTTTACTGATTATCGATACTTTTTATTACCACTTGGTGTAATACAGTAAGTCCCTCCACGAGGCCCAACACAATTATTTGATCCACTACAAGGACACTCGGAAGAACTATTACTAGAAGAGCTACTACTAGAACTCCCATAGCTACTTCGTCCGTGGGATAATTTACTTTTTGAAGAGTAATGATGACTACTAGATGAGTAACTATGACTACTAAATGATCTTCCTCCGCCACGACCTCCCCGCGCCTCGGCCTGAGTTAAAAATATTATCTGTAATAAAACTAATATAGATAAGAAAATAATTCTCATATTCACCCCTAAAAAATAAAAACTCATATTAATTTATGGTCAAATTTTAAACTATAGTTTAATAATTCAACTTTGGTAGATCATATAATATTTGGTTTTATGAATACAATTTAAACTAACAGATAACTAGAAATTCTATTAGTTCATTAATTATACAAATAATTTTTTGTAATCTAATGCCACTTATAAGGAATTATTTTAAATCCCCAATATGATAATTAATGACAAATTATATTAAAATATACAATATTTTTAATATAATTTAGTATGACTAAAGAATAATAAAAAGGGAAAATCCAAATATTTTGATCATTTGTGCAATATACGGCTCTGTCCATATAGAGATTTATATGCCTTATAAAAATTCGACTTTAGTCTGATGTTTTTATAGCAGAATAAAAATAAGATGGCGGCTGGGTAGACAGTGAATAAATAATTATACCCAGAATATCTTTAATAAATCAGGAACATAACAATGACTTCGCCTTTAATGAATAATTATCTTAACTTTGCATCTGGAATTGCACATCAGCAGTATTTACCAGCCGAAGAAGGGATTGTTAAGGCATATAATGATGGTTGTACTCACTGGTATGTAGATGGAAGTTTACATGGAGAAATGGTTCCAGATTGGTCTTCTGAACGAATTGAAAATCTAAATAACTTAATAAAAAAATATAATGTTCAACCTATTTTCCACGGTAATTTTAAAGCCCCATTAGGTAGCGATGTAGATTATTTACGTGAAGCTGCTGTGGCATATGTTAAACAAGAAATTGATATTGCTGCAAAGATTGGTGCACCTTTAGTGATTCATGGCGGCGGTATTGTTGAACCTAAAAAAATTGTCCTCGCAAAACAAAAAGCTCTAGATAACTATATTTTGTCTATTAAAGAACTCGCTGAATATGCGGCTGAAAAATCAGTTGATATTTATTTAGAGAATTTATCAAACTATAAACACTATCGTCCGTTCCATTATGTCTTTACCCATATGGAAGAATACGATTATGTTTTCAACAAAATTGATCATAAAAATGTCTATTTCTTTTTAGATGCAGGCCATGCAAATGTGGGCGAAGGTGACCCTATTGCTGTTGTAGAAAAATACCACCAAAAAATTAAGGGTATTTCTTTTAGCAATAACAATGGTGAGCAAGATCAACACTTTAGTATTGGCCGCGGTACTGTAAATTATTCTGATTTTATCGAGACTATTAATCGAAATAATTGGAAAGGTCTTGTTGCCTTTGAGGTAAGAGATAAAAGTACTTTAGATTCAGTTAAAGAATTAGCAAGCGCATAAAATTAAAAGCCTTCTGAGGAACACCAGAAGGCTTTTTAAATATAAAGAATTCATTTTTAAAAGGATATATTAAGTGAGTGGTTTACTAGTTTTCATAACAATTGCCTTTCTTACATTATCAAGCCCAGGACCTGGTGTCTTATTTACAGTGACAAATTCAATAAATTACGGTGTCCGTACCGCATTATTTGGCATTATTGGCTTAATTATTGGTATGTTTGTTATTGCAGTCATTTCGGCTAGTGGCGTTGGTTTAATTATTACTAGTAATCCCACTATTTTTACTGTTTTAAAATTTATAGGTGCATTCTATTTAATGTACTTAGGCTATAAGAACTTTGTAAAAACATCCCCTTCTCAAGACTTATTAGATACCGAAACAAGTGAAAAAACGGTTAGAAAGTCCAAATTATTTTATCAAGGTTTATTCGCTTCTCTTCTAAACCCTAAAACTATTGTTTTCTTTATTGCTCTTTTTCCACAATTTATTGATATAAAAGAAAAAATAATAAATCAATTTCTAGTATTATCTTTAACCTTTTGCCTGATCGGATTCTTAATCCATCTGGTGTATGCTAATTTTTCCTCAATCTTTAAAGAAAAAATGCTATCTGGAAATAACTTTGCCAGATTAAATAAAATCAGTGGTTGTATATTTTTCATTCTCGCTGTTTTATTAATTGTTCAATAAGTAAACTTACGATTTTGTCTTAATATCAATTCTTTATAAGATCCGCAAAGAGCACTGTTTAGTCACCCTTACTGAAACAGTGCTCTTTGCTTCATCACAACTCCTATCCAGTAGAGTTCGATGCATAGAAATAGTGTATGGCTGTCGACCTCAAAATGTTTACTGTATTTTCAGTTTTTTTAAATGATCTCAGCATAAAAATCACGTATATTAAAAATTAACAGAAGAATCTTCTTTGGTTTATATTTTGAACAGCACAGAATACACACTAGATCGCATAGATCGGAAAATATTATCTGCCCTTCGTGGAAATGGACGCTTAACGGTTGCGCAGCTCGCTGAAGAAGTTGGGCTTTCATCTTCGCCCTGCTGGACTCGACTCAAGCGTTTAGAAACTCTAAAAATTATTGAGGGCTATACGGTAAACGTAAACCCAAAAGCGATTGGCATTCACGAGTTGTTCTTTATTGAAATTACGCTAGAACGCCACGACGATGAAATGCTAGAAAACTTTAGTGAAGCTTTGGCAGACATTCCCGAAGTAGTCGAGGCACATTTAGTTACCGGTGACTATGATTACTTGGTGAAAGTGGCCGTAAAAGATGCTGAACATTACGAACGCTTTTTACGTAAAAAGCTCTATTCGATTAAAGGTATTCGGCATACGCGTTCAACCTTTGCCCTACGACCACTTAAATCTGCCAATACTGCCGACTTAATGTTGATTGAATAATTGACTTATATAAACCGCTTTAGGTGTTTCATTGTTTTAATTTGATTTTATTCAATGTTACACATAAAGCCTTTTTATCGGCTTCTTTAAGTTGAGGGTGCTGAACTGGCCACATATAGCTACAGCCATGAGGCGCCTTGTTATTATTTTTCTTGAGTTCATAGGCAATATTTTTTAGAAGCTCGGTGTTTAAAGAACTAATTTTTAAACGCACTTCGCTTAAGTCTTGAGGCTTCCAGTTGGTTTCAGGGCTAGACAACCAATCTGCTCTATATCGGTACTGAATAGCTTTCGCTACATTCATTTGCGTCACTATAAACGGCTTTACCGTTTCACTGTTCAGTCCAAAAGATTCGGCCTCAGAAAGTGATTGATCGAGTACTTTCTTTTCTTGAGTTAAATCTTCAATCGGTAAATGCTGCTCTGCTTTATAGCCTGCAACATCTTTCATATAAGATAAGCGCTCGTTAACTAAACGTGCGGTTTGATCATATTGATATGCTTGTGCCAGTGAAGAAAAACACATCAAAGCTGCCACTGTAGTCGCTACCTTAACCGTTTGTTGAGCATTCTTAATATTTAACATTTGAGTACCTATCGAAATTATTGTTGTGCTGTCATTCCAAAGCAGTACTCTATTTTAAGAACACTCGAAAGTAAAATCTCACGATACGCTGAGCTCTTGGCTCCATGCAGAATCAGATTGGTGATAGATGTGCTGACACACTTGTTTAACAGATGAAATAAAGTGCGGGTTTTGTCCATCCCATTTTTCCAACATGCAATACGTGACATGTATGCCTTTGGGCTGAAATTCTCTTGCCAACGACTGCGATAACGCTCGAATACTCGCAAACATACTTTGACTTAATACATCGTGGTGAGCAGAATGATGAGATGGCGCTCCAAGAAAAATAACTGTACCCCGCTGCTGCTTTAACATGGGTTTAAGTACTAACTGCGACACGCTCACAGCACTTAAACCTGTGGTCTGCCAACTGTGCTCAATTTCTTCTAAAGATAAAGCTTCAATATTTGGTGCAGATGAAAAATTTGGCTGAAACACGCATAACTCAATGGTATGACGATGCTCTGTTATATATTTCAGCAGATTTTTTAAATGCTTAGTTTTTATCAAGTTTAAGCGGACACTCGTCATGCCATCATTTATGTAACTTACTTGTATGTTTCGAACAGTAGAATCATGTATGACTTGATAAACATGTAATGGAGCTTGATGGTTTTTATCCAAAATTACAAAATCATGGTCGAGTAGTTCTATATCATGACCAGCCACAACCACACAGCCCTGCTTTTTTTGAAACTTCTGAAATATTGTTTTTAGCATAGGAGTCCCTCAAAATTTTTCTTGGTATGGGCGTAAATCTAACTCATGTGTCCAAAGCTCAGGGCCTTGCAGATAAAGCATCCAATAGTTTTCTGCTATTGCATCAAGATTAAGTCCACCCGTTCCCCGTGTAAGACGCGCTAAACGACCCAGACCAAATAAAGCTTTATTAATTCTGTCACCATTTACCATTCCATCAATAATGACATGAGCAATATGAATGCCTTGTGTTTTATATATTTGAGCTAGATTTAATGCATAAGCTCGCAACGCAGATTTACCCATCGTAAAAGCAGCAAAAAAGGGTTTTCCGCGTAAAGAAGCACTCGCTCCCGTAAAAATAAGCGTACCGTGTTTTTGCTCTTTAAAAATTTTTAGACAGCTTTGAGAAACCAAATAAGCCGATAAAAATGTGGATTGCCACATATCATTAAAAAACGATAGCGGGCTGCGTAAAAAAATTGAGGGAATATTCCCCCCAACATTATGAATAACAGCGGTAATACGTTCGTTTTGACTAGTAACGGTGTCAAATAGGGCCTGTACTTGATGTATATCTTCGGCATCTAAACGAAACGCAACAGCTTCACCACCCTTTGCATGGATTTCGGCAGCGACTGCTTCAATTTTCTGGAAAGTTCGCCCAGCAACGTAAACTTTTAAGCCTTCTTTTGCAAAACGATGACAAACAGCTGCACCAATCCCCTGTGAAGCCCCGACACCAATAACAACTGCACAATCTCGTGTTTTATCCTGTGTTGCTAATGACATAGTCGTTTCACCCTGTTTGTTTTTTATACCATAAAGCAATAAACGGACGATTCAAAATTTCTTTACTAAACTTTTTACTTGTACGAACGACTTCACCAAGTTGGGCAACCACGGCAATGTCTGCAATCGTCTGGTTATTTCCCACCAACCATTCACTTTGTGATAAGACCTGCTCAATACGGTTTAAGTGTTTAATAAACTCTGCTTCAACATCCTCGGCTTTCATTCGGCCCAAGCCCTGAAAGAAAAGCTGTGTTTTTAATTCGGCTAGAATAAAAGCTTTCACCATCGGCTTTTCATACGCTGGGCGACCAATGCTACTAATACGGATGGCTTCCTCTAAAGCTTCCGAATCATTTACCCTTAAATACACTTCATAAAAATAAAGAGACTCATCTGCCCAGTCCTCCCACAGTTCGACAAGTGCTTTTTGATTTGGATCTGCGGGATAAAGTCGCGGTGTTTCTGGATATGCTTCATCTAAATAGCGAGCAATACGAGTACTGTCTTGTATACGTTGTCCTTTATGGTCAATGACAGGTACTTTGCCCACTTTACTCAGCAAAGGAACTTTGGCACCAAGAATGCCGTTATAATTTACTGTATCAAATGAGATACCCTTAAATTTCAAAGCCCTTGCAACTTTTTGACAAAACGGAGAAATTTCCCACTGGTGCAAAATAATATCCGACATTGGTTCATCCTTTATTTTTAATTGCCTGTTTTACTTACTAGTTCTTTTTTAGAACTAATCAATAAATATACAGAATACCTTTTTAAGTCAAACCATTTTTGATGACGGTCAAGTTTCTAAAACTAAGAATTATTTGATTTTTATTATGATTAAAAAGAGCTTTGAGTGTTTACGTTATCTTTTAATTTATAGTCTTTCGCAAAGCTATGTACTCTAAAAAACTAAGATACATAGCTTTGAGTGATGTTTTGTTATAAAGCTATACCACAAATATCTTTTGCCCCTGTTGGGTAAGTAAACTGCATTTTTGATTTATCTGTAATTAATTGAAGACCCACTGTTTTACCAGTTAAGGCAGAGTTAGCGAAATGATCTTGGTTAATTGCTCCCATGAAGCTGATATATTTTAATTTATTTTCCATCGTAAGGTTCAAGTAGCCATAATTCACACCATTAACAATATATCCAATCTGTTTAGTATTTTGATTTACATAAATACCTACTCTAACTTTTCCATCAGTTGGAACTTGTACTGGGTTATTAGTTCTATTGGCACTTAAATATGTTAAATGACCATTTCCATCAGATTTATATGTAGCGCCTAAAGAAGCGATTGCATCTCCATTTAGAACACCAGAATAGTTATTACCTTTTGCAAACATTAAATTTAGTGTTAATTCCACCTTAGACTCTGAAGATCCAGTAATAACAAAACCATACTCATACATCTGGGAATTATTGCCGAGGTTAACCTTTAAGTTATTCACATCAAAAATAAACTCCTGAGCAAATATATCTGAACTACCAATTGTTTTATCAACTATGACAACATTGTCTGGTGTATCAAATGGATATTGGGTTTTAAACTGAATATATTTTTTAGAAGCTAAAAGTGTATCGACATCTTTATTTGAGTAATAACGTATAACATCATAACCTGACTGATTTGCATTATTTATATTAGCGACTTGCTCTACATAACGATAATTAGTTGAGGTACCAGCCTTTGCCGTTTCAAAAGCTTTTAAGTCTTGTAAGCTAGCATCAAAGCTATAGGTACACTCAGCAAAAGAGTTACTCATACCCGACATACCTATTATTGTTGCTAATATTATCTTTTTCACGTCATTATCCTTTTTTATATTTGAACGTTTAGTATATATAAATACATAAATAATTTGATTAAATCTGATAAACGGCATTTTTAATAGGACAACAATATATTTATTAATTCTAAAAAAGCACTATCTCTTTTGAAGAAATAGTGCCTGAGGCAATTAATAAGTCACTGTAACAACAACACTATCAGAGTAGCTACCGGGTCTACTTGCAATCGTAGTACCTTGCGGAATTTTTCCATAAACTGTAGTGGTTTGAGCATTACCTGTTCCAGTGCCAGATACTCCTCCCGTTCCCCCAACGCTATTCACTCCACCCGTAGCATCCCACACCGAACTATAAGCAGCATCTTTGTATAACTGATAGGGAATAAACTCATTATTACTATTGGCCATACGCCTGAACCCTCCGCTTATACGGTTATTGCCATCCCCTAAATAAATCGAATATGGCGTTCCAGAGTTACATGTCGTATTTACAGCACCTTGAGTCGTGTAGTCACGCTTAGTAATACCAATATCATTAATATTGCCGAAATCGACGTTTGACGTTGAGTTTAATTGACAAAGCGTCGGTACCACAAAGTTCGCTGTTAGCGTTACATTTCCAGAGTCCCAGCTGAGTAAATCACCTAAACATAACACCGCTAGAAGATCCATATCCCAAAAGAGTTGAACCGTAGCGGTATAGGTTCCTTGAGGATAGGCAATTAATGATCCTGTACGTGCCGGTACCTTCACATTTACCGAGTAACTAAGAATATTATTTGAAGCGACAGTTACCACTGGACCATACCAAACATTGGAAGTTTGGTTGGTGGTAGAAGAACCGGCTCCACCAACAGTTGCAGTGACTGTATACGGTAACGATACGCTATTATTTGTAGTGGTTGCTCCTGTAAATACTGTCTTCATACACATAAACGGAGAGATTTGAGGTATTAGTCCTCCATTCGTGCAAGTAATTGTTCCTGAAAAGTTTACAGTTGCATCACTATTAATATTTGCTGCCGTGTAAGTAAACGTATTATTGGTCGTTCCAGCTACCGTACAGGCAGCATTCGTTGGACTCAAAAACGCATAAACGAGATAAAGTAAGCAAATGCCTATAAAGTATTTTAAAGATAAGAAAATTTTTTTATAGCTCTCTATTTGAGCCTTATTCATAATATTTAATGACATATATAAGGTCCCAATTTCTTAGTTGAGTACTGATTACTGTTATAAGTGAAGTCAACTTGGCATGAACCATGATCGAGAAGATCTACTTCAAATTTGTTTTGTTGTAATAGGTTGGGAACAAATACTTCACCATCGTAGCCCACTATTGCATCTTGCTGCCCATTAATTCGAACGCTATAACCCGGTAATAATGGTGAATTGTTTTTATCAACGAGTCTCACTAACCCAGAAACGACCTGATGTGCACCGAAGTCAACTAAAGTCCCTTGTCGATATCCCACCATTGCTTTTTGATCTGTAGATTTAACATTCCAATTTAAAGGTAAATAAGATGGATCTAAATAAATATGGTTCTCTCTATAGGGCATGAGGCTTGGAATAAGAAACCTTCCGGACTTATCAGTTGTTCCTAAATTTATCCCACCATTGATAATCTGGCTTTGCGGTCCGGCATTGGTAACAACAGCATAACCATCTCCAATTTCATTGGCCGCAAATATACGGCCTGCCGCTGCAACCAATGATCCAGTCGCTGAAACTGCAACTTGATCGTTATCTCCAATTCGGTTATAGCGACCTGTTAGGTATGCAGCCCGTGCTCGGTAAGAACCATAGATCGATGCATTATTGTTATGTGCATCCTGATCTCGCTCAACATATCCGCCCCATCCAAATGAACCAATCTGTGGTTCCGATAGAACAAATACTTCTTGTCGATAAGTCAATCTGCCACTATCGTTAGATACGCTAGAAATAGCATTCACTCTGGTAGATGGCGTATAGCGCAGCGCAAAGTAAATGCCATAGTTCTTATGGTTTTCATAGTCTTTATAAGCTGAACTATAAAAGCCCCAGTTCTTGTTCAGACTCCCGCTTAAGTTAGCAGATAGCAACTTATACGAGTTATCACTATATTTAATTTGGTTGTAGCCGACATAAACGCTATAGCCCGCATAAAAGTTATAGTTAATCCCTGCCCTAATAATCTCATCTGCCAGTGCACTGTAGCTCAAATAATTTTGTGGCTCAGAAGTAATCTGGTTTTCTTTTAAATATCGAATTTGAGACACACGGGCTAAGTCAAAATAGTTATCGAATACTTTGCGGTAACTGGTATTAAACGAAATATTCTTACTAATACGCCCTTCTAAACCGACCAGAGCCGAGTAGCCGTTTTCATCCTTATACTGACTTGCTGCAATGTCGGCATTAATTACTCCAACACCAAAAACATTCTTGGCAAAACCTGTGCCTAGATTCGACAGGCCATCTGTTGAAGCTTCTACACCACCACTTAAAGTCAGTGAGTTGCTGTAGCCGTATCGAATCGCACCCGACGCAAAGGTGGCATCATCATAATCGTTTGAATACAGCCCATAGTTATAGCGTGGAACCCCAACATCTACTGAAAATTCATTGATGCCTTTTGCCAGAATTTTCGATGAAAAATAGTAAGGCTTTTTGGTAATGGTTTGCTGACCTGTAGCATCGGTGGTCACCAGCGTGACTTCATTTCCAGAAATAAACGGCAGCTGTTTAACATCAAATGGACCTGAAGGAACAAGGCCTGAATAAATTTTTTGCTGGTTAACGTATAAGTCTAGTGTTGAAGGCAGTGCCGCTGAACCGGAAAACTGCGGTAATGCCGAGGTAACAATATCACCACGCTGGGTATAAGCACTCGACCACTGGAAACCGGCAAGACGCACACTACTGCCCCAGTCAGAACTATTGGAAATAAAGTCACCTAGGGTATATATCCTGACTTTTTCAGGGTCTACATATTGCCATTTACTTTCCAGTCGTACCCACTTTTCATGGCTATAGCTCGTTTCATTACTACCGTTGTATAAAACGCCTGATGAAAAATTACCGATGGCACTGTTAAAAATCCCTTCAGCCGAACCCGAGAAAATACTCTCATCATTGGTTATGGTGTGATACAGGCTGTAATTCAGGAGTGCAGCATTTAAGGGTTTCATTTTTAGCAGACTAGAGCTAGTGATCTGTTGACCAGTTAAATCAACTGAGTAACCCATTAACATGTTTGACGGAACTTGTAAGTTCAGAGACTGCTCATTCTCTAAGTACTTAAACTGAATTGCTTTAAGTTCGTTAAGACATACCCATTGGCTATCAGGGATATGTTCATCCATTTTCACTCTTAGCGTTTTTAAGTCACCAGAACGAATATATAACTTTCCATCTTTAGATTGTTTTACGGAAAACAAATCTTCAGAAGTATTTGAATTAATAGAAATATTTAAAAATAGCTGAGTAAAATCATGTTCTTGCTGCTGTCCATTCGTCTTTTCATGCATATATTTATTATTACTTCCTATAGACTTAGGAACACTAGGAACTGCAGTATTTGTATGATCTAGTAACTGTTCAGCAAAAGAATACGTTGGAAAATACGCAACACATAAGACACCTATAATATATTTCATATAAGCCTCTTAAAGTGTGGTTTTCTTACCATTAACTGTCAGAGAAATGTTGTATTTATGATTGGGCTGATATGTAAAATTATTAACTGAATAGCTTCGTGCTTGGTTTGCAAGAATATAGCCATTCACTGTATTCACTTTAATCGGATAACTTTTATTTTCGGTGTTATCTACAAGTGTTAAGTCATTTAAAAGTGCATGTCTGTTGCCAATATTACTAATATTTAAGAAAGCTTCCTTTTGATGAGTATCAATTTTCCAATTCAGTTGAGTAATCGCATCTTTATTGACTACAAATACAGGTAATGACGAACGAAGTAATACATTTACACCTTGAGAAGCTTTACGGCTATCAACTGGTTTTGGTAATTCATCAATAATAATACGATAGGTTTTTTCACCAGAAATTGGTTCCGGATTAATTCGGACTACCCGTAAATTATAAGACTCGCTAGGTTTTAACTTTAGAAAAGGTGGGCTAATAGTGATTTCATCTGTAGGTGTTAATTGATCTTGTCCATTATTTTGAGTCCATTCAAATATACGTGCCTGCAAATCAGCACTTTCATTTGACTGATTATATAGACTAATTGAAGAAGCTTTTTGATGACTTAAAATTTCTACACTTACTGGTGAAAGGCGGATTGTGGCGGCGTGAATAGTGCTAGATAAAGATAAGAATAATCCCGTAATAATAAAAATATTTTTTTTCATGTTTTACTCAAATATATATCTTTTTAATATATTAGCCCTTTCAAAAGGGCTAACAGCTTTTCTAATTTATACAACTTAATAAGTTACCGTTATTGTTACCGTATCAACATAACTACCCGCACTCGGCAGTGCTGAGCCAGCAGGAAGACGACCATATACATTCACTGTTTGTACTGCACCACTACCTGTTCCGCTATAAGCGGTTGTTGCTATACCAATTGCAGTGGCACGTCCTGTATCCGAATACAGGTTATAAGGAATATATTCATTACTTGCTGCCCCACCAATCATGCGTCGTTGGGTTGATAAAACATTTTGACCACCATCAAACGACAAAGTCCATGGAACAGTATTGTTACAAAGAACTTTAATTGAAGTACCACCTGTAGTTGAGGTATCTGCATCAACATTAGTAGTGAGAGAACTCAAAGTACCAAAGTCCAAAACCGCATTTGTTGTAGTACCTGTTGCAGAGGTATTAAGGACACAACTATTTGTTACTGTCGCCTTAACAGTTAATGTCCCCGTCGCTGTAGCGGCATTTGCTGCGTTCAGGGAAAATAACCCTACAGCTATTGCCGATAAATAAAAAAAAGTCTTTTTCATGGCCAAAACCTTTTAAATTAAATTGTCGAATTAATAGATATAAAAAAATTAACTCTTATTCTTACAATCATTTTTTATTTGACTGCTCTTTTAAAGCTTATTTTTTATCCTATTTTAAATATCATACATAAAAATAATTAAAATGCATAAACTTGTTATTATTTTTATTTCTATTTAATAAAATATAGTTACTTAAAGTTACTCCACAAATATAAAAACCAACATTAACAAATCATAAGCATTTGATTTAAATTAATTTAACCATTCTATCAAAAAATTTATTCATAGAAATTTAAGTAAATGTGTCATCTTTCTTTTCCGGTAATTAATCACAAAAAATAGCTTTTTTATGCAATGCTTCAACTTAAAATTAAATTGATTTATTCTTTAATATATTTAAAAAATACATTTAATATAAATTAATAAAGGACATAATTTAAAGAAATATAAAATAAGGGTAAAAATAAAGGCCTCATACGAGGCCTTTATTAAGTATATTTAAATAATTAAACGCTTAACATACTATTTAAAGTTTCAGAAACGTTTTTAGATTTCACTTTAGGCTGCAATGCCTCTAAAGCTTGTTGTACTTGAGTGCGCTGAGGCTCTGCAAGTGTGTACCAACGTGACAATACCTGTAATAGGCGTGAACCTAAAATCGGGTTCTTCTCATCAAGATATTGTGCAAGATTAATAAAGTGCACTACACCAAAGCCCCAAGTATTTTCAGGGTTATTTGACAAGCCCCCACTTACGGCGCGAATACGGTTTGGCGTCGTGAGGTCATAATCAGGATGTTGAGTGAGATATTCAATCGTCTCAACAGTAGCATTTGGATTTGCTGCCTGAATCATAAACCATTGATCTAAAGACAATGCTTCATCTTTAAAGCGGTCATAGAAATCAGCTAGGGCATCTTGAGCTTGAGGTGCATTTTGCCAAACCAATACACGTAACGCACCTAAACGTTCAGACATATTGCCTGTGTTTTGGTATTGCACATGTGCTAATTCAAATGCAGTTTGGTCGCCCTGACGAGCCATCATCATCAGCATGATATTTTTTAATGCACGTACACCCATCGCTAAAGAAAATTCTTTTTGTTGGTCTGGGTCAAGGGTAAGGTAAGTATCTTTCCAGAAAGAACCTAACTCTTGTGCTAATCGATTCAGCAAGGCCTCACGTTTTACATGAACATCGGCTGGTGCATAGTTCTGATCGATGCGACTACCTAAATAACCTTCACTTGGTACATCAAACAAACGAGATGCTAAAAGTGGATCACGGCCAACTAGTTCAGGCAAAGTGCTCTGAATAGCTTGAATGTACGCATCGGCAGAATGGTCTTCTAACAAAATACGCTCAAGCAAGGTTTGCGTTGCTTGCCACTGGTTAAAGCCATTTGTTTCATGTTGAATTAAGAAAGCTAATTCTGCATCGGTATAGTCAAATACAAGATTTACAGGCGCAGAGAAATTACGGAGTAACGAAACAACTGGCTGTTCAGTCACGCCTGTAAACTCAATGGTTGCCTCGTCTTGATCAAACAAGTACACGCCATCTTTAACATCATTTACGAATAAGCTGTCACTGTGCAATGTATATTGCTCGCCTGTTTTAGCATTAAATAGCGCTAAAGCCACAGGAATCGGAACAGCTTTTAAATTTGGATATTTAGGATGTGCTTTTAGGCTTTGTTTAAAGCTTAAACGGTAAGTTTGTGCTGCTGCATCGTACTCACCTTTTGCTTCAAGCTTTGGTGTACCCGGTTGGTTATACCAAGTTAAAAATGCAGATAAATCGACACCCGAACCTGCTGATAATGCAGCAACCCAGTCTTCTACAGTTACGGCTTGTCCGTCATGACGGCGGAAGTATTCGTCTGTTCCCTTACGGTATTTTTCTTTACCAAGTAAGGTCGACATCATGCGGTTAATTTCCGCACCTTTTTCATAGACTGTCGCTGTATAGAAGTTATTAATTTCTACAAAGTGGTCTGGACGTGGTGGATGCGACAAAGGACCTGCGTCTTCAGGGAACTGGTGTGATTTAAGTACAGCAACGTCATCAATACGTTGAACCGCAGCAGATTGTAAATCTTCCGAGAAAGACTGATCGCGGAATACCGTTAAACCTTCTTTTAAACATAGTTGGAACCAGTCACGGCAAGTAATACGGTTACCTGTCCAGTTATGGAAATATTCATGGGCAATCACCGACTGTACACGCATAATCGCTGCGTCAGTCGTGTATTCTTCATCAGCAAGCACGCATGACGTATTAAAGATATTTAAACCTTTATTTTCCATTGCACCCATGTTGAACTGGCTTACCGCAACAATCATATAGTTGTCGAGGTCATACGCACGGCCGTAGTGTTCTTCATCCCAACGCATTGAATGCTTTAAAGCTTCCATTGCGATATGGCATTTTGGAATGTCTTTCTCAATGGCATAGATTTCTAAAGCAACATCACGTCCTTCAGAAGTCGTATAGCGATCTTTCAGTACAGCTAAGTCACCAATAACACAAGCGAACAAATAGCTTGGCTTTTTAGTTGGGTCTTGCCAAATCGCAAAATGGCGGTTTTCACCCGCTTCACCTGTTTCAAGCAAGTTACCATTAGCAAGTAATACTGGGTATTTTTTGTCTGCTTCTACACGAGTCGTAAAGACTGAAAGTACGTCTGGACGGTCTGGATAGAAGGTAATTTTGCGGAAGCCTTCAGGCTCGTTTTGCGTAACAAACAAATCGCCAGCTTTATATAAACCTTCAAGCTGAGTGTTGGTTTCAGGATGAATAATCACTTGAGTTTGTAAAATGACTTCATCTGGTGCGTTAGTGATCACCAACTGCTCACTATCGAGTGAATATTGTGCAGGAGTAAGCTCTTGACCATTGAGCTGAATAGATTGCAACTCAAGGTCACGGCCTAACAGCACCAAGTCTCCAGCAGTTTGACGCTTCATGACTAAAGTTGAATCAACAATTGTTTTATCGTCATAGACTTGAATATCAAGATTAATGGATTCAACCAAGAACGAAGGTTTTTGATAATCTTTTAAATAAACTGTTTGATCTGCCTGAACTGGAGGCTGTGCCGCAATATTCATCTTTATTCCTTATATACTTTTCGGAAACCGTAGTACGAATTTTATGAACTTGATCATACACATTCATACATACTGTGTTTGTTTACCTTTATAAAATTAATGGGACTTCATTTATACATTTCAAATTAGAATTTGGTTTTATTAGCACAGATTAGACCAAAATTACGATAATCGTTGTTTATATAATCAATCTATACAATAAAAATAAAACTCCTTTCGCTTTTAACATTTTTTAGGAGCTGCTTACATTTTGGGCATGGTTCTTGCCTTAACTAATATACCAGTATAAGTATTTCAATTAGAACAAGAGGTAGCCGCTATGGAATTAAAAACTTATTTACATCGCTTAGAAAATATTAAAGCTATTCATGATCTAGACGCAGCAGGACTCGACCATCATGTGATTGCCGTGTTTTTAACTGCCGAAGGTATTTCAATGACTGCTCAGGAGGTGACCACTATCGTTAATACTTATGACGCATTAGGTAAAGTGAAATTACCAAGCAAAAAAGTACAGGCGCTTATCAATGCTAAAAAACTTGGACAACATGATGAGAGCTTGCCGTGCCCTGTTTAATCTTAACTTTTAACCCCTTATAAAAACCTAAAATCAAAATAAAGATTTTAGGTTTTCTATTTTTGCACCAAACAAAAAGACAATCTCAGCTATCGGCAATGCGGCTGTGTATAATAGGTCAATCATGATTGATTTAAGTGTTCGGAGCGAAATGGCCTTACAAATTCTACAGAAACAGCTAGATGAAAGTAGCCATTGCCCACTCTGCCAAGCTTCAATGTACTGGGTAGATGCCGAACAATTTGAGCAAGACATTCAGTTTCATGAATGCAGTCATTGCCAGCACCGTGTATTTAAAGACACAAAAATGACGTGCCATTGTGACCAATGCACTAAACAAAGAAAAAAGCTTTTACAGCAAACCCGCCTACAAGAACAACGCCAGTTTAAGTCAAAAGACCAACCTCAGCGCAGTTTGGAGCAACTGAGTTTTTTAAATAAACTTTTTCTGCTTAGCCTGCTTGATGACTATGCACGTGACGATGTTGCGCATGACGAATACATTCACTGGGATCAAATAAAATATCAACCTATTACACCCAACTGGATGTTCCAAAACCATCTCATTAAACAGCTTCATAAAGATGGGATTTTAAATGCACAGGATCAATCTGACGAACCACAGTGCTTTTATTTAAACATTCGTTTAGATGGTTATAGTGACCCAAGCTTATTTAGTGTAGCCCAGCAATTACGCCACTGGTTTTATGAAAACTTAAGTCTTGGTATTCCGTTCCGTAGTGCCGATGAAGTGAAAGATGTCTTGTTTCAGGTGCTCTATCAAGAAATTATCCAGTTTATGCAGTTCTACTGCCGAACATGGGGTATTCAAATTGCTGGTAGCTCTAACTTTCAAACTTTTTGCTATCGTTTAATGGACTCATTGGCCATTGGTCAAATTTATTATTTGATTCAAACCGCGCTTGAATATCTTTATAAGCAAAAAGCTCTACAGCCACGTAATGAAAAGTTTATTAATACTAATTTATTAAAGAAAACTTTAGAGCAATATCGGGAAAGAGCTTTGGCAGAAAAGTGGGAAACTTCGATGTTGCCACGCCCTTACAATATTCCTTACAGTAAAATGAGCCACATTTTGTTTAACCGCTTTTTAGGTTATGACGAGCAAATTTTTGTACAACCTGTATGGAAAGCATGGCGGAAAATTGAACCTCGGTTAAACTTTTACTCAGTTAAACGTTGTATGCATTGTGGTTCAAATGATTTAAGTGTTGATTATGATGCAGCAGATTATGTTTCTTTGATTTGCGAAAGATGTAAGCATCAAGACCACTATTTTACCCGTTAAATGTTATCTCTGGCTTAATAAGGATAATCAGATGACTTCAACATCAAACCTCATTGAACAGGTGATTGAAGCTTGGCAAAACATGCAGGCAAAAGCGCCTCTTGTACAATGCATCACCAATATTGTTGCAGCCAACTATACAGCCAATGTATTACTGGCTTCCGGTGCTTCACCTGCGATGATTGATAATCCTTATGAAGCAGAAAGCTTTACCAAGATCTCATCAGCTTTAAGCATTAATTTGGGGACACCTACTTCAGAACAAATGCAAGCCATGCAAATCTCTGCCAAAACAGCACAGCTTAACAATATTCCTTGGGTACTTGATCCAGTCGGTTATGGACCAATATTAGCTTGGCGCAGTCAAATGACAGACGAGCTTTTACAGTTCAAGCCAAGCGTTATTCGTGGTAATGCCTCAGAAATCAGTACGCTTGCAGGCAATCAGGTTCAATCAAAAGGTGTAGACAGTACTTTAAGTAGCAACCAAGCCTATCAACAAGCTTTTTCTCTCTTAACACATGCAAGCTGTATCGCTATTTCTGGCGAGTCAGACTATATCTTGTCTCATGAAATAGATGAAGTGATTCAAGTAAACGGCGGAAGTCCTTTACAACCAAAAATTACTGCAACAGGCTGTGCTTTAGGTGCGTTAATTGCAGCATATAGCGCTGTGACAACACCAACTATTGCTGCTCTTTCAGCTCATGTACATTTTGCAATTGCAGGTAAACTTGCAGCAAATCAGGCACAAACTATGGGAAGCTTTAGTAGCATCTTTATGGATTATATCCATATGTTAGATGACAACCTGATTGAACAATATGCAGATATCAAACTTTTAAACATACAGGCATAACCTAAGCTATGCCTGTATCACCCTAGACTCACTTTAAAAGTAAGTAAATGTCGGTAACAAGGTCGCACTCGTTCACTTCGTGCACAAAGTTGTGATAGTGAAAGAAAACCGGATAATCCCCTGCTTCTTCTGGTTGCTCAGGTAACCAGTTTCTAAAGATGTAATAGACGCTATCTTTAATCTGTTCATGGCTACCCAAATGTCTTACGGTTGCATAGCGCCCCGCAGGAATTTCACCTGTCTGTACGCCGTAACGATTTTCAGGTACATCTTTTTCAATTGAACCTGCTATATCAAACCGAAATTCGTCTGCTGGTGTCTGATCGGGGTCAGCAAACGGAATACCATAAGTTCTAGACTTGGTTACAGGCGATAAGCCAGTTTCTTTACGCCAAGCAATAAACTGCGCAGCCGTTTCCAAGACTTTATCGGGACTTCCTAAATGCGATAGATAGGCAATCTTTTCAGCAGGACGCTCAACAATATTTACATTCATTTTTAGCTCACTTTTTGGAAGTGTAAAAACAAACTTCTGGTGCCAAGATTCCCAGTCTGGTTTATCTCTAAAAGCCCGAGGAGTTTGATCAAATGAACGCTTAAATGCACGAGTAAATGCCTCTGGACTATCAAACCCTGCTTGCAATGCAATCTCAATAATCTTGAGATCGGGTTCAAAAGCCAATTGAAAAGAGGCTCGCTTCAAACGAGAAAGTTGAATAAATTTCATCACATTTAGGCCAATATGAATGGCAAAAATACGATGAAAATGAAACTTAGATAAGGCCGCAATCTGGCTCAATCGATCAACATCTAAATCTTCATCTAAATGTCTTTGAATATAGTCGCAAACCAGTTGCAGCTTTTGTGTATATACAGCCATACATTCATGTCTGTTCATTCGATAGCACTACTTTTACATAGTGCTGATCTCTATTCTTGATCGAAATTGCGCTTTTTATAGTTATACAACTTGCTTAAAATAATCTTCTCTTGGCATGTCGACAAGCTCAACGCACAATTGAATTTCTTTATTAAACTCTTGTTGTAAATATTTTTTGTTGCTAAGTGCCGCTAATAACTGCTCACCCATAAGCTGTTTTTGTTCAGCCGTTCTTCCAGACAAAATATAGACCTTTGCATGAATATAAGCTTGATCAGCCCCTAAGCCAATGAGGAAAACATCATCTTTACGCGCACGGCTTTTAATGTCTTCTGGACTAAATAACTCTGTCTCAATCAGTGTGCTATTAATTTCTTCAAGTAATTGTTTTGCGTTCAATCCAGTTAAATTTTCTGAATAATCGACTACTACGTGCGGCATAGCCACCTCAATTTATGTAATAAGTAATTAAGCCAATTAAACTTTATTCAATAAATAATAAAGCTAATCGAACCTGATCATATCCCATTCGAGGACTGGTTGCTTCAACAATTGGTCTTAGTTTGATCGAACCATCATCAGAAAAATGATCTGGATTTTGACGTTTTTTCAATTTTTTATAAATTTTACGGACTTCTTCGACCACTTCTTCACCCGGATGGGCAACCGAAATATCCAGCTTTTGTTCTTTATGAAGTCGAGCCAAGTGATTAATAATCGTTGCTGGCGTCAGACCACGTTCATGCGCGATATCTTCAATCTCGTAGCCTTCTTCAAACAAGGCACGTGTCTCGTCTAAAGTTGCCGTAGCATAATTTTGCTTGCCACCTTTTGCGAGTTTCTTCTCATTACGAGAAATCTCGGTTTCATTTAAAGTGCCGCCACAGTGACGAA
This sequence comes from Acinetobacter sp. ABJ_C5_2, assembly GCF_044538485.1. Classification (NCBI taxonomy): domain Bacteria; kingdom Pseudomonadati; phylum Pseudomonadota; class Gammaproteobacteria; order Moraxellales; family Moraxellaceae; genus Acinetobacter; species Acinetobacter sp. ABJ_C5_2. The sequence goes on along the minus strand of NZ_JBIUCS010000001.1, from coordinate 542,446 downwards.
TAAAGGCTTTATGCTGAGCAGTTAAATCTACATCTGCAAAGTTGTCTTCGGCCTCTTTTGAAAGTTCTTGGAAACGACGATCCGCTTTTACAGCTAAACTATCTAACTCTAAAGCTTGCTCGTTAATCCCTAATAGCTTTAACCCAGTTAAAGATTTTAAGCGCGACAATGCAACATAACCCTGACCTTTTTCAAAGGTATTCATCAGGTTAATTTCAGCGGCTTCTAAAGTCATCCCTTGGCTTTTATGAATGGTAATCGCCCAAGCCAAACGAAGCGGAATTTGCTGAAAACTTGCAATCACTTTGCCTGCTTCATTTTCAACGGACCAAGTTTCAGGAGCAACCAGCAAAGTCGTGCCATCAGTCAGTTTTACTTTCGGCAATAAGCCATTTTCGTCATCTTCTTCAAAGCCGATGACTTCACCTAGACTTCCGTTGATATAGCCCATATCAAAGTTGTTTTTGACAAACATGACTTTCGCATGCTTTTTAAGAGTTAGTTCTTCTGGTGCACGAACTGAAGATTTTAAAGTTTCTAGTAGTTTTTCATTACCATCTAAAACAGCATTAAATTGATGCCCTTCGTTATCAATTTCATTTAAATGCTGATAATTGATATTGTCGACATCCATATTGTGCGTATAAAGACGAGTAAAGGTTTCGCCAATATCATGCGAGCGTGATTGTCGCAGTGCTTGCAAATGATCTGCTTGAATATTTTGCGCACGAATAGCATTTAAAATCTGGTTAAGAATTTCATCGTCTTGACGGTGTTGTTCTGTTAAATAACATACGCGGAATTTGGCTTCGACCCATGCATCTGACATAAAGCAGAACTTGTCACGGTTGGCTTCACCGTTACGTCCTACAGGCGGCAACTGGAAGAAATCTCCAGCCACAATGACTTGAATACCGCCAAAAGCTTCATCACTTTCTTTAAAATATTTTAGAACCTGATTGACCAGATTAAGCTGCTTTGCATGCAACATTGAGATTTCATCGATGACAAGAACTTGCGCATTTTCAAGGTGTTCCTTGAGGTATTTACGCTCTTTCATACGTTTTAGGTCGTCATCAGTTAACTGATCTTTAATACCGATGCCCGCCCACGTATGAATGGTCATACCATTCATATGCGTTGCCGCAATACCTGTAGACGCTGTAATAGCTACCGGCACTTTACGTGCTTTTAGGTATTGGATGTACTGATTAAGTGTATAGGTTTTCCCTGCACCAGCCGAACCGGTTAAAAAAACATTTTCACCTGCTTTGAGCAGTTTAAGCGCAGTTTCCTGTTTCATAATCTCATATGTACATCTTCAACAGCCCATAGCTTAACGATTTTCCCGAAAAAATTAAATGAATGTGCCAAATTTTATATAAAGTCATTAAAAATCAATAATTAAATCCTAAGTGATATTTGGTAGGTTTTTGGTAGGTAGGAAAATAATCTTCAGATCACAATACTAAGCCCATGGTGAGGCTCACCTGTAATAACAAACAATGGATTTATGGAAGAAGGAATCACTCCATGGCTTTTAAAAATATTGCAGATCAAACAAACGGTTTTTATATTCCTTGCGTATCACTCTTTGGACCAGGATGTGCCAAAGAAATTGGTACGAAGGCGCAAAACCTCGGCGCAAAAAAAGCATTAATTGTGACCGATGAAGGCTTATTTAAATTTGGCGTTGCAGACCTTATCGCAAACTATTTAACTGAAGCAGGCGTTGCGAGCCATATTTTCCCGGGTGCAGAACCTAACCCAACCGATATTAATGTTCATAACGGTGTAAATGCCTATAACGAAAATGGCTGTGACTTTATTGTTTCTCTAGGTGGCGGATCATCTCATGACTGTGCAAAAGGGATTGGCCTAGTTACTGCTGGTGGTGGTCATATTCGTGACTACGAAGGTATTGATAAAAGCAAAGTGCCAATGACACCACTGATTGCAGTGAACACAACAGCTGGTACTGCATCTGAAATGACCCGTTTCTGTATTATTACCAATACAGACACTCACGTAAAAATGGCGATTGTTGACTGGCGTTGTACCCCACTCATTGCCATTGATGACCCTAAACTCATGATCGCAAAACCGGCTGGTTTAACCGCTGCAACAGGTATGGATGCATTAACCCATGCAGTTGAAGCATATGTTTCTACGGCGGCAAACCCAATTACTGATGCGTGTGCAGAAAAAGCCATCACCATGATTAGCCAATGGCTCCAACCTGCTGTCGCAAATGGTGAAAACATTGAAGCGCGTGATGCGATGAGCTATGCACAGTACTTGGCTGGTATGGCATTTAACAACGCATCTTTAGGTTATGTTCATGCAATGGCTCACCAGTTGGGTGGTTTCTACAACCTACCTCACGGCGTGTGTAATGCCATCTTGTTACCACACGTATGCGAATTTAACTTAATTGCTTGCCCAGATCGCTATGCAAAAATCGCTGAGTTAATGGGTGTAAATACTCAAGGGCTGACTCTAACAGAAGCTGCATATGCTGCAATTGACGCCATTCGTAAACTGTCTGCATCGATTGGTATCCCATCGGGCTTAACCGAACTTGGCGTAAAAACCGAAGACCTTGCAGTGATGGCAGATAATGCTCAAAAAGATGCGTGTATGTTAACCAACCCTCGTAAAGCAAATCATGCACAAGTTGTGGAGATTTTTAAAGCGGCACTCTAATACGAGCCTGATGGTATGTTCCTGTAGTAAGTCAAATCCCTCCGACCGTTGACTTACTTTTTTGGGGAATACTTAGCTCCAGCGGTATTCCCTTTTTTTTAGAACCTATACTCCAACCTTTTCCAAACCTAATTGACAATTCTCCCATTTCATTGAAGGATACTCAGCATGTCTTAATTACAATAGCTCGATAAAAATGAATACATCTTTAGCTAATCAAACTTATGTCCCAGATATTTTAGGTGCTGGCTACGAACAGCTTACACTCAACTTTCCTAATGATTACGAAGGAAAAGTTGTAGCTACCTTAGTGCGTAAAAAGGCAGCTCAATCGACTCAAAAAGCCGTGCTGTATATTCATGGTTTTTTAGATTATTTCTTTCAAACCGAAATGGCTGAACAATTCAATGCACATGGTTATGACTTCTATGCCTTGGATTTAAGAAAATACGGCCGTTCAAAGCTGCCTCATCAAATTTTCTATAATGTGCTTGATTTAAATGAATACGATGCTGAAATTACTCAAGCATTAGAGATTATTGGCAAAGAACAACACACCCAAGTCTTGCTTGCAGGACATTCGACTGGCGGTTTGACAGCAACGCTTTATGCTGCCCATAACCCAAACCACCCTCTGATTAAAGGACTTTGGGCAAACAGCCCGTTTTACGATTTTAATTTAAGCTTGGTCGAGAAAAAATTTGGTATTCCAGTACTCAGTCGAGTAGGAAAATATCTGCCAAAAGTTAAATTCCCAAGTCAATTAAACAAGTGGTACACCGCGAGCCTTCACAAACAGCTCAAGGGCGAATGGGACTTTAATCTGGACTGGAAACCGACCTCTGCCCCTACAGTTCAACTCAGCTTTGTACATGCGATTCATACAGCACAAAAAGAGATACATCGCGGGGTTAAACTCAATGTTCCCGCGCTGATTATGCATTCTCATCAGACTAAAAACCCTAAAAAATGGGGGCCAGATGCGACTCAAAGCGATGTAATTTTAGACGTTAAAGACATTGAAAAATTTGGTAAAAAAATCAAAGGCGATGTCGCTGTTGTCTCTATTCATAATGGGTTGCATGATTTGGTCCTTTCGGCCCAGCCAGTACGAGAACAAGCCTATCAACAATTGTTTCAGTGGCTGGATCAAAAAATTACTTAACTCAGCTTAGGTGAGTCAAGGTATTTCACTAGTAGTTGATGCGCAGGATGTTCACTCGGTAAGAGTTCCATCAGACGTTCTACCGCATCAATTGCTTCAGGAAAATGAGCTAAATGCTTGAGTAATAAATCTGTTTCTTGGGTTTTAAAAATGGCATCGCTTAAACGTGATTCAAGGCAGTCACGCCATGCACATAAAAACGGACTTTCCGTTTTTGCTAGAAATACACCTGTGTAAAGCTGCAAAGCCGAGGCTGCATATCCCGCATCGAGCGCTTGTTCAGCTTGTAAAAAATCAGCTTCAACATGAACCAGCAAACGATATGGACGTGAACCAAGTAAACCACCCAAAATATCTCGTAGTTGAGACATTTCAGCTTTAAGCGTACCCATACTGACTTTACGTTCGCCATAAAGTGCCTGATAAAGATGCTCTAAGGTTAAACCATGTGGACATAATGCCAATATGGTTAAAATTTCAATTTGACGCGGTGTTAATAGCAAGCTTTTGCCGTTAAATTTAACTTGCGGCGTCGAAAATGCACGGATATGTAATTGCTGGCGCTGCTGCTCTAGCAAAGCAGATTGAATAATTGATGCACAACGTTCAGCAGCCAGAATTCCTAAACTATTATGGTTCTTCCATGTAGTTGATAAATCAACGACACCAAGAGTTTGTTTCGAGTATGGATCGATAATCGGCGCGGCATAACACACCCAATCATGAATCGATTCCATATAATGTTCATTTGAAAAAACACAGCTTGATTGTTGAGTTTTTAAGGATAAAGCCAAGGCATTTGTGCCTACAAATTCTTCACGCCACTGCCCACCTTGTACAAAATGTACACGTTCAGCAGCACTTTGCATTTGAGCACTTGGTGCCGTCCAGATAATCGTACTGCCGATATCACCGACAGCAATCACCATTGAAGACTGTTCTGCAATATGTCGTAAGTCATCGGCACATTGGCTTAAAGCCATATCTAAGGCATTTTGTGAAGCAGTTTTTTTCTCGACTAATGGAGCCGCAAAACGTTCTTTAGGAATCGCAGCAGAAGCTGATCGTTCCCACGAGCTTGCAATACTTTGGCCGAGTTTGGCAGCGTTTTGAGGAGAGAGACTATTTTGCGTGCGCAGTTGATCAATCAACGTCCGTTGCTGCAATAAATCCTTTTTTGTGAACATTTGTAAATTCCTTATATATCCACATTTCTATTCCAACCTTTCTCCAACCTTCTTCTTTATATCCTAATTATACAAAGTACGAAAGTACCTACTGACAGGGTTCTTGTTAGTCTTTAGTCCTAAAAAGCAAAGGAATATTTATATGCGCTATATCGATCCAAATCAACCAGGCTCAAAAGTTCAATTTAAATCACAATACGAAAATTTTATTGGCGGTGAATGGGTCGCACCTGTAAAGGGTGCGTATTTTGACAATGTATCTCCCGTTGACGGAAAAGCCTTTACACGTATTCCACGCTCTAGTGCCGAAGATATTGAGCTCGCGCTAGATGCAGCGCACAAAGCCAAAGTAACATGGAATAAAGCATCTCCAACGGTACGCTCAAATATACTTTTAAAAATTGCCGATCGTTTAGAAGCAAATCTTGAAATGCTTGCGGTTGCAGAAACTTGGGATAACGGTAAAGCAGTCCGTGAAACTTTAGCAGCTGACCTTCCGCTTGCGATTGACCATTTCCGTTATTTCGCTGGATGTATTCGTGCTCAAGAAGGCGGCATCTCTGAAATTGATGAAGATACCATTGCGTATCATTTCCACGAACCACTCGGTGTAGTTGGTCAAATCATTCCATGGAACTTCCCGATTTTGATGGCGGCATGGAAACTTGCACCTGCTTTAGCTGCTGGTAACTGTGTTGTGATTAAGCCAGCTGAGCAAACGCCAGTGGGTATTTTGTTGGTGGCTGAATTGATCCAAGACATTTTACCACCGGGTGTACTTAATATTGTTAATGGTTTCGGTTCAGAAGTTGGCCGCCCGTTAGCGACAAACCCACGTATTGCAAAAATCGCGTTCACAGGTTCAACTCAAACTGGACAAATGGTGATGCAATATGCGACTGAAAATATTATTCCAGTTACCTTAGAACTTGGCGGTAAGTCACCAAACCTTTTCTTTGAAGATATCATGGATAAAGAAGATGACTTCTTAGAAAAAACGCTTGAAGGTTTCGCTATGTTTGCCTTAAACCAAGGTGAAGTATGTACTTGCCCTTCTCGTGCTTTAGTACAAGAAAGCATTGCTGATCAGTTCTTAGAGATGGCTGTCGAGCGTGTAAAACGTATTAAAACTGGTCATCCACTTGATACTGAAACGATGATTGGTGCTCAAGCATCTCTACAACAGCAAGAGAAAATCTTGCGTTGCATTAACACTGGTCGTGAAGAAGGTGCAGAACTCTTACTTGGCGGTAGCGGCCGTAAAGAAGTAGGCGATGGTTACTATGTTGATCCAACTATTTTTAAAGGCCACAACGGCATGCAAGTTTTCCAAGAAGAAATTTTTGGACCAGTACTTGCTGTGACAACGTTCAAAGACTTTGACGATGCAATTAAAATTGCCAATGACACCATGTATGGTTTAGGTGCAGGTGTTTGGTCACGTTCAGCTCACATTTCTTATCGTGCTGGTCGTGCTATAGAGGCGGGCCGTGTCTGGACAAACTGCTATAACATTTACCCTGCACATGCTGCATTTGGTGGTTACAAGAAGTCTGGTATTGGTCGCGAAAACCATAAGATGATGCTAGATCATTATCAACAAACCAAAAACCTGTTGGTGAGTTATTCAACTAAACCTATGGGCTTCTTCTAAGTTTCGCACCAAGTTGATACCAAATTATCAACATTAGAAAGAAGTAAGATCATTAATTGTATAAGAAGCCAGTAATTTAGATTGCTGGCTTCTTTATTTATGATTGCTAAGCTTGAATTTTTATCATTTAGAATAAAAAAGTGCCATCTACTCTCTGAAGTGCTTCATTTAGGCATTGCTTTTGCATTGATTCATACAAACCCACTCGCAGGAGTATTGTATGAATCAACCAGAAACAGCTTCCGTCATTTCTTCAAGCACAGAAGTCTCATCAGCAGAATATTTTGCTCAGCGTCAACTCAAACAAGGTACGGTTGGTTGGTTACTCCTGATTGGTTTAGGCGTAGCTTATGTGATCTCAGGTGATTTTGCCGGTTGGAACTTTGGTATTGCTCAAGGTGGTTGGGGTGGGATGTTTATTGCCACTGCCCTCGCCGCCTTGATGTACCTATGTCTATGTCTTTCTATGTCAGAAATGTCCACCATGATGCCGACGGCAGGTGGCGGTTATAGTTTTGCACGTGCTGCTTTTGGTCCTTTTGGCGGCTATTTAACAGGAACAGCTATTTTAATTGAATACGCGATTGCTCCTGCGGCGATTGCCGTATTTATTGGCGGTTATTGCGAATCTTTATTTGGCATTAATGGCTGGATGATTTACCTTGCCTGCTACGCTATTTTTATGGGCATACATCTGAAAGGTGCTGGTGAAGCCTTAAAAATCATGTTTGCCATTACGCTTGTCGCAGCAGTTGCTCTGGTTGTGTTTATTGTCGCAATGGTTCCACATTTTAATACACAAAACCTGTTCGATATTCCTGTTGGCACAGCAGCTGGCGCAAGTCGTTTTCTACCTCATGGCTATTTAGGCATTTGGGCCGCAGTTCCCTTTGCAATCTGGTTTTTCCTTGCAGTTGAAGGTGTGCCATTAGCCGCCGAAGAAGCAAAAGATCCAGCAAAATCTCTCCCACGCGGTTTAATCGGTGCAATGCTCATCTTAACGGCGTTTGCCATGCTCATTTTATTCTTGGGTGCGGGCGCAGCTGGTGCAAGTACTTTGCAAAACTCAGGCGCTCCCCTCGTCGATGCTCTGGTTAAAGTTTATGGTACCAATACTTGGCTTGCGACTTTTGTTAACTTTGTTGGTTTAGCAGGTTTAATCGCGAGTTTCTTTTCAATTATCTATGCCTATTCACGTCAAATTTTCGCACTCTCTCGTGCTGGCTACTTACCTACTTCACTCTCTTTAACCAATAAAAATAAAGCGCCTTATCTCGCAATTATTATTCCAGGCATTATTGGGTTCTTGCTTTCACTGACCAAAGAAGGTGATTCACTGATTTTAATCGCGGTTTTTGGTGCCACCATTTCCTATGTGTTGATTCTTTTATCCCACATCAAACTACGCCTATCTAAACCCGACATGCCTCGTCCTTATAAAACTCCTGGAGGAATCGTTACTTCAAGTATTGCCTTAGTTCTAGCAGTCGCTGCTGTAGTTGCGGGCTTTGTTGTTAATCCAAAAGTTTGGTTTATTGCTGCCGCTATTTATGTCGTATTTATTGCTTACTTTTTACTCTATAGCCGTTATCATTTAGTTAAAGGCACACCAGAAGAAGAGTTTGCAAATATTAAAGCCGCAGAACAAGAACTATAAAAAGGATGTAACTATGAGTTATCGCAATATTATCGCCAATCAACAGTATCACTTTGCTGACTTGAAGACCTTGATGGCAAAAGCAACGCCGTTACGTTCTGGCGATGAATTAGCAGGTGTAGCGGCCAGAGATGCAACCGAACATGTTGCGGCACAAATGACTTTGGCCGATGTACCACTTAAAACTTTTTTGAATGAGGTTGTGGTCGATTACGAAACTGATGAAATTACACGACTAATTATTGATGAACATGATCTGGCAGCTTTTGCCCCTATTTCACACTTTACAGTAGGCGATTTTCGAAATTGGTTACTTGGAGAAGAAGCCACTGCTCAAAGTTTAAAAGCATTAGCATCAGGTTTAACTCCAGAAATGGTGGCTGCTGTCAGCAAAATTATGCGCAATCAAGATTTAATTTATGTCGCCAGCAAATGTGAAGTAATCACCCAATTTCGCAACACGATTGGTTTAAAAGGTCATCTTTCTACCCGTTTACAACCGAACCACCCCACCGATGATGTGCTCGGTATTTCTGCCAGTATTTTAGATGGTTTGATGTATGGCAATGGCGATGCCGTGATTGGCATTAACCCTGCCACTGATAATCTTCATAATTTATCAGAACTACTGAAACTACTTGACCATGTCATTCAGGAATATCAAATTCCGACGCAATCTTGTGTACTTACCCATATCAGCTCAGGCATTCAACTAGCTGAAAAAAATGTGCCAATTGATTTAATGTTTCAATCAATCGCTGGTACACAGCTGGCTAATGAAGGTTTTGGAATATCTCTCGATTTACTACAAGAAGGATATGAAGCCACACTCGCACTCAAGCGTGGAACCATTGGACAAAACGTCATGTACTTTGAAACGGGTCAAGGCAGTGCCTTATCCAGCAATGCACATCACGGCGTCGATCAGCAAACATTAGAAACACGTGCTTATGCAGTGGCCCGTAAATACAATCCGCTTTTAGTGAATACAGTCGTTGGCTTTATTGGTCCCGAATATCTTTTTAACGGTAAACAAATTATACGTGCGGGACTAGAAGATCACTTCTGCGGCAAGTTACTTGGAGTACCAATGGGCTGCGACATTTGCTATACCAACCATGCAGATGCCGACCAAAACGATATGGATGTTCTCCTTACTTTATTTGGTACTGCGGGCATTAATTTTATTATGGGAATTCCGGGTTCAGACGATGTCATGCTCAATTATCAAACGACCTCGTTCCATGACGCCCTCTATTTAAGACAACTCCTCGGTTTAAAACCGGCCCCAGAGTTTTCAGCTTGGCTTGAACAGCAAGGTATTTTTAAACAGCAAAACTCTCAAATTTGTTGGGCAGACCACATGCCTGACCAATTCTCTCGTCTGCTCATGAACTAGGGAGAACACCATGATACTGAACCGTGATATTCAATATCCATCTTCTACTCATCAAGACCAGTGGGAAAAACTCAAACAGTTTACCGATGCCCGTATTGCTCTGGGCCGTGCTGGTTGTAGCATCCCAACACAAGCCTTACTTGAGTTCCAGTTGTCTCATGCGCAAGCAAAAGATGCGGTTTATCAAGATATGGATGTTTCCTATTTATCTGAGCAATTAGCGCAAAGACAGCTACAAAGTCTTCATGTCCACAGCAACGCACCTAATAAGGAAATCTATCTTAAACGTCCAGATTTAGGTCGTCAGCTTTCAGATCAATCAAAAGGCTTAATTAAGAAGTATGCAGAAGACCCTCAACGATACGATGTTTGTATTGTGGTCGGTGATGGACTCTCAGCAAGAGCGATTGAAGCGAATGCCATCCCATTCATTACAACGCTAAGTGAACAAGTTCAGCAAGAAAACTGGACTCTTGCGCCCATTGCACTGGCAACAGGTAGTCGGGTTGCTTTAGGTGATGAAGTCGCAGAAATCTTTAAAGCCCCCATGCTAGTGATGCTTATTGGAGAACGTCCAGGTTTAAGCTCTCCTGACAGTATGGGAATTTACTACACATGGAATGCATATTCAGGTTGCCTCGATGCCAAACGTAATTGTATTTCCAATGTCCGTTCGGCAGGCTTAAGTATTCCTGTGGCAGTACAACGTTTAATGGCACTCATGAAAAAATCAAAACAACTTGGCTTTTCAGGCGTTAATTTAAAAGATGAACATCAACTCTCAAATATAGACTGTGCAGAGGTACCTAAACTTTTATTTTAATAGGCACGTTATGCATAGCTATGGTGATAAATAGAAGATACTTATGCATAACAATATTATCTTAACGAAAAATATCAATTTTCAGGTATTGACGATTTATATGGATATTTTCTTCTTTATATTTATCGCTATACTCCACCTATTGATCTTCTATGAATCATTTGTATGAGCACAACAAACGCCTTCCCTAAAACTATTTATGCCATTCAGCATCTTGCTTTCGAAGACTTAGGTTCATTAGAAGATGTCTTTTATCAGCTTGGCTTTCGCGTCCGTTATTTTGAAGCGGGTGTTGATGATTTAACAGCTGCTTTTGCACACGATGGATTAACTATTATTTTAGGTGGTCCAATCGGGGTTTATGAAACTGAAGATTATCCATTTTTAAAAGATGAAATTGCTTTACTTAAACAACGTTTAGCAGCGGATAAACCTACACTTGGTATTTGTTTGGGTGCACAGTTAATTGCTCATGCACTGGGTGCCAAAGTATATGCTGGTCATCAAAAAGAAATCGGTTGGAGTCCACTCAGCTTAAGTTTACGCCCTAATCAGGTATTATCTCCTTTGCTTAATAATGTTCATGTTTTACATTGGCATGGCGATACTTTCAATCTTCCTGAAAATGCTGCCCTTTTGGCTAGCTCAGATATTTATACCAATCAAGCCTTTGAAGTCGGTAATAATATTCTTGCTTTACAATTTCACATTGAAACGACTCAAGAAAATTTTGAAAAATGGCTCATTGGTCATACATGTGAACTTCGCCATGCCGGAATTTCAATTCCTAAATTGCGCGAGCAAAATATCGAATATGCATCTGCACTTGAACAAGCTGCATTTGAAGTAATTCAAAAATTCTTGAAAAGAATTGGTTATAGTGCATAAATGAACAGTTTCTAATCTGCATCGAATATAGCTTTTTATCATCTCGCATTTTTTGATTATTTTTTAAACAAAAAAGCTTTATATTTTATTTTTAGAAACATTTCAGAAAAATTTCAGTGTATTATTAATTTGTAACATAAAATATACGCTGATTTACTATGGATATCTGGAAGTTTATTAAAAGCTTTAATACGGTCAATACTTATTTAATGCTTTCAAGTATGCTTCTCATATTATTAGTTCTTTATTTTTATGTGATTAATCCTACCTAAGCTCTTTTGCCAAGGAAGTGGAATCATAAAGAAAAAGAATATTATGAGAAGACCTCCGAATAAAAAGCCCAACCTTACAGTTGGGCTTTTTTGATATCTGCTGTTCACTCACAACATGTTGTTCGTCTTGCGAAAAAGTAAGAGATAATCAATCTCTGCTCTCTACTCACAACATGTTGCTCGTCTTGCGAAAAAGTAAGAGATAATCAATCTCTGCTCTCTACTCACAACATGTTGCTCGTCTTGCGAAAAAGTAAGAGATAATCAATCTCTTACTTTTTCTCAGGTTTGAAGCTGTCTTTCAAATCAAGAACACGGTTGAACACTGGTTTTTCAGGAGTGTGATCATGTTGATCAGCAACAAAATAACCTTCACGTTCAAATTGGAAACGGTCTTCAGGACTCGCTTGAGCTAAAGCAGGTTCAATCACAGCCTGAACAACTTTTAAAGAATCCGGATTTAAATTCGCTAAAAAGTCATCATCTGCATCAGGTGCTGCTTCAGTAAACAAACGATCGTAAATACGTACTTCAGCAGGAATACCTTTAGTAGCAGATACCCAGTGAATTACGCCTTTTACTTTACGACCTTCCGGATTTTTACCTAAAGTTTCAGGATCGATTGAACATTTCAGCTCAATCACTTCACCATTAGCATCCTTAATGACTTCATCGCATTTAATCACATAAGCATGGCGTAAACGCACTTCACCATCAGGAATTAAACGTTTAAAGCCTTTTGGTGGCACTTCTTCAAAATCTTTACGGTCAATATAGATTTCTTTAGTCAATGGAATAACACGTTCACCCATATCAACATTTGGATGACGAGCATGCTTAAGATCTAAATCTTCTGGCAAGTTTGTAAGTGTTACTTTTAAAGGATCTAACACCGCCATACCACGTGCTGCAGTATTCTCCAAAGATTGACGAATACAGAACTCAAGCATTGCAACATCAACAATACCGTCAGTTTTAGATACACCTACACGTTTACAGAAATCACGTAAGCCTTCCGGTGTAAAACCACGACGGCGCATACCAACAACCGTTGGCATACGTGGGTCATCCCAACCATTTACATAACCACCTTCAACCAACTTACGCAATTTACGTTTAGAAGTAATGGTGTAGTCTACGTTCAAACGAGAAGATTCATATTGGTGTGGAACGGCTTTAGACTTAACCTTTTCAACAATCCAGTCATAAAACGGACGATGATCTTGGAATTCCAATGTACAAAGTGAGTGAGTGATTCCTTCAATTGCATCAGACAATGGATGAGCATAGTCATACATTGGGTAGATTTTCCATTTATCACCAGTTTGGTGATGCTCTGAATGCAAGACACGATACAAAATTGGATCACGCATATGCACGTTCGGGCTTGCCATATCAATTTTGGCACGTAGAACTGCTTCACCTTCTTTCAGTTCACCACTACGCATTTGTTCAAAGCGAGTAAGGTTCTCTTCTACAGAAGCATCGCGATATGGCGAGTTTTTCCCTGGTTCAACAAAACTACCGCGGTTTAACTTGATTTCTTCTGGAGATTGCAAATCAACATAAGCATCGCCTTGCTCAATGAGTTGAACAGCCCATGCATATAATTGATCAAAATAACCAGAAGCATAGCGTGGCTCACCATTCCAGTTAAAACCAAGCCATTTCACGTCATTGGCAATACCATCAACATATTCTTGTTCTTCTGCATCCGGGTTCGTATCGTCAAAACGTAAATTACAGAGACCATCAAACTCTTCAGCAACACCAAAGTTTAGACAGATTGCTTTTACGTGACCAATATGTAAATAACCATTTGGTTCTGGCGGAAAACGCGTTACGATTTGTTTTGCACGTCCGGCAGCCAAATCATCAGTAATGACTTGGCGAACAAAATCTAATCCAGCCTGTTGTTCTTGCTGCGCAGAATCGACAGAGGCATGAGTATTCGGTGTCGGGTTGTTTGGCAGGTTCGAGACAACATCATTAGGCTTCATAGTGTATCAATCACTTCTTTGTAGATAAAATTTCGAAAAAATAAACGCTATCTTCATTTTTCACAAAGATTTTAACGTTTTTTACTTGCCTTGTAGTTTACAGTTTGCTTATGCTTCTCTCAACCAAAAAACCCATGGTCATAAGCCCATGTTTAGGAGATTAATGTAATGAGTTTTCCTCAAGTCGAATTAAACACCAATAAAGGTCGTATTGTTCTTGAACTAAATACTGAAAAAGCACCAAAAACAGTAGCAAACTTTTTAGAATACGTACGTGACGGTTTTTATGACGGCGTTATTTTCCACCGTGTCATTGATGGTTTCATGATCCAAGGCGGCGGGATGGATGAAAACTTCAAAGAAAAAGCAACTCGCGATGCGATTGAAAACGAAGCTGACAACGGTTTAAGCAACGATGTTGGTACGATTGCTATGGCACGTACTCAAGCTCCTCACTCTGCTTCTGCGCAATTCTTCATTAACGTAAAAAACAACTCTTTCTTGAACCATACTTCAAAAACTGCTCAAGGTTGGGGTTATGCTGTATTTGGTAAAGTTGTTGAAGGTATGGACGTTGTAGAAGCAATCAAAGGCGTACGTACAGGTAACCGTGGTTATCACGCTGACGTTCCTTTAGAAAACGTTGTTATCGAATCTGCTAAAATTATTTCTGAATAATTTCAGGATAAAGCTGTGACCTATCTGTTTATTTCAGATTTACATTTGTCACCTGAACACCCTCGACTCGTTCGAGGGTTTTTAGATTTGTTGGTACATTATCAAAATAAACAAACACAGCTTTATATTTTAGGTGATTGGTTTAATGCTTGGATTGGTGATGACTATTCAGCGCCTTGGCTCGACGAAATTGTCGAGGCTTTAAAAGTATTTAACCAAAAAGGTAATCGCGTTTATTTCCAAGTGGGTAACCGAGACTTTGCTTTAAATCAGGTTTTCCTCAATAAGTTTAATGGTGTATTACTCCCTGATATCTATTATCTTAATATCGCAGGTCACCAATATCGCCTAGAACATGGCGATGCGTTATGCACAGATGATATTTCCTACCAAAAATTTAGAAAAATTATTCGAAACCCGCTTTTAGTCGCTTTTTTACGACGAACACCTCTAAGTTTCCGTACGAAACTTGTCAATGGTTTCCGCAAAAGAAGTCATTCGGACAAACAACACAAAAGTTATGAGATTATGGATGTGAATAGACAAGCTGTTTTCTCTGCCATAAAAGATGTCGACATACTTATTCATGGCCATACTCACCGTCCAGCTATTCATGAAGTACAGCACAAACAACGGATTGTACTAGGTGACTGGAAAGAAGATCATGCACAAATTTTAGAAATTGATCCCTCCTCACATCTGCAGCAAATCAAACTAACTGATTGGAATTATTAATTAGTTATTTTCCAAATACTTAGATTGTTTATTTAAATCAAAATCCCAGATCATACATAGACAGGTAAGGAATACAAATTTCCAGTTTATATGTCCATATTTTTGATATTCGATGTATAAAATTAAAAGACACAATACAAATGCAAAAATTAGAAAGGCTTTAACAATTCTAATTTCTCGCAGCTTACTCTTTGCATCTTTGGGCATTAAATCAAACATTCTCAATAAATTATTAAAAAATTTATATAAGTATTATATTTCTTTATCACATTAAAATGCAGATGTTTTTCTCTAAAATCGCGTATGATGCCAAAGATTAGAACCCTTCCATTGTAATAAGATTAATATGGAGTAAAGTATGGATTTATTAAGTACGGTTAAAAGTCGCTACACCACAAAAGCGTATGATCCTGAGAAAAAAATTCCTCAAGAAAAATTCAATAAGTTATTAGAAATTTTACGCTTTACCCCTTCTTCAGTGAATATTCAACCTTGGCACTTCTTGGTTGCTGACAATCCTGCGGCTAAAGAACGTATTGCTAAGGCTTTAACAGGGCGATATGCCTATAATGCACCAAAAGTTCTTGAGTCATCACACACACTTGTATTTTGCACAAGAACAGATATTTCACCTGAATTTTTAAACCAGTTACTTGAGCAAGATGATTTAAGTGGCCGATTCAAAGATGAAAAAGCAAAACTCGGCCAAAAAGATACTCGCCATGGCTACGTCGAGTTCTATCGTAATGAGCAAAAAAACTTATTTGGTTGGATGGAAAATCAAACTTTTATTGCTTTAGGACAACTACTTTTTGCAGCTGGTCTAGAAGGAATAGATGCAACACCTATGGGTGGCTTTGACGAAGATATTTTAAATGAAGAATTTAGCTTAAAAGAAAAAGGCTTACGTAGCTCTGTAATTGTTTCACTTGGCTACAGAAGTGAAAATGATTTCAATGCCAAGTTGCCAAAATCTCGCCTGCCGGATGAAGTTATTTTTACACATTTATAAGAACTTAGTGGAGTTCAAAAGAACTTTCTCTTGAACTCCTATTTCATGGTAAATGCTAAACACACTAGACCACTTATTCCTAAAATTGTTCCTAACATTGTTGGCAGTTTTAATTTTTCTTTATATAAAACTACACCACAAGCCATCCCAAGCAATACGACCAAAATATTCATGCTGGCAAAGACAATTGCTGGAGAGTCTTTAAGTAAAATATGTGCTTTAACATATAGAGCTATATTTGAAAAATTCAAAACGCCAAGCATTAATCCAGCCAATGTATTTTTAAAATGCCATGCTGGCTTTTTTTGGAGTAATAAATAAATAATTGATAAAACAAAGGCCATTATAAAAATTAGATTCAAAGCCAATGTAAACTGTAAACCTAAACTACTCGTATATTTTAATAAGATATCTACTGCTGCATAACCAAACCAGACACTCATCAATGCGAAAATTGCTTTTTTTGATTGATGCCCAGAAGATGCAGTGAATTGCCCAAATACAATTAAAAGAACAGCAAAAATTCCTAAACCTATGCCTAATAATTTAAGAGAAGTAAACTGCTCTTGGAAAAAGAAATACGTTGCTAATAAAGAAAGTACCACAGATAGTCGCTGCGCAATTTCTGTTTTAACAATACCGGCATATTCTAATGATTTAGCAAGACACAAAAAAATACTCGGTAGAATGATTCCTAAAGCGACAATGAGCCACCAAGGCGTGTGTTGTATAGAAATATGCTGAATATCTGGCTTAAACCACCAATAACATAACAAGCTAGCACTTGCATAATTCCATGCAATCATCTGCATGGGTTGATATCCTTTTTTCTTTAAATTTTTTAGTAGTACAGAAACCAGAACACTGCACAGTGCTGCAGCAAATATTAATATCATTTGCAAAGAACCTATTAACCTAAATTATAAGAAAGAGAGATCAACCACAGATAGCTTTAATATACTTTTTATATTTTTAAAGCCATAAAAAAACCAGTCATCACTGACTGGTTTTTCTAAGCTAATCAATTAACGATTATTTTCGTCGTCTTGACCATCTTCAAATTTAGAATCGTTGTCGAAACCACCTTGATGACCACCAAAGCCGCCTTGACCACCGAAGCCACCTTGACCACCGAAGCCGCCTTGACCACCGAAGCCACCTTGACCACCGAAGCCACCTTGACCACCGAAGCCACCTTGACCACCGAAGCCGCCTTGACCGCCGAAGCCAGCGCCTTGAGCACCACCAAAGCCAGCGCCTTGACCACCGAAGCCACCTTGACTACCACCCTGAGCTGGGAAACCTGCACCTTGTGCACCTGCTGGACGTGGGTTACGAGCTGGAACAACCGTAGAAATTGCGTGTTTGTAAACCATTTGACTTACAGTATTTTTTAATAAAACAACATATTGGTCAAAAGATTCAATATGACCTTGTAATTTAATACCGTTAACAAGGAAAATAGAAACTGGGATACGTTCTTTACGGAGAGAATTTAAGAACGGATCTTGTAAAGTTTGACCTTTAGACATTTTTAACTCCAAAAAAAAATTTTTAAATCAGCGCAAAAAAACTATCTTTATTTTTCAACTAAAAATTATAAAAAGACAGTGTGCAAATTTTGCTTTATCCATAAGAGTTTCGCAAGTCTTCTTTCGCCTGCTTTATCGTCAAGTAAGTTTTAAAATCGTGTATTTCTTGCAAAGAACGTAACCACGTATATTGACGTTTGGCAAGTTGTCGTGTTGCAAATAAGGCTTTATCCTCCATTTCCTGCTTTTTTTTGAGACTCATATCACTTTTTAATAGAAATTCGAGAGCTTGTCGATAACCAACAGAACGCATAGAGGGTAAATTTTCATCTAAATCGTATTTTTCAATTAGAGATTCAACTTCACTCAAAAAACCGATATCCCACATTTTGCTTAATCTTTGCTCAATGCGTTGATGTAATTCTAACCGATCTGGAAGTAAAGCGTAGTTATGAAATATGTATCGATATGGTACGTTTTTTGGTTGTTCTGCCTGCAATTTGGTAATAGGTTCACCAGTAATACGGTAAACTTCCAGCGCCCGAATAATTCGTTGTTTATCAGAAACCTTAAACTTCACTCCAGCGGCTGGATCTACAGCAACCAGCTCATCATAAACAGCCTGCCATCCTTCATTCGCTGCTTTTTCTTCAATTGCTGCACGGACATTTGCATCCGCACTTGGCAAGTTGCTTGATAAGCCTTCTAACAGCGCCTTGAAATACAACATGGTTCCTCCTACCAAAATAGGAGTTTTGCCACGTGAATGCATCTCGTCAATTAGAACACAAGCATCTTCAACAAACTGGGCAGCCGAATAGACCTCAAGTGGAGTAATAATATCTATTAAATGATGTGGATATAATTCCTGCTCTTCGCGAGTTGGCTTAGCTGTACCTATATCCATATCTTTATAAACAAGTGCAGAATCAACCGAAATTAACTCAAAATTTCCACGCTCGTAAAGTTCACATGCCAAAGCGGTTTTTCCGCTTGCAGTTGGTCCCATTAAATTGATGACGGGCAATTGATTTGACATGTAAAACTACTCTCCTCGAGCAAATAATTTATCTAATTGAGATAATGGAAATGCACGCCAAGTTGGACGACCATGGTTACACTGGCTCGCAAATTCGGTTTGTTCCATTTGACGCAATAATGCGTTCATCTCTGAAAGGCTGAGTTGTCTATGCGCTCGCACTGCCCCATGACATGCCATACCAGCCAATAGCTCATCACGCTTTTGTAGTAAACCTTGAGCTTCATCATTTGGATCTAAATCATTTAGAAGCTCGGGAATAAGATTTTCAAAATCTGCTTTTTGCAAAATAGCTGGTACACCACGCACAATGACTTGCTCATCGCCATACAAATCAATTTCCAACCCTAAACGCTCAAGTTGAGGTTTTAAGTCTTCAACGCGTACAGCTTGCATACGGCTAATTGAGATCACTTTAGGTATAAGCAACTGTTGAGATGTCCAAAACTCAGGTTTATCCCAAGCATTTTTCATTTGTTGCAGCAAAATACGTTCATGTGCCGCATGCATATCAACAATAATCAGACCTTCAGTATTTTGCGCCAGAATATAAATTCCATGAAGCTGAGCAATGGCAATACCTAATGGAAATTCATCTACCTTAGCGACAGGCTCAATATCTTCATTAACTGAAAAATTGGTAGCAGGTTGATCGCGTAACGGGGCCAAGTAAGTCTTTAATGCATTATTTAACTGCGCAGAACCATTATATTTGGGGGGTTGTTCTGCATAGTGAATAGCTTGTGGACGACTGTCATTAAAATCAGTTAAAAGTTCAGTAGAGGGCTGATAACTACTAGGCTTGTCTAGTGTTGTATCCACAGCTTGCTCTGTGCGATGCAAGGTGAATTGTTCTTGATATTTAGGCTGAGGCTGTACAAATGAAGCCTGTGTATCATCCACTTTCATGGCTTGTGCTAAATCAGCACTCGCTGTCTGAAATTGTGCTAGTGTTTCTTTAGCGTAATGTCTTACAAACTCATGTACTTCGCGTTGATTTAGGAAACGAATTTCATGTTTCGTTGGGTGAACGTTAACATCAATATTTTCAGGATCAACTTCTAAGAAAAGTAAATAAGATGAATGCTGATGACCATGTAAAATTCCGTCATAAGCCATTCTTAAAGCATGCGAAATCGTTTTGTCTTTAACAATTCGGCCATTTACATACACATATTGCAAGTCTGCTTGAGCACGTGCATCTGAAGGATGTCCTAACCAACCCGACAAACGTATGTTAATACTGTCTGCATCAATCCAGTAAGCATTTTGAACAAACTGTTGACCCAATAATTGCTGTACACGCTGAAATCTTAATTCACCGCTATCTGCTATTGGTAAATTAATTCGAATATTATCGTTATGCTCAAGTACAAAACGTATATCAAAATGTGTTAAAGCCAAACGGCGTACAATTTCTTCAATATGCCCAAATTCAGTGGTTGGCTTTTTTAAAAATTTACGGCGAGCAGGTACATTAAAAAACAAGTCCTGAACTCGAATATGAGTGCCCTTTTGTGCAGCAACAGCCTGGACTTGTTGATGATCAAAGGCTGTACCATTCACCTCAACCTGATGACCAATTCCGCTTTCATCTTGGCTACTGGTTAAAGTCAATCGTGAAACTGCTGCAATAGAAGCAAGTGCTTCACCACGGAAACCTAAGCTAACAATCGCGTGTAAATCTTCTGCTGTTTTAATTTTACTTGTTGCATGGCGCATCACTGCCAATGGTAAATCATCAGGATGAATCCCATGTCCATTGTCAATAATCTCGATTAGTGTTGAACCACCTTGTGCAATCCGCACAATGAGTTCCGTTGCACCTGCATCAATTGAGTTTTCTAATAATTCTTTTACAACCGATGAAGGGCGTTCAATCACCTCACCGGCAGCAATCTGGTTGGCTAACGCGGCGTCTAATGTATGAATACGACGTTGTGTTAGCTTTTCATCAGTCATGAAGCTGTTCCTGCAAAGTCTGGTACAAATGCTCTGTTGGTAAAGTTAAGGTGACAAAACGATTGAGTTCATCATCTGATTTTTGAATATCAATAACGATATTTGCCTCAGGGATTTCGTCTCCACCTTTCGATGGCCACTCAAATAAAAATAGAGCATCCTGAATATCTAGATAATCACGGATTCCCATTAATTCAAGTTCGTACGGATCATTGAGACGGTATAAGTCAAAATGAAAAATTTCTTTATTATTAATTTTATAGGGTTCAACCAATGTATAAGTTGGACTTTTAACCGAGCCTTTATGCCCTAGAGCCTGCAAAAAATAACGGGTCAATGTCGTTTTACCGGCACCCAAATCTCCAATCAGATAAATAACGCCAGCTTGAACATGCTGCGCCAATGCCTGAGCTAAACGCTGGGTATCTTCTTCATGATTTAAGACCATTTTCAATGAATACGACATAACACACATAACATGATTCAAAATAATCGATATGATACCATTGCCCTGCTTTAAAGCCTACTTAAGTCCTTAAAGTTGGCTTTTTTTACACCACATTTATTAAATATTGACACAGTTTTATGTCTAGTCCGATTGAATTTTTCCCACCTATGATTGATGGCGTAAGCGCAAGCCAAGTCTATCTACCATCGCAAACAACAGCACAAACCATCTATCAATTTCTTTGTGAAAATTTTCCTCATATAAAAGCAATAGAGTGGCAGCAACGTTTTCAAGAGGGGCTTATTTACGCGGCAAATGGCGAAAAATTAACATTAGACAGCCCTTATATAGCAAACACTCATATTTTTTATTATCGATTTCTTGCCTATGAAGCCCATGTTCCGTTTGAACATCAAATTTTATTTGAAAATGATGACTTGCTTGTTATAGATAAACCTCATTTTTTAACCATTAGCCCAACAGGGCAATATGTACAAGAAACGCTATTAGTCAGATTAAAAAAACAAACGGGCAATGAGTTTTTAACTCCAATCCATCGATTAGACCGTGAAACTGCGGGAGTCGTTTTATTTTGCAAACGACCACAGTCACGCGGGGTTTACCAACAGTTATTTGCAGATCGTCAAGTTCATAAGATTTATCACGCAATCGCTCAATATAAAGCTGAATTAAAATTTCCTCAGACTTTAAAACTATATTTAGATAAAGGTACCCCCTTTTATACAATGTGCGTTATCCCCCATACTAAAACCAATACAGAAACAAAAATTGAGTTGCTTGAGCATAACCAATCTTGGGCTAAATACTGTTTAACACCCACTACAGGAAAACAACATCAACTCCGTGTGCATTTAAGCTATTTGGGAATTCCGATTAAAAATGATCCTTTTTATCCAGTAGTTCAACATAAAGCCGATGATGATTTTTCTCAGCCACTACAGCTTTTAGCTAAACAAATTTCTTTCATAGATCCACTGACAAAACAGGAAATGGTGTTCAGTTCTCAGTCTGAATTGACACTGTAATCACGCCGTAATGACAAAAAGATTATTTTTTATGCTGAAAGACATTGAAATTACATTGCGATGGTTTAAAATAAATCCCTAAAAATTAAAAATCATTTGGTTTTGTTATTCATGCGAAAAACAGAAGTTTATCAGGTTCGACTTGACTCCCAAGAGAAAAAACAGGCTTTTGCTGTTTTTAAACAATTGGGGATTACCCCTGCCCAAGCAGTGCGACTGTTCTTTAAACAAGTCGTCTTAACTAAATCTATTCCTTTTGCGATCGAAAATCAGAACATTAATATGGAACAATTATTAAAACTGAGAAAAGCGAAAGCATCTTCATTAAATCAGAACTCTTCAACTTTAAATGAAGATGATGACCATGAAGATTTATTTGAAGAGCTAAATGCTCTATTAGGTGAAAGTGACAACACTTAACGGTGTTGCATTTTTAAACAACTTTTAACGTCAGTTGGTTGGTTTTTTAGTTATGCTCTCTTTGTAAAAATATAAACATAAATACAAGGAGCGCCTAATGATTGTAAGACGAGCGACCTATGAAGATCTAAGTCAACTTGCTGTTCTATTTGATGAATACCGTCAATTTTATGGTGCATCTTCTAATCTTGATGAATCACATCATTTTTTAAAACAACGTTTTGAGAATAAAGAAAGCGTGTTTTTTATCCATATTAAGGATGAAAAAATCACAGGTTTCGTTTTACTTTATTTAGGCTTTTCTTCAGTTGCTTGCTCAACTTACTATATCTTAGATGATGTCTATGTTACCCCTATGTTCCGTCGTCAGGGTTCAGCAAAACAGCTCATAGATACAGCGATTTTATTTGCAAAACAAGAAAATGCTTTACGTATTAGCCTAGAGACTCAAACGAATAATCATGAATCTCACCGTCTCTATGAAAAAATGGGATTTATTCGAGACAGTGAATTTCAGACTTTCCACTGTTTTCTTAAATAATATTTTGAGCGAGTTGTTTCTCCTGCTCAGACAAATACATCCAATCCCCTTCCTCAATTTCAGGTAAAACCAATTGACCTATTTGATATCGATGTAATTTTTCGACTCTATTGCCAACAGCTGCAATCATTCTTTTGACTTGATGATATACACCTTGATGAATGGTCATTGTTAACTGATGAGTTCCTAATAGCGCCACATCTGTCGCAGCAAATGTACCCTTTTCTTGGTGTAAATTAACACCTTGAGTAAGCATTTCAATTTGCTCAGGTGTCACTGGATCTATCGTCGTAACATGATAAACCTTTGGAACATGTTTACGAGGATGAGTTAAAGCTTGAAGATATTTACCATCATCTGTGAGTAAGAGTAAGCCCGTTGTATCTTGATCTAAACGACCAATGGCTTGCACGCCACGTTGAATCATGATTTCAGGGAGTAGACTAAAAACACTTTGATGATGCTGAGGATTGTGTGAACATTCAAAACCTTGCGGCTTATTTAAAGCAATATAAACTTTTTCTCGATATTGATAGGTTTCCCCAAACAGAGAAAACTCTAAATTTTCAGGGGAAAACTGTTTTTTAAGATCGCTCACTACCTCCCCATTAATACTTACAGAACCATTTTTTATTAACTGCTGGCAATATTTACGTGAACCAAACCCTTGTGATTGCAAAATTTTTTCCAGCAGCATAAAGCTTTCTCTTTAAAACGAAACCATTATTTTAACGCAGTTTCAGAGCTTTATTACTTTTTGCTTGTTCATCTTTGTACTTAATGTCCATTAATTTTGAGTTATTCTTCAATGACGCGATAAATATTTTCGTTTTGTTCACTTTCAAATAATAATTCAGTGGTAGGTAAGATCACTTCATTATCCACAATAATATGTTCAATACGCTGACTTAGCTTTAAAGGCTCATTTCCATGTTCAACTAAATTTGTCTTTAATTGAGCTTTTGCATCATGAATTTTGTCGAACTGATCTTTAATCTTGATATCTATAATATCCATACGACTAACTCCGAAATCATGAGTAGTGATTATTTTTATATCATACTCTCTCAAAAGAAGGTTTTTTAAGTTGTTAATTTATATAACATTGTGTCCAAGCGTAACTAAAAATAAAACTTCTTATCATTGAGGCAGATACATTAAAATTCTTATTAAAAAGGCCATTTTTATACTTTATCGCTTTTGAAAAGCTCTCACATTTTGGCTCTCAATTATTATACAATTCAAATTATTTGCTTTTCTTGCCGCCTCTCATGCTTGCCCAATTCGATGTTAATTTAGTGGTTTTATTAGTTCTACTTATCTGCGGTTTACTAAGTCAAAATGCAGCTGTAACTATCGCCGCAGGCATCTTAATCGTCATTAAAATCACACCTTTAAATCAATTT
This sequence comes from Acinetobacter sp. ABJ_C5_2, assembly GCF_044538485.1. Taxonomy (NCBI): domain Bacteria; kingdom Pseudomonadati; phylum Pseudomonadota; class Gammaproteobacteria; order Moraxellales; family Moraxellaceae; genus Acinetobacter; species Acinetobacter sp. ABJ_C5_2. The sequence goes on along the minus strand of NZ_JBIUCS010000001.1, from coordinate 517,876 downwards.
TTTCCTTATATTCAAGCTCATGGTCTCAACTTAGGAATTCTCATTTTAACCATTGGCGTACTGACTCCCATTGCCAGTGGTAAGCTTAGTGGAGAGAGTATTTTAAAATCCTTTATTAGTTTTAAATCTTTGTTGGCTATTGCTATTGGTCTACTTGTCGCTTGGCTAGGTGGTCGTGGTGTGAAACTTATGTCAAGCCAACCTGATGTAGTTGCAGGCTTACTTATTGGAACAGTTGCGGGCGTTGCCTTACTCCGTGGTGTACCTGTTGGTCCACTAATTGCTGCCGGCCTGCTGTCTTTATTCATTGGTAAATAAATCATAGATATTAAAAAGGTGCTTAATCGCACCTTTTCGATACTTAGGCTAAATTATTTGTTTTATCCAGAATAATAGGCATTTCGTTTCAACGAGAACTTTTCTAACTGCTTTAAAAATCCTTCAAAATAGCTCTTTTCTTTTTCTTCAGTTCGGTAGCCTGCATATAATGTACGTCTTAAACCAACTGAAGAAACACAGTCTAAACGGCGGCTAGTCACCCAACCTTTTTGTTCATATTCATTCACGACCCAATCTGGTAAAGCAGCAATACCGCGGCCACTTGCTACAAGTTGAATCAGCATTTGAGTTAAATCTGTTGTTCGAATCTGTTTTGGTTGAATATTTGCAGGTATAAAAAGTTTCGACATAATATCTAAACGGTGCTTATCAACTGGATAAGTAATGAGAACTTCTTCTGCAAGATCCTGAACTGTAATATTTTCAGCACGAACCAATCGATGAGTATTTGATAAAACCAAACGTGACTCATATTCAAAAATTGGAAAATACTCGATTCCTTTTAATGCAATAGGATCGGCTGTAATAAGTAAATCAAACTCACCGTTTTGTAAAAGCTCATGTGGATTTGCTTCAAAGCCCGAAGCAAAATCTAAATCTACGTCTGGATACTGTTGTCGATATTGATTTAACAAAGGCATTAGCCAGTCAAAACAGCTATGACATTCTGAGGAAAAAATAATTCTGCCTGTTTGTCCATGAACAATTCGCGTAATGTCACTCTGTGTGATCTGAATTTGCGGTAATACATCGTCAGCCAATTTGAGTAAACGTTGCCCAACATTCGAAAAGCTAACAGGTCTACTTCGTCGATTCACCACTTCCACACCATACCAATGATCTAATTCTTTTAATTGGTGAGAAATAGCAGACGGTGTTAAACACAGATCATTAGCAGCCGCAACAAGTGAACCATGTTCACGTAAAGCAACTAAAGTTTTAAGATGACGAATTTCTAACATGGGCAAAAGCCTGAACAAATTGATTTATCTATTAATTTTTAAACTCATCTGTTATTTAGCAGCAAATAGAGTCAGTTTAGATAAATCATTATTAATGAACAGTATTCATGTTATCACAATATTAATTAATTTACCTCAACATGAACTGTGCTTCATTATTTTTATAAGAAGTGAATTTTCATAATTTTAAAGTTAAGTATTCTTTCTAAATAGAAACTAGTAAACCTTTTATATAGACAAAGAAAAAGGCCTAATGGCCCTTTTCATTTCATCATTGTGCTTTTGCTTTGGGAAATGCCTGCTCAAAATCGATAAGCTTAAAGCTTTTCACCAAGTCATCTTGTCCATACGTTACTTCGTAAGAAGTTGGTTTACCACTAAAATATGCTTCAGTTGGTGTTCCAAATACTTCCCATAGCCCAAATGAGGCAACATCTGCTATGCCATGGCCAAATGCACGGCTGACTTTCGCCCATTTTGGATAACCTTGCTGGAAAGTATAAATTTCGACTCTTGTACCATCACGATATTCAGAAAGTACAGGTGCTCCAAACTCAGCAATAACATAATTGCGAGAACTACCCGGATTTAAAACATTTAAATTTTTTTACTTGGTTGATTACCCGCCATAAAGACTGAGCAACCAGACATAGATAAAATAACCAACCCCATAAGGCAGGCAATACTTAATTTTCTCACGCTTTAGATTCTCTATTTTTTAAATATTTATACAACTTGTTGTAATACTTAAAGTATTACTCAATCATCATATATAATTTATTAAGAAATTTCGATAAATTATTCAAAATAAAGATAAAATGCTTTTGCTTAAGATGTGCAAACATACTCTCAATATTTTAGTTTTTTATTATTTTGATCTCTTTTCCCTTATACTTTCATTTTTGAGTCTCTTTTTTAATTTATTATGGCGTCACCCCAATCTTCTTCATCCACACATCGGCATTATTCACTCTTTTTAGCAATTTTTTCACTCGCAGTAGGCGGTTTTTGTATCGGAACTACAGAATTTGTCGCAATGGGACTTATTCAAGAAATTGCTCATAACTTAAACATTACAGTACCTGAAGCTGGGCATTTTATTAGTGCTTATGCATTAGGTGTGGTTATTGGTGCCCCTATTATTGCTATTTTAGGTGCCAAAGTTCCTAGAAAAACGTTATTACTCGGTTTAATGCTGTTTTATGGTATTGCTAATGCTTGTACCGCTTTAGCGCACACACCAGAGACCGTTTTAGTTTCTCGTTTTATTGCAGGTTTACCTCATGGCGCATATTTTGGGGTCGGTGCCCTCGTAGCTGCCGAACTTGCAGGCCCATCACGCAGAGCTTCAGCGGTTGCACAAATGATGATGGGCTTAACCGTTGCTACTGTTATTGGCGTACCTTTAGCCACATGGTTAGGTCAACATTTTGGTTGGAGAGCAGGTTTTGAATTTTCAGCAACGATTGCATTTTTTACTTTAATTGCCGTAGCTTGCTTTGTACCCAATATCCCAGTTCAAGCTACTGCTAGCATAAAAACAGAATTAGCTGGGCTTAAAAATATAAATATGTGGTTAACTCTTGCAGTTGGTGCAATTGGCTTTGGAGGTATGTTCTCGGTATATAGCTATGTCTCACCCATTCTCACAGAATACACAAAAGTTAATATCCAAATTGTTCCTATTGCGCTAGCGTTATGGGGAATCGGAATGGTGATTGGAGGTTTAGCCGCGGGTTGGCTAGCAGATAAAAATCTCAATAAAACCATTGTCGGCGTACTCATTAGCTCAGCAATTGCCTTTGTTGTTGCAAGTTTCCTAATGAGTAATATCTATACTGCGATTGCTTCTTTATTCTTAATCGGACTAACTGTAATGGGTTTAGGTGGGGCTTTACAGACACGCCTGATGGACGTTGCAGGCGACGCGCAAACGCTAGCAGCTTCACTTAATCACTCTGCCTTTAATATGGCAAATGCATTAGGAGCATTTTTAGGTGGTTGGGTACTGAGTCATCAAATGGGTTGGATTGCACCGATTTGGGTAGGTTTCGTACTGAGCCTTGGTGGTCTTATTATCTTACTCATTGCATTTGCTGTAGAAAAAGCAACTCAAAAAGCCTGATTCTCGTCAGGCTTTTTTGCTGAAATACTAGTCTGTTAATTTTTCGCCACAGTGCGGACAATAGCATTTCTTCTCTCTCGCAGATTCTTTTTCTTCTAATACCTTTTCTCGCATAATTTGGATAATCAAATTATGCGCTTGTTCTTTTGGTAGCCCTACTTTTTGCCGAATACGTTCTATTTCAACTTCATCATGCAAGATATCAATACCACGCACTTGAAGTAACTCACGGAACTCTTGTTCAAGGCGCTGATTACGCTGGTTAAGTTCATTGGCTAAACCAGAAGCTAGAATACCAGCTGGCAAAGCAGCAATCCCTACCCCTAAAATTGTAATTAAAGCCCCTAGTAGTTTTCCTAAGCTGGTCACAGGTGTGACATCACCATATCCGACTGTGGTTAAGGTAACGACCGCCCACCACATTGCTTTAGGAATAGAGCTAAAAGCTTCCGGTTGCGCTTTATTCTCAACCACATAAATACCAGAGGCAGTCATAATAATCATAATGATTAAAATAAAAATCACTGCCTGAAACGAACCTTTTTCTCTTTTAATGACACATAGCAATATTTGCAAAGAGATAAAATAGCGAGTTAATTTTAATAGTCGAAGTAATCGTAAAATTCTGAGCATACGAAGGTCTATTCGTACAAAGAAATTTAGATATGCAGGCAAAATTGCCATGAGGTCAATCAGCGCCTCTCCGCTTTTCATCCACGCTAAACGCTGCTTCCATGCAGCTTGTGTAGGATCACGCTCTACTACACTCCAGAGGCGTAAGAAGTATTCAACACTAAAAATCGTGATTGAAATATTTTCAAAGTAGTCAAACCATATACGATAGCTGTAATACAGATCGTTTACAGTTTCTAGCAATACCGCAATGACATTCCCAATAATTAAGAAAACCAAGAAGTAGTTAATACACCTACTCACTGTTGTTTCGTAATCATGGTCATGAAGGTTGTTATAGAAGAACTTACGTAATGTCTTCCAAGCTAAAATTCGCATACGGTTCTGAGCCACATTATATTGAACATATATTAAGCTCACATACGTAAATTCACCACTACAGTGACCAATAGAATATTTTATTAATTGTATTAACTAAACAATCATAAATAATATTTCATATTTTCTAATTATATTTTAATGAGCAGCGACATATCTAAACTCATTTTCTTCCCACCATTGCACATCATAAATACCCGCATGTGACTTCAAAATGACATTAATATAATTTTGAAGCAGCATAATATGGTGAGTAATATCTAACTTTCTAAAAAGAAATCTTCTCAAAATTGGTGTATTTGGTGAAATGAATATCGCAAAGCCATTACTGTATTCTTCATACACACTAATACCGATATACATGGTGATCTCAGGTAATGGTACTTCTATTTCCCAGCCCCAACGTTCAGCAGTTAATTCAATACTTAAGTGATATCTATTTTTCAATATACTATAAATATACTGTGCAATATCTTCAGTTTTCTGTACTAACGTATTTCCGTCTTCTGCTGATAAATTTTGATCATATAGATGATAATCATCAAATTTAAATTCAACAATTGTCTTTAGCATTTTTAAGTTCCATATATAAAATACCCATGTTCTTTTTAATTATTTTTAAGTTCATGGAAACATTTTAAAGCAAAAAACCCGTTAATTTCTACTATTATATTTAATTTTTATACATCGAATTTAAAAATGATATATTTTGCATTTTAAAAGAAAACCATGACTTGATTCGCACCTCATGCAAAAATAACAATTTAGAAAGACTAATTTTTATCCATTATTATATACAAGTTAATTTATTTAATAATTTTCACGCTATTCATATCTTAATCCAGATACATAATTTCTTTTTTGACCTTTAACATTTTCTAAAAATTACTATTAGAATATATATTTAATTAGTTATCCTTATAGCTTTTTCTAAAATTAACCATAGTAAGTACCATTTATTAGAGTAATATTTGTACAGAAAACTCATAATTTGATTATCAATTCTAGAACTAAATTTCAGATAAACTTAACGATTAATGTTTAAATTAAGAAAAACTTAACTTAGAAGAATGATCTATTTCATTGAAAGAAATACTAGTACTTATCTCTTGTGTTTTGAATTTTTAAATCATTTAATCGATAATAGAACTTTAATACTTATGTCTTTAGCGATTTACCCATAAAGAACTTTATTTTTTAATCATATGAAAACAAGGGGAAATTACATGGGATTTAAAGCCCTCCCTACACTTATATCTTTATTTATTACATTGTTAATCTGGTTCGTAGTTCCTGTGCCCACTGGTGTTGATCCTGATGCATGGTATTTGTTAGCGATGTTTGTCGGTGTAATTGCTGCAATCATTGGTAAAGCTATGCCAATTGGTGCTATTGCGATTATCGCAATAACTTTGGTCGCTATTACTGGTGTGACTAACACCAGCCCAAGCGGTGCAATTCAAGATGCCCTTAGTAGCTTTGCTAACCCACTAATCTGGCTGATTGGTATCTCCATCATGATCTCTAAAGGTTTGCAAAAAACTGGATTGGGTGCACGTTTAGGCTATTTATTTATCGCAGTTTGGGGCAAAAAAACCATCGGGATTGGCTATAGCATGGTACTTTCAGAACTCATTCTCGCCCCTGTAACACCAAGTAATACGGCTCGTGGTGGCGGAATTATTCATCCGATTGTACTGGCAATTTCTACTAGTTATGATTCTGATCCTGCTAAAGGTACAGAAAGTCGGATGGGAAAATATCTATCATTGGTTAACTACCAAGCTAACCCTATTACCTCTGCAATGTTCATTACGGCAACTGCCCCTAACCCATTAGTAGTTGATTTAGTAGCAAAGGCAACCAATAGTGAAATTTCATTAAGTTGGAGCACTTGGGCATTGGCCATGTTATTGCCTGGTTTGATTGCTTTAATTATTATGCCTTTGATTATGTATTTGATGTATCCACCAGAAGTCAAAGAAACGCCTAACGCAGCTCAGTTTGCTAAAACTAAATTAGAAGAAATGGGTCCTGTCAGTAAAAATGAAATCATCATGCTTGGTGTATTCGGAATTTTATTGATGCTATGGGCAGGTGTTCCCGCCATGATTTTTGGCTCCGCTTGGGCTGTTGATCCAACAACAACTGCTTTTATTGGTTTAGGATTATTGCTGCTTACAGGTGTTTTAACTTGGGATGATATTCTTGCGCAGAAAAATGCTTGGGATACGATTACTTGGTTCGCTGCTTTAGTCATGATGGCGACTTATTTAAATAAGCTCGGTTTAATCACGTGGTTCTCGAGTGTTTTAGAAACTAGTATTGGTCATTTAGGTCTAAGCTGGATGCCTGCTTGTCTATTATTAATGCTCGCCTATTTGTACGCACATTATATGTTTGCTAGCACCACGGCGCATATTACCGCAATGTTTGCAGCCTTTTATACAGCAGGACTTGCACTCGGCGCACCGCCAATGTTATTTGCTTTAATGATGGCTGCAGCCTCAAGTATTATGATGACATTAACCCATTATGCCACTGGCACTTCCCCTGTAGTGTTCGGTTCGGGTTACACCACACTTGGTGAATGGTGGAAAGCTGGCTTTGTCATGAGCGTTGTTAATATCATCATCTTTGTGGTGATTGGCGGACTTTGGTGGAAAGTGTTGGGGTATTGGTAGAATTATTTTAGTTTTAAAAAAGCCCCTTGTGATGGGGCTTTTCATTTATTCTTGGCAGGTATCGATATTGATTTGTACATAGTTCGGGTCTAATTGACCGTCTTTAAAAGCATTAAATAATTTTTCTAACCTTTTTTTATTTCCAGGGTATGAACAATATAACTCTTTAATATCATTAATTTTACTTAATGAAGCAAGTTTACTTAAAGAATCAACCGCACCTTGTTCGACTCTATTCCAATCAACTTTAAGTTCTCTTAAATCATAATTATTACGATTTGCCGTATACATAATATGATAATAATAAAAGTTCTTTTCCTTAGGGTTCAACCTTTGAATATCATCAACAATCATCTTTATTGCATCATAATTCTCTCCGAACCATTTTGGTTCAAAGCTTTCCATAAAAGTATTATAAATTAATCTATGTTTAGGATATTTAGTAATACCATCTTGGTATGCCTTTAAATAATCTTCTTCAAGTCCTAAATCACGTAAAATTATTAGAACAACATAGTAATAAAATGGATCTTTAGAAGCAACCTCATAATTTTCCAATAAAAAATTCAAATTTTGAACAGATTGTTCAGAAAAATATTGCAACTTCTTTTCTGCGATTTGTGAAGTATAATTACCCCCTCTAACACTCCAGGCCTGTTTTCTAATCCAAAGTGCATAATAAATATAACCCAATGGAGATTCCGGTTCAGCTTGAATCCATTGTCGAGCAACTACGATATTATCTTTAAAATAGTTTGGTGAAGTTACTTTATATTTATTTACAATACCAAGAAAAGAATCCAAATAGCTAGTATGTTTAAATTTACCGTCATAATTATATTCCTCACTATTTAAAAGCTGTTGTGCTTTCTTTGAAATCTCTTGGAATTTTTTTTCTTTAATCAAGTCTTCAACATCAGACAAAGTTTCATTTTTTTTAGGATAAGTACTTTGATCTACTAACTTTATGTGAGCTAACTTTGTATATGCTACTTGTGCAAAAGTTTGTGTAGAAAAAAATATTAATAATATAAGAGATAAATTCTTTAGTTTCATAAATCTAATTTCTAAATTACAGTTTTATTATCAAGAATATTCTATAAAAGAAAGAAAATCCCACATTATGTGGGATTTTCTTAAGGCTAATTAGTCAATTAAGTCAATTGAGCAGCAGCAATTTTCTTAGTATCTACTTTATCAGCAGCATTTGTATATTCGCCCATTTGGTCGAAATTCAAATATTTGTAGATGTCAGCAGACATACTGTCAATTTGAGCTGCATATTGTTGGTATTCTTCTGGAGTTGGTAATTTACCAAGTACAGCAGCAACAGATGCAAGCTCAGCAGACGCTAAGTAAACGTTAGAACCTTGACCTAAACGGTTAGGGAAGTTACGTGTAGAAGTCGATACAACAGTTGTGTTCGGCGCAACACGTGCTTGGTTACCCATACATAATGAACAACCAGGCATTTCTGTACGTGCACCAGCACGGCCATAAGTGTTATAGAAGCCTTCTTCCATTAACTGATGTTCGTCCATACGTGTTGGTGGAGCCAACCATAAACGAGTTGTTAATGAACCGCTTGGTACTTTCTCAAGTAACTGACCAGCAGCACGGAAGTGACCAATGTTAGTCATACAAGAACCGATGAATACTTCATCAATTTTGTCGCCTTGAACGTCAGAAAGAAGTTTTGCATCATCTGGATCGTTCGGGCAGCAAAGGATAGGTTCTTTGATGTCTGACAAATCAATTTCATACACTTTAGTGTATTCAGCATCAGCATCAGCTTTAAGTAAGCTTGGGTTTGCTAACCATTTTTCCATGTTTTCAACACGGCGAGCCATCGTACGAGCATCACCATAGCCTTGTGAAATCATCCACTTAAGCATTGTGATGTTAGAACGTAAGTACTCAGCAACTTTCTCTTCAGAAAGTGTGATTGCACAACCAGCAGCTGAACGTTCAGCAGAAGCATCAGAAAGTTCGAATGCTTGCTCAACTGTTAAGTCAGTTTCCATTTCTGTTAAGTCGATTTCTAAGATACGACCAGAGAAGATGTTTTTCTTACCTTTTTTCTCAACAGTAAGATCGCCTTCTTTGATTGCATAGTAAGGAATCGCATGTACTAGGTCACGTAAAGTGATACCAGGCTGCATTTTACCTTTGAACTTAACAAGAACTGATTCAGGCATATCCAGTGGCATTACACCAGTTGCAGCAGCGAAAGCTACAAGGCCAGAACCTGCTGGGAACGAAATACCAATTGGGAAACGAGTATGCGAGTCACCACCAGTACCTACTGTATCTGGAAGAAGCATACGGTTTAACCAAGAGTGGATAATACCGTCACCTGGACGTAAAGATACACCACCACGATTCATGATGAAGTCTGGAAGTGTATGTTGCATTTGTACGTCAACTGGCTTTGGATAAGCAGCAGTGTGACAGAAAGATTGCATTACTAAATCAGCAGAGAAGCCCAAGCAAGCTAAGTCTTTTAACTCGTCACGAGTCATAGGACCAGTTGTATCTTGAGAACCAACTGTAGTCATCTTAGGTTCACAGTAAGTACCTGGACGGATACCTTGACCTTCTGCAAGACCACATGCACGACCAACCATCTTCTGAGCTAAAGTGAAACCTTTGCCAGTGTCAGCTGGTTGTACTGGAGTACGGAATAATGTAGATGGAGCTAAACCTAAAGCTTCACGTGCTTTAGCAGTTAAGCCACGACCAATGATCAAGTTAATACGACCACCAGCACGTACTTCGTCTAAAAGTACTGGAGTTTTAAGTTCAGACTCAGCGATTTGTTCGCCATTTTTGAACGCAGTAACTTTTGCAGCAGCATGATCGATTTTAAGAGTAACTTCGTCACCCATGTTCATGTTAGAAACATCGATCTCTACTGGTAATGCACCAGCATCTTCCATTGTGTTAAAGAAGATCGGAGCAATTTTACCGCCTAAGCACACACCACCGTCTTTTTTGTTTGGAATGTGAGCAATTTCATCACCAAAGAACCAAAGCACAGAGTTTGTTGCAGATTTACGAGATGAACCTGTACCAACAACGTCACCTACATAAGCAACTTGGTTGCCTTTAGCAATAAGTTCTTTAATTTGGTTTAATGGACCAACTTCACCTGGTTTTTCAGGGTTGATACCGTCACGCTCGTTTTTCAACATTGCGTTTGCGTGTAATGGGATGTCTGGACGGCTCCACGCATCTTGAGCTGGAGACAAGTCATCAGTGTTTGTTTCACCTGTTACTTTGAACACAGTGATTTTGATTTCTTCTGGTACGTCTTTACGGCTAGTGAACCATTCAGCATCAGCCCAAGACTGTAAAACAGCTTTTGCATTAACATTGCCAGCTTTAGCTTTATCAGCTACGTCATGGAACGCATCAAATACAAGTAAAGTTTTTTTCAATGCTTCAGCAGCTAAGCTCGCTAATTCAGCATCATCTAGAAGCTCAACTAAAGGTGCTACGTTATAGCCACCAAGCATAGTACCTAGTAAATAAACTGCACGTTCTTTAGAAACTAGCGGAGATGTCGCTTCGCCTTTTGCAATCGCTGCCAAGAAAGCTGCTTTTACGTAAGCTGCTTGGTCAACACCTGCAGGAACACGGTTTTCAAGCAAATCAACCAAGAATGCTTCTTCACCTGCCGGTGGGTTTTTTAATAACTCAACAAGTTGAGCAGTTTGAGCATCATCAAGTGGCTTCGGTGGGACTCCGAGTGCGGCACGTTCAGCAACGTGTTGGCGGTAAGCTTCTAGCACGGTGTTCATTCCTCTTTTTTTAAAAAATTACTTGTAAATTCCAGCTTTCACAAAGCTTCACAAGTAATATGGACTACAAAATTTTACTAGAGTTCAAGCTAAAAGTTAATGCGCGCGGGGTGTTTCTCCGTGATGCCCATTATTTTGTAACTAAATACCCCTGTGTAAATAATGATCTTAATGACTGACTTATCATGCGATATTTTGATTTGAAAGAACACTCCACCTTAGTGGAGTGTTGACGATGTCTTGTACACTTAGAACTTTTTGTAGTTTGGCATTTTGTCGTGTGGTGTAACTAAGCACTCATCTGCCATTTGTTTTCTAATTTTTTCTTGTAGGGCTTCTGGGTTAGTTTTTAGTTCATCTTGTGGAATAGCATAAACTTTTTCAATAATATTCAAGATGAATTTTTTGGTGATCTCATCTTCAATTTTATTTGCATGTTCAACCGCTTGAGTCTTTTCAATTGCTTGCTGACGATCAAACACAATACTTCTAGCTGCATTTCCAACACTTGTACAAAAGCCATGCCATTGTTCTTCAGGTGTTAAAGGTTTTTTCTCTGTACAGCCGACTAACAACATACCCATCAAAACAAATAAAACTTTTTTCATCATTACTCTACACAGACTAAGCTGCCCACATCATACTGAATCTGACAAACTTTGCAAAAACTGCCATAAAAAACCGAGATAGAAATTCTCGGTCTTTTATAGGAAGTGTTAGAAATACTGATTTATCAATTCAGATTAATTAAAAAATTTAATATCAGTAGGCGTAGATATTTTTGCAGCATCGCCAGCAGGTTTTAAGCTACCGCTTTTTGCATCAAAGCGGAACAAACTAATATTATTACTGTATACATTCGTCACATACAGATATTTACCAGTCGCATCGAATGAGAAAGCTCGTGGTTCAATACCATTAGCGTTATAAACGACTGGTTGATCTAGCAAGCCATTTTGTTGAATTTTAAATACCAAAAGTTTGTTGTCTGCACCACGATTGGCAGCAATTACATATTTGCCATCTGGACTAAGGATAATTCCACTCGCACTTTTAAATTCGGGGGTTTTATCTTCATGTACCAGCTTTAGCTCAGCAATTTTTTTCAAATGTCCATCTTGTACATTAAACGCCACAATTTCACTTCGCATTTCTGCGGTAATGTATGCATGCTTGCCATTTGGTGAAAAGACCATATGACGTGGACCAGACCCATGAATAAACGTCACATCTCGGCTACTATCCGCTTCAAGTGGTTGCGTTTTACTTGGGTTATAACGAAAGGCATAGACTTTGTCATTTCCTAGATCGCTCGCATATAAATACTTACCATCTGGGCTGAAAGTTGTCGAATGTGCATGACCACTTTCCTGACGACCTTTGACATGGCCAGAACCTTCTGAGAAAACAATATTTTGTACCATTTCACCTAAATGTCCATTTGGCAAAATTGGCAAAACAGCTACACCACCACGACCTTTATCGAATGCAGAATAGTTCGATACAAACAGGAATTTACCATCTAAACTGATTGAGGCGTGTGTTGGATGTCCTCCATGGCTATCCACTGTGTTCAGTACCTCTACCTTTCCGTTTTGAACTGATAAAGCAGTGACTTCCCCTGAGTTTTCTTCATTTGTTGTATATGCAAAACGGCCATCTTTCGATTTCACAATCCATGAAGGACTTTTCATTTTTAATACTTTAACAGGAGTCAAAGTCCCATCGCTATGCACTTGAAGCTGGTACAAACCTTCACTGGCCTGTTTTGGTTTTTGCACAAGTGGTGCATTAGGAATTGATGTCCAAGTTCCAACTAAAGCGATTTGTTGATCTGCAGCATTCACAGCGTTACCCCAACCAAGTGATAAAAACGTCACTGATAAGGTTGTTGTTAATTTTTGAATTAGCCCACGATATTTAACATTTGGCTCGTTATCCCTATTCTCTTTAATTTCAACACAAGTATCTTTTTTCACTGGCATTTCCTTGGAAAACTCACCTTATTTGCAATGATCAACAAGGCATTATCTATCTAATTTCATTTAATGATTCTGAAAATTAATTTATAAAACTGCAGTTTTCAAGTGAATTTTCTTTAATAAAAAACCTATTTAAAGCGTGACTCCTGTCAAAAAATTGATGATCTATTTGATTAATATCCAACTTTAAAAAAACATTATAAGGATGTAATAAAATAAGAGCCCACTGAAAGTGAGCTCTTAATTCATACATTTAGAAGCGCCAATTGTAGAATAAGTCGATTGCTCTTTCTAAAGACTGACTTGCTTCTAAATATAAACGGCGGTTCATTTGATAACGCAAGGTAAGCTTGTTAACTGGCGTAAATACACCAACACCATAACGAATAAATAAGTCAGGGGTAATATATCCAGTTAAACTTACCTGAGTATCATCCCCTGTACCTTGAGCATCTAATGCAAGTCCACTTAAACCAAAAGTACGACCAATTTGATTCGTTAAAGCACGAGTACCGCCCAAGCCCATACTAATACCGGCCGCAGCGATTGTATTGTTTACATCAGATTTAAAACCTTCTGAATTACTTAAACCGCTAGAGCCTTCATTAATACGACCTGTTACCAATGCATTTAATGCTTCTTGTTCAGATAAGCCTGCATCGTTATAAACTTGAATGTTTGGTGATGATGCAGTACCTGTGACACGAACACCCACCATACTGCCCTGAACATTCTTATTCGCATCAATATCTAAAGTCGGGTTTGCCAACGGACCATTGAAACGAGCAATTGCACGGTTTAAATCCAAGCTTTGACCATAGGCTTCAATTTTCACTTTTTGGCTCACACCAATAGCACCCATTGCGCGCATTGCAGTTTCATAACCACGCTGAGTTAAGTTCAAACGACCTACTAAAGGAATATTACTGTTAAAGCCTTGGAAGATAACCTGATTACCAATATTTACCGAAATATCGGCACGAATATCCCACGGTTTTGCTGCACGTAAAATTGCAAGTGGATCTTGACCTTGACGAACAATACGAACATCTGAAGATGTATTAATGACAGGTGCCGTTGTTTCAGGCATTGAAATACGTGCACGAGGAACATCTACAGACCCTTTCAAACTTAGACGTTTATCGAAAGGATACATATCGAGTGACAAATTCGGATTTGCAATTGCGGTAATTAAAGGTGCTTGGCGTACCAGTAGGTTATCACCTTTTAAGTTCAACTGTAGACGTGGTGAATCTTTCCAGTCGAAACTACCTTTAAGTAAACCTACCCCTTGTCCACTGTTAAATGCACCATCAATTGTTGCCATATCCTGACGAATAGACGAGTACACTTGTACGTTGGTTAAGTTCACTGGCAGGGAAATCATACTGATTGCCCCGTTTTTCAAACGCATTTCACCCGTAAACTGCGGTTGGGTTAAAGTACCATTCACTTTACCTGCTAAGGCTAAGGTACCACTCATTGAACGCACATCTTGAATGAATGGTTTTAAAACTTTTAACTGTACATCGTTAAAGGCCACCTCACCATGCATTGGCATAGAAGGTTGGTATGGATTAATAATGACATTTGCATAGCCAGTACCAATATCAGGTGTTTTTACATCGACACGGAATAATAAACCTTCTGAAATACTCTTCGCAATTACGCTCAGTTCATCATAAGTCAACGTGGTTGGTGGGTCTTGAGGGTCTTCTGCTGCTAGACCTAGCTCACCTTTTCGTGTCACTAAACGTGCATCAAGTTTAGGATGTCCACCATTTACCCAAGAAGCTTTTGCATAGCCATTGAGTTGACCCGTCATTGCCAAACCTTCTGGCATGAACGCAGCAAAATCGCCTAAATCCAGATTTTGGGTAACAAATGAAATATTGCCCTGTGCTTTACTTACACGTACAGGTTGGTCAAGACATAATTGACTGTTTCTACTTTGCCAACAATGTTGTCCCACATATAGCTCAGAACGTGCTGATGAGAAAACAACAGGTGCGTTTTGATTTTGTGCTAAACGAATTCGACGTGAATCAAAACTACCTTTTTGAATTTGACCTAACCAATCATTATTCTGGTTAAAACCGCCTGCTAACTGCACATAGAACTTAGAAACATTATTATTCGCCTGCACTTTTAATAAGTGCGCTTTTCGTGTTCCAGCCAAATTTAGCTCAGCAGACTGGATTAGACGGCTACCACTACGTAAATTATCTAGTTTTGCGGTGAGTTGAGTCGGTGTTGTTTCAGAAGTAGGAAGTTCACCTTGTACACGCAGTTTTTTAATACTCACTAAATTAGTGTAGGCAAAGTTATCAACTGCAATATTAGCTGTAGCTTTTAGGCGAGGTTGAGATTGGACACTCAAATCTCCATACGCACGGCCACTTAAACCAGGATACAACTCATAAAGTGCAGGTGCATTGAGCTTAATTTTTAAATTCTGCGCATTACCAGTCGCTTGCAACTGGTTCTGTGCATACACTAAAAATAGATTATTCGCTTCAAATTGTTGAGGTAAAAAGCCCTTTTGGTTCGAATCCATAAGTACAGATAAGTTACCTTTACCTCTCACTGGCTTGTTATTCAAAAATCCTGCAAGATTCAATTGTTGAATATCAATACGCTTTAGCTTATCAGACCAAACACCTTGCGTTTTTACATTTCCTGAAATTTCGCCTTTTACACTAGAAACAAAATATTGAGGTTTAAAACGCACAAGCGAACTATTGATATCCCAAGCAATACGATCTTTTAAATTTAATGATCCAGTCGCATAGATTTTTCCAGCAACACCATCATGTTGTAACTGGTTAATTCGAATAAATTCTGGAGTACCTGCAATAGAGAACTTTAATAAGCCATTAGCCTGATTAAGTGCTTTTAAAGATCCATCATAATTAACGGCAAAACCTTTAAAACCACCACCAGCTTTAACATCATTAAATAATAAAGCTGCTGTACTTTTTCCAGCTAGCGCAACACTTTCTTGGTTTGCTTGAGCCAATTGACCTTTTAAATCAATTTTTTCAAGTTGAATAATTTGTTGATTTGGCTTCGCAAAGCCATTTGCTTTGATTGACCCATTGAGTAGGTTAACCGGTGCAGCTGCATGAATACTTTGTGGATTAAAGTCTTTTGCATTTAATAAGGCATTCCATGCCAGCTGACGTTTTTCAGTAGGCAAGAAAACTTTGGCCTGACCTGAGAGGCTACCTTTTTGAGCCACAAAATTAAAACTAGGAACATTAAGAATATTATCTTTAACATTCAACGTTGCCAGATATTGCCCTGCTGGTAATAAAGTCTGTTCATGCTGATATACTTTTGTCGAGACTTTAATATCTTGCTGACCATCTCGCAAAGTCAGATCAACTTGACCACTATCACTGCTTAACCAACCTATATATGGCATAGCACGGTCTATTTTTGACCAAGCCACATTCATAAACATTGGCTGAGGTTTTTTATTCTTTTCAGGAGCTTGGTTTAATTTAAGTTTCCAAGACTCGTATCGGTCAAAGTCTACATTAGCTAATACTTCAGTGCCTTTTTCTAAAGAACCCGTTGAAGAAACGGCTGCATCTAAACTTGGTGGCAAGAAATCCTGAACGACTTGAGGAATCGCTTTATCTTTAGGATTAATATGATCTAAACGACCTTTTACATCCCAAGTGACATGATCTTTCCAGTTCACTAACCCTTTAAGGTTAATTGCACCTTTCATGACCTGACCATTAAAGTCAGTAATATTCAACTGGTGAACCAGATCGGTATTCATTAAGGCGTTGTATTGGCCTTCAGGTAAATTCTCACCTTTTAAATCTGTATCAAGTGCTAAGTTCAGTTGTTTCACATCACCCTGAAACTTGATCACACCATTTTTAGCAAATAATTTTTGTTCGACCAGTAAAGGCAAGTGATAGTTTTTGAATAACAATGCACCTTGCATAGGTACTTCATGACGAACAGGATGTAAAACGACCCAACCTGTTAATAAATCTGGTGTTGTCGTTGCTACACCAGCTTGTAAAGTGTCTAAACTTCCTCGAGCTGCCACTTTAATATTTTGAATGTTTAAACTTTTTAAAGAAGGAATTCTTAAATCTGCAGTCGCATTAAGTGGATATTTACCTCTAAAGTCCATATTTCCTGTTGCGTTATGAACAGAAAGATACCCCATATCCATACTTGAATTTTCAAACTTCAGCTTTGTCTCTGACCACAACGCATCATTTAGATGAACATCATGGAAATTTACAACAGAACCTGAATTTTTAATTTCTAAATGATCGACATCTGCCTGATCTACCCGCAGCACAAATGGCAATTTAATGGGTTTAAATCCAAATGGTTTATCTGATGGCGGAGCTTTATTAATAATGATTAAGTTACGTACATCTGCATTACTCAAATGCACTTCTTTTTCTAAGATTAAAGAACGCCACCCTAAGCGAACATCAGCTCTATCTAAAGTAACATCGACTTCTGCTAACTGAACAATAATATTTTTAAGGATAATTCCTTTTAGTAAATTACCCCCTTCATATTCATATTTAATAACTTGCTGCGCCTGTAAAACACGGTCTAATAAGAAACGGCTTCCACGGTCAGTCGACATCATAATAATGATAGAAGCAACAAGTAATAAAAGTATGATTAATATCGTCAGCAAGAAGCTACGCAAAATGCGTCGCTTCTTAGGAGAGTCAGGTGCCGAAGTGGGCTGCTGTTCTACTTCCGCCATAAAATAAACCTAATAAAATTTTATTTTTAAAGTTGTGGACCAATAAAGAAATGCAAACGAATCGGATGATTATCATCAGAAATACCTGAAGCCACATCTAAACGAATTGGTCCAATTGGTGACTTCCAACGAATACCGACACCAACACTATAAGCACTCGGATTACTAAAATTCTTATCGTAAGCGTTACCAAAATCAGAAAAAACAGCTGCTCGCCATCCCTCTTTGAATTGATAGTTATATTCCAAAGAGCCAATAGCTAAAGCTTGTCCACCAATCTTATATCCATTTTCTTCTGGTGAAAGACTTTTATAATCGAAACCACGAATTGTCTGATCACCACCAGTAAAGAATCTTAAATTATAGGGAACTTTATCAAATTCATCGGTAAAAATATAACTAAGATCAGATCGCCCCACAAACTGATGGTTATCGTTTTCACCTAAAGAATAAATAAATCTCCAACCCGCTGTTGCAATCGCCATATTAGCATCGGAAAGTAAACTACTACTTCCCAGTTCTATCTTATAGCTTTGTTTAAATGCTTTTGTTGGGTTTAAACGTGTATTACTTGAAGTTTTAGATGTTTCATAACCGAATAACAAGGCTTCTTGCTCTGATGCAGCAGCTTTAAAAGCATCTGGTAACTCAGAAATATCAACATCCCCTTTTTGAGTTAAACGATCCAGACGGTAACGTACCCCAATCGTATGTTGCCAGTTGCCTAATGGCTTTTTAATAACTCGCTCACCACCGAATACAGCCGATTCAGTTAGCAAACCTACATCGGGACCAATATTATTTCGAGTCTCGCGCTCATAACCACCCACAATATTAAAATAATCATTTAATGGATGTTTATAAGGAATACTATAACGGCCGTCTATGGACTGGCGAATTTGGGAAAGTTCAAAGTTGGCGTCAAATGAATGACCATATTCATTGACAATCGAGCGGCGATATTGACTACGTAAACGAGCTCCCGTGTCAGTACCATAACCAACACCCGTTTCCAGACTATTTAGTTTGTCAGCATTTAAAGTCACAATCACAGGAATTCGTTTTTCTTCACGTGCTTGGGCTTGTAAACGGTCTTGTTCTGATTCTTGCTCTGCATGTTGTACTGCAGCAGTTTTTAAAGCAGCGGGCGCCGCAGCTAATTGTGCATTTTCAGTTCCGGCAAATTGTTTTTCGTCCACGACATTTTGAGTAACTTCTTTACTAGATGAAGCTAACTGTCGTGCTTTAGCAAGCTGTTGTTGCTCCGGAGAAAGTAATTTCGATTCATCAATAGTGACATTTTGCTGATCGACCAATGCTTGCAAATCTGGCGGTAATTCAAGTGGTTTTTCAATTGGATCAGGTTTAATTGAATCGACCAGCGTGTAGTTAAAATAACGCGAGTTAGTTAGGTTATTGGCTAAAGCATTTACACGCCAAAATGTGTAGTCATCACCTTCTTGCCAAGGTGCCATACTTTCCAGAATTTTTAACTTGATTGGCAATGGTTTTGAAGGATCGCTCATACGAAACTCAACCTTACCAAGCTTATAGCGCTCACCTGTTTCATACTTGAGATTAATATCTGCTTTGTTTTCAGGTTGGCTTACTTTCACGTCGTGTAAACGCCAGTATGCATCAAAATAACCGTTATTCGATGCAGCATCGACAATTCGGCTTTTGGTTGTTTCATACAGACCATGATTAAAAATATCACCTACATCTTGGTCAGGCACTAAACGAATAACCTGAAACTGTGGCTGTTTTGCACCAGCTCCACTAAATTCAATGTTTTGTTCATTAATTCGTACAGGCTCATTTGGAGTAACGTTAACACGAACGCGGCTTGCACTTAATTTTTCAAAACGAAACTCAGCATTATAATAACCCACAGCTTGGGCAGCTTGGTTACTTAAACTTCTAAGCTGAGGTAACGCGGAATTAAAATCTTCAAATGATTCTTGGGTAAATGTAGATAATTTACCTTTAATATTTTTAGCGAGATCATCTGGAGCTCCACTGACCTCAGCAGTAATACGAGGAATTTGTTCCATCGGAATCACACGCGGTGGACGGATTTTATTTATTATTCGCTTAAAGAAACCTTTTTCTTCGGGTGGTTCTTCAGTCGCAGCTGTAAGCTCGGGTAAAGTTTTCCCTGTTTCATTGGCTTCGACTACAATCTTACTATCCGATTGAATCTCACTCATGAGTTGGTCAATATTTACAGGTGCTTGAGTAATTTCATGTAGTTCTGCTTGAGATGCATCATTGACCACCATTTCTGGACGTTTTTGCGTTCCATTTTGGAAGTTCTGAGCTTCGGTCTTTGCCTCTTCTGCTACCCGATAAATTTCATTTGCCATGTTCTGGTCAACAGGCATAACCGGTAAGTCTTCAAGGTTATCGAGCGTAATTGGCTTAAATTCTTCAATCTGATTTGGAAATTGTTCTTGTTGTTGCAATATAGCCAAGCTATCTTGTTGCTGTGCTTGAGTTACCAGCGTAGCAATATCAGTAATCGGAACATCGTTTGGGTTATTTGTATTTGTTTGCTGTAATGATGAATCAGCTACCGTCTGGTTTGCGACTGGTGTTACAGTATCAGCCGAACTTTGAGCATAACAAGGATTAACACATAAACTTAACAATAGGCTGCTACAAATAAGTTTAGGTATACTCTGCATTTTCAAGATTAAATGCATAGAGTGAGAAAGAGTTGACTGTTTAAACTTAATTTTAGAAGGCATGGAAAACTCTAAACTTATTTTTTAATAAACGCACCAATATGAGGATAAAACTCACTCGAAACCATTGATTTTTCATTTAATCAAGCGTTAAAAATATCATACATGGTTTTCGATGCAAATTAACACTCCGTCACATTTTTTAATAAAACTCAATGAAGCTTGCACATGATGAAACAAGATGAATCCCTGATGACATCACGTCGGTTTGTACCGATGTTTTTTACACAGTTTTTTGGCGCATTAAATGACAATGTTTTTAAGCAAGCTTTATTGTTAGTCATTACGTATGGTTGGATTCAACAACAATCTGCCCCAGTAAGTACACTCAATAATTTAGCAGCATTACTGTTTATATTGCCATATTTCTTTTTCTCGGCAACAGCTGGGCAAATTGCAGACAAATATGAACGTGCACAGCTTGTGCGTGGTATAAAAATATTAGAAATCATCATTATGCTCATTGGCTCTGCTGGTTTTTTATTGGGCCATTTATGGTTGCTTCTTCTCGCTTTATTCTTAATGGGAACTCATTCCACATTTTTCGGACCTATTAAATATGCAATTTTGCCTGAGATTTTAAAACCGAATGAACTCATGTCGGGCAATGCCTTATTTCAATCAGGTACATCGATGGCAATCTTGTTCGGAATGATCTTAGGTGGTGCCGTAATTGCATCATCAGAAGGTAATTTACTGTGGATTAGTCTGACTGTAGTCACTATTGCTTGTATAGGCTATGTGTTTAGTCATTTTATTCTGCCTCAAAAAGTTGCTGCGCCAGATTTAGATATTGATTGGAACTTTATTCGTACAAGCTTCCAAACCATTACATATGCCAAAAGCTTACCGTTAGTGTTCACAATTTTATTAGGTAACTCGTGGTATTGGTTTTATGGGGCGACTTATTTAACGCAAATTCCGCAGCTGACTCAGCAAAACCTCCATGCATCAGAAAATGTGGTTAGCCTACTACTCACGTTCTTCTCAGTCGGAATTGGTGTCGGTTCATTACTTTGCCGCAAAATTGGTGGTTCAGAAATTAATATTAAAATGGTACCAATCGGTGCAATTGGCCTTACTGTTTTTGCGCTTTATCTTGCAGCCAGTCTAGCTTTTGTACCCGAAAGAACTGGTGCATTACTGACTTTAAAAGATATTTTTACTCAAGGTTGGGTTTACTACCACGTCATGATTGCTGTGACTTTATTGGGTATTAGTGGTGGTTTTTATATTGTTCCTTTGTATGCCATGATGCAGGCTTATTCGCCACGCTCCCATCGTGCCCGAGTAGTTGCAGCGAATAACATTTTAAATGCTGTATTCATGGTTTCTTCTGCAATTTTCTCAATCTTAATATTAAGTGTTTTAAAAATTGATATTAAAATACTATTTATTATTACAGCTGTACTTAGTGCAATCTTTAGTATCTGGCTTCTTGCCCGACTAAAACCAATGCTTGCCACAGCACATCTTTCTTTGGAGGACTAATTTATGCGCCACTACACGGGAATTGATCAACTTATTAACTCCTTTGATCAAGCATTACGTAGTCTTGTTCCGGGTGCAACAGCAGCTCAGCGCCAAAATCCGGCCGAATCGGCTGAAACACAACTTGGTGTAGAAGATGCTCGCCATGTTGCAGGCCTCATGCGTGTTAACCATAGTGGTGAAGTATGTGCTCAAGCGCTTTATCATGGACAAGCATTAACGGCGAAATTACCGAACGTACGCCGTGAAATGCAACAGGCAGCGATTGAAGAACAAGATCATTTAGCTTGGTGCGAAGACCGTTTAAAAGAGTTGAATAGCCATACAAGTTTATTGAACCCAATCTGGTACGGCCTTTCATATGGTATGGGCGCTCTTGCTGGTATTGCTGGTGATAAATATAGCTTAGGTTTTGTTGCTGAAACTGAGCGTCAGGTAAGCATGCATTTGCAAGACCATT
This sequence comes from Acinetobacter sp. ABJ_C5_2, assembly GCF_044538485.1. Taxonomy (NCBI): domain Bacteria; kingdom Pseudomonadati; phylum Pseudomonadota; class Gammaproteobacteria; order Moraxellales; family Moraxellaceae; genus Acinetobacter; species Acinetobacter sp. ABJ_C5_2. Next base: position 495,513 of record NZ_JBIUCS010000001.1, on the reverse strand, counting down.
TAAACCAATTACCAGCTCAAGATGAACGTTCTCGTAAAATTTTAGAGCAAATGAATGAAGATGAATTACATCATCGCCATACAGCGCTTGAAGCAGGTGGTGTTGAATTACCTTATGCAGTAAAAATCAGTATGACCGCTATTTCAAAGTTAATGACTAAAACGAGTTATTATCTTTAAAAAACAAAGGATTGATCTCATTTAGATCAATCCTTTTCAAATATTATTTTAAGCCATGATCATATTTGAAACGTTCAATATCTCGAATTGAGTTCCAATAGTTGCGATTAATACGGTCACGATCAATTTGTAGTTCTCTTAAAAGCTTACGATAACGTTCACGCTCTTCTGGCTTTAATTTTTCGTTATAAGCACTGTCAGAATATTGCTTAAACTTCTCATCATAACGCTCATATTCAGCTTTTGCATTGTAGTAATCTGAGGCAGCTCGATAATAAGGTCTTAAACGATTACGCTGCTCAACTGGGCATACATTAATATTACCGTTACCTTCTAAAGCGTTATAAAAAATATTTGCTGGCTGGCAATAATAACCTAGGCCTTCTTTATACCCACGTTCATATGACTTTTGATCTGGAACAATATTGGCTTTTCCACATGCTTTGTAATATTGATCTAAACGTGGCGAAGAACCTTTCGAACCATCTTTCTCACCCACTAATGACCAATTCGCAGTCTTACATTCTTCTACGCTCATTGCAGCACAACCTGAAAGGCTGATTACTAAAATGGCTAAACCGATATTTTTCATATTAAGAGAACTCAAAAATAAAAATTAAAAAAACGCAAAAAATAAAATTCCAGTACATACACGATATAAGTCTTGCTCAATTCAAGATTTATACATAAATGTTTAACTGGATAAGATTTTAAGTTTAAAGCAGTTTGACCATCTCACCAAATTTAAGGATCACAATTCTTAATTATGTTTAATTTTTAAAAGCGAAATCATGAACGATCAGACAACTCTTTGATGGCCCTTATACGTTAATTTTACTTAAAGACTTATCATAAAAGCACCAATTAACTTTTTAATTATTAAAATAAAAATCCAAAATTATTTATAAAAAACCCTTTGTCTTTTTACTCTTTTTTTACGAGATTAACTTCAAAGGCTAAGGTAGGATTTTAGCTAAATAACCACCAAGGTTTTTTATAATGAGTACGCTTATTTACCCAAGTTTAAACTTAAAAGACTCTCACTTTAAGGCATTTAAAATATCAGATGATTTTATTCCACAAATGCAAATTCATACGTTCAAATCAGAGCTTTTTTTGAAAGAAGTTGATGAATATTTAAGTTTATATCCTCACACTCAGCACATTGATATTTGTCTACATGACTTAAACGGGCATATTCGTGGCAAACGAATTGACGTTAAGAGCCTCAAAAATCTATCGAATGGATGTTATTTTCCTCTTTCTGTTTATGCCATGAGCCTTGATGGAAAAGTGATTGAAGAAACAGGACTGGGAAAATATATTGGTGAACCAGATAGACTTTGCCTGCCCATTTTAGGCAGCTTGCAACCCAATGCCTTATCCCCAGAATTAAATGCTCAGCTTTACCTATCCATGCAAGAAGAAGATGGTTCAGACTGTCGCTATGAACCACGCAATATATTAAAAAAACTATTAAATCAGTTACATGCTAATAATTATTTCCCTGTCATGGCTGCCGAGCTAGAGTTTTATCTTTTCTCACCTCAGCATCAATCTGAAATATGTTCAGAAAACCAATGTTTTGATATAGATGCGCCAAATAACTATCAGCAAGTCCTAGATGAAGTTGAAAAAGCTGCCCTACTACAATCAATTGAAATTACCGCTATTGTTGCAGAATCATCACCTGGACAATATGAATTAAACCTTCAACACAGCCATGACATTTTAAAGCTATGCGATCAAATTAATGCCTTAAAAAGAATTGTAAAACAAGTTGCAAGAAAGCATGACCTAACCGCTTGTTTCATGGCGAAACCGAACTTGGCAAAGGCTGGTAGTGGTATGCATTTTCATATGAGTCTGCTTAATCAATACCATCAAAATATATTTAGCTCAGAAGTACAAAAAGATGAGCTTTCAGCCAAATTATTGAGCGCGATTAGTGGCCTAATTGAGTTAATGCCTGCATCTATGGCGATTTTAGCACCTAATATTAATTCTTATAGACGTTTTAAAATTGGTCATCACGTGCCATTAGAAGCCAATTGGGATACCAATAATCGTAATGTTGCAATCCGAATTCCATGCTCAGATGTACAAAATCAACGCTTAGAATATCGGGTTGCTGGAGCTGACTGTAACCCCTATCTCGTTACAGCGACTATTTTAGCTGGCGTATCTTACGGCTTATCTCATAAGTTACCGCTACCAAAACCTGCACATCTTTTAAAATTTCAAGATGAGCACATTTTATTAGCCAACAATCAGCCGGAAGCCTTAAAAATATTTAAAGGAAGTCTTATTTTAAAAGGGTATTTAGGAACTGACTTTGTCGAACATTGGTACACAGTTAAACAAGCTGAATATCAAAATATTTACAGCCAAATGACTGAAGCAGAACAACATTGGGATATATAAATAAAAAAGCAAAAAAACTATAAACCACTTTGCAAAACCTTAGGGAGAAATACCCTAAGGTTTTTTATATCTCATTAATTATTTTTCTGTTTAGCTAAAAAACGCAATCCAACACCAGGTTCAGTAGCAATATAACGTGGTTGAATCGCATTATCTCCTAGTTTACTGCGCAACTTGCCTACCAAAATACGCAAATAATGCGTATCTTCCTGATGAGTTGGCCCCCATAGTTCTTTTAAGAGCTGTGGCTGTGTTAAAAGCTGTCCTTGATAGCGCATTAATAGCGTTAAAAGTTGAAACTCTTTTCGAGTTAAAGTAATTGGCTGCTGCTCGACCCAAACCAAACGTTGTGTGACATCGACTTTAAGATAACCATCGTCATATACATGTGCTTCTTGCTGGATTGGTTGATTTCTTAAGATGACACGTATGCGTGCCAAAAGCTCTTGAACACTAAAAGGCTTGGTCATGTAGTCATTTGCGCCAGCATCTAGCAAAGCAACTTTTTCGTATTCATCAGCGCGTACAGATAGGACTATAACTGGCACATTTGACCAGCTACGTAATTCTTGAAGGACTTCTTTCCCGTCTAAATCGGGTAAGCCTAAGTCTAGAATAACTAAGTCAGCCCCTTGGGTTGCCAAAGCCTCTAGGCCTTTGTAACCCGTTTCGCAGAGCGTGGTTTTGTATTTTTGAGTTCTTAAAGCAATGTCTAAAAATTTACGGATTTGAGGCTCATCATCAATAATCACAATACGTGTTTCTACAGGTGATGTTTCTGAACTTATCATGAATTTACAACTTATTCTTTTACTGGGTGAATGGGTAATCTGATTTGAATTAAAGTACCTTTATTTTGGCGCCCTGAAAATGCTTCTATTGTACCCATATGAGCACCAATAATCGCTTTTACGATTGTAAGCCCTAAACCAGTACCAAACTTTCCACGGTCTCCTCGTTCCATCGTATAAAACATATCAAAAATGCGATGTCTTTCGTCTTCAGGAATTCCCGCACCTCTATCTTCAATTTCAATTTTTACTTCATCTTCTGATGAAAGGTGAGCACGAATCATGACTGGTTCATCGGGAGGTGAAAAGTTTGCGGCATTTTCTAAAACATTAAAAATAGCTTGCTCTACCAGTGCAGGGTGAACATACAAACTAATCGGTTGCTCAGGTAACTGAATCACTACTTGCGTATCTGGTTTATAGCGCTTTAAACGGCGGGTTGCCGAACCAATTAACTCATCTACCCCAATCCAGTCTCTTTTCAAGGTTAGACCTTCGTGGCCTAAGCGCGTCATATCAAGCAAGTTTTGAATATAACGGTCTAAACGCTCACCTTCTAAATGTATTGTTTCAAGTAAATCTTGCTGGTCTTGTTCTGACATATCAGCTTTAAAATTCGCAAGTGTGTCTGCTGCGCCAATAATAGAAGCAAGTGGTGAACGTAAATCATGCGATACCGAAGATAATAAAGCAGAACGTAAACGCTCTGTCTCACTGGTGACTTTTGCTTGTTCAAGTTCATTGACCAATTGGGTTCGAAGTGCTGCCTGTGCAATATATTCAATTACACTTTCCGTCAATTTCTTTTGCTCAAAATTTAGAGAAACTACGTCATCCTTAAAGTAAATTCCCACTATACCTAGGCTATTTTTCTGCTCTAAAAGAGGTAAAAACCACCAGTTTGATTGACTAAGAGTATCGGTAAAACGCCCGCACGGTTGTTGATGTTTTAAACACCATTCTGCGGCTACTTTTTCTTTATCATTTAGCTCAATATCAGATGAAATGACTCTATCTTGAATAGAAATCCACACCTTAGTTTGCAGCTGGGTTTCTAAAGTCATACGTCCTGTTTGCATGACTTCTTCAAGATTCACCGCACTAGAAAGCTTACGTGCCAAGTCTTGCATCACTGTGGTGTAGGCATTCGCAGCTTTTAAAGACAAAACCTGCTGACGTAACTGAGAAGCCAACCGCCCAGCGATTAAAGCTGCCGCAAAAAAAGCAACAACGGTAACCACCCCTTGGTGTGCTGAAATTTGAAATGTAAAACGTGGTGCAATAAAGAAAAAGTTATAAGCCAAGAAACAGATTAAGGCTGCCACTACTGCAGCGAGCATTCTCGTTTTCGTTGCTACAATTAAAACTGAAATAATAAAAATGACAGAAAAGTCTTCAATACCCAATAGAACTTCGGCAAAGTGAGCTATAAAAATACTGACACAAGTAACCGCTAAAACAAAAACACTTTCTTTTAATGATAAAAATGATGGCTTTTCAAGTTGAGTTGTCTTTTTAGTGCCCTGTTCTGGATGCAAAATCGTTAAAGCAATCGAATTTTCTTGATTTAATAATTGCTGAGCTAAATTTTTCTTAAATAACTTTAACCACCACGGCGAAATACTTTTGCCAATGACCAGATTCGAAATTCCTCGGTCAACCGCGGCATCCATTAATACTGACGCAACTCTATGCCCATATAAAACTTCTGTTCGCCCCCCGAGTTGTCGAGCCAGCTCAAATGCCCGATCAATCTCAATATATTCTTTTTTATATGAATTTCCTGAGCTCTGTCCAAAGTCAAAACTTTTAGCAACATTCACTACAGTCCATGTTGCCCCATAGCGTTCAGCTAATCGACAACCTGCCCGCACTAAATATTCAGAAGAACCTTGTCCATCTATCGCAATCATCAATTCATTTTGTAGCGAGATAGACTTCAAACCTTTAGAGGTGTAACTCTGTTTTAAATCTAAATCGACATGCTCAGCAACGCATTGCATTGCGAGTTCACGTAATGCTGTTAAATTTGAAATGCTAAAAAAGCCTTGTAATGCCAGATTTGCTTGCTCTGGTACATAGACTTTTCCTTGATGGAGCCTTTCAATAAGCTCACTGACTGGTAAATCAATTAAACGAATGTCTCGAATACGATCAAATACCCGATCTGGTACCGTTTCATTTACTCGAATCCCCGTAATCTGGTAGACCACATCATTTAGGCTTTCTAAATGCTGAATATTAATGGTCGTAAATACATCAATACCTGCGTCTAGCAATTCATTAACATCTTGCCACCGCCGTTCATGACGACTATTTGGGACGTTGCGATGAGCCAGTTCATCAACCAAAACGATTTGCGGATGCCTGAGTAAAATAGCATCCAGGTCCATTTCTTCTAAAGTATGCCCCTGATATTGCATTTCCTTTCTAGCAATCTGAGGCAAACCTTCCAAAATTTTTAGAGTTTCGATTCTTCCATGGGTTTCAACAATACCAACAACAACATCTGTGCCCTGTTGAAATAGTTCTTTAGCGCGGGCGAGCATGGCATAGGTTTTTCCAACACCAGGCGCTGCACCGAGAAAGACCGTTAGTCGACCGGCTTGATATCTATTCACATGATTTAATAAGGCTTCAGCCTGATTTTCGCGATTGCTTTGCACTTGATATCATCCGGTAAACTAACAATTTTATTTTCAAGTTAATGTGTAGATTGTAATTGATCTAAAGCGATATTTAACTCTAATACATTAACACGAGCTTGCCCTAGTACACCAAACTGAACTGGTTCAATATGCTTTTGGAGTAACTGTTCTACAACTTTAGGGGCTAAATGACGCGCTTGAGCCACTCTGGCAACCTGCAACTGAGCAGATTCAGGGCTAATATGTGGATCGATACCACTACCTGATTTAGTCACCAAATCACTTGGAATCGGTGTATTGCCCGTGTGGTCTTGTTTTATCACCGCAAGAATCTGAGCATCAATTTGTTTCTGTAGTTCAGGATTAGTACGAGCTAAGTTTGTACCTGCCATCGCCATCGGGTCATAAGCAACTGCTGAAGGACGCGGATGAAAATAAGCCTCTCCAACAAATGGCTGAGCGACTAATTTTGACCCTAAAACTTTATGATCTATTTCAATCAAACTACCATTCGCTTGATTGTTGAATAAAACCTGTCCCGCGCCTGTAGCGATCGCACTATAAATAGCACCACAACCGACAAGGGTAAAAATTAGAAGTCCGAAAGATGCTCTTAAGGTCTGACCCAAATTTGCTTCTGAATTTTGTGCATAAGTTTTCATTTCAAACTCCAGATTACAAACCAAATAATTGAACAATCACAACATCAATCGCTTTAATGGCAATGAATGGTAGAACCACACCGCCCACCCCATAAATCAACATATTTCGACGTAGTAACTGAGTTGCAGTTGAAGGTTTAAATTTGACGCCACGTAATGCAATTGGAATTAATAGCGGGATAATAATCGCGTTAAAAATTAATGCAGATAAAATCGCGCTGCTTGGACTTGCTAAGTGCATTACATTCAATACTTGCATTTGTGGAATCGCAGCAGCGAACAATGCAGGCAAAATGGCAAAGTATTTAGAGACGTCGTTTGCTAACGAAAATGTTGTTAAAGCACCACGGGTAATCAGCTGCTGTTTCCCAATCTCAACCACAGCAAGAAGTTTGGTTGGATCTGAGTCTAAATCGACCATATTGCCGGCTTCTTTTGCAGCTTGTGTACCTGAGTTCATGGCTAAGCCAATATCGGCTTGTGCTAATGCTGGTGCATCGTTGGTTCCGTCACCGACCATTGCAACTAAACGACCTTGTTGTTGTTCGGTGCGAATACAAGCCAATTTGTCTTCTGGTTTTGCTTCGGCAATATAGTCATCTACACCCGCTTCAGCAGCAATCGCAGCAGCAGTTAATGGGTTATCACCTGTAACCATGACAGTTTTGATGCCCATTTCTCTTAAACGGGCAAAACGTTCTTTAATGCCGTGTTTAATCACATCTGAAAGTTCAATCACACCTAATACATGATGTTGATTTGCGACAACCAATGGTGTTGCACCTTTTTTGGCAACTTGTTCAACACGTGCTTTTAACTCTAGATCTTGAGAATAATCTTCATCTACAAATTTCAAGATTGCATCTAAAGCACCTTTACGAATTTGCTCACCATTCGGTAAATTCACACCAGAAATTCGAGTCGAAGCACTAAAAGAGATAAATTCGGCTTGCTCAGGTTCTTGCTGTTTTAAACCTTGTTCTTTTGCTAACTTAACAATCGATTTCCCTTCTGGTGTTGGGTCGGCAAGTGAACTCACCCAAGCAGCAGCTCTCAACTCAGATTCGGTTACCGAAGTTAAAGGATAAAATGAAGTTGCTTGACGGTCACCATAAGTAATGGTTCCTGTTTTATCGAGTAAAAGCACATCAATGTCACCTGCAACTTCGACAGCTTTACCTGATTTCGCCAAAACATTGGCTTTGAGTGCACGGTTCATACCTGCAATACCAATCGCAGGTAACAAGCCACCAATCGTTGTTGGAATTAAGCAGACCAATAGCGCCACGAGTACAACTGGATCGAGCTCAATATGCAAATAATGAGCAATAAATGGTAGGCTAATCACCACAATTAAAAATGTAAGTGTCATCACCATTAACAAGAAGCCAAGTGCAATCTCATTCGGTGTTTTTTGACGATTTGAACCTTCAACCAAAGCAATCATACGGTCTAAGAAACTTTGGCCAGATTCAGCGGTCACTTGCACAACAATACGATCTGTAAGAACTTTAGTCCCGCCAATAACACCTGAACGGTCAGTTCCAGCTTCACGTAACACGGGTGCTGACTCACCTGTAACCGCCGATTCATTAATGGTGGCAAAGCCTTCTACAATTTCACCGTCGGCTGGAACAAGTTCACCTGCATGAACTTCAATATAATCATTTAAATGAAGTTCAGTAGCTGCAATTTGAGTGGTTTGACGGTCTGTCAAAGAATTAAGTCTTCGGGCAGTCAAGTTTTCTCTTGCTGCACGCAATGAAGATGCCTGTCCACGACCTCTAGCCTCTGCAACCGCTTCAGCATAGTTAGCAAATAAAATTGTAATAAACAAAATTGCTGTGACGACCAAACCAAACAACAGTGTGGCATATCCCATTACGGTACTTAGCGCAGTAACCACTGTTCCAAGCCATACAATTGCCATGACTGGATTTTTAATTGCATGCTGGGGTAGCAATTTTATAAAAGCATTTTTCCAAACTTCAAAACTTGGTACTGCCACAGTTGTTTTATGGCTATTTACATGAGTTTGTGTATTCATTTTCACTCGCCTCCTTAGCCTTTAACCAACAACAGTTGATCGGCAATTGGCCCAAGGACAAGAACTGGCATAAATTGTAATAAGGTAAGCAATACAACAATCGTAATCAGCGTTAAGGCAAAGGTTGGCGTTTCAACCTGAAGGCTACCTGTTGTTTCGGGTGCTTTTCTTTTTGCTGCTAAACGTGTCGCAATCATTAATGGCAAAATTAATGTCGGGAAGCGTCCTAAAAGAAGAGCAAGACTACAAGTGACATTCCACCATACGGTGTTGTCTCCAAGGCCTTCAAAACCTGAACCGTTATTAGCAAACGCAGAAACATATTCATAGAACACTTGGCTAATACCGTGTGGTCCAGGGTTTGTGATACCTGATAATCCCGGAATACTAAGACTCAATGCTGTAAAAGCCAGAATAATAAGAGGCTGAATTAAGATAATAATCGCAAGTAACTTGATCTCTGCTGCTTCAATTTTGCGTCCAAACAATTCAGGTGTACGGCCTGTCATTAAGCCTGCAATAAATACAGCGAGTAACAGATAAATCATAAACTGTTGCAGACCACAGCCCACACCGCCCCAAATGGCATTAATCAACATGTTAATGAGTTCAACCAGCCCAGTAAGCGGCGCAGAAGAATCGTGCATCATATTGACCGAACCGTTATTCACTTGTGTAGTCAGCGCAGCCCAAACTGCTGATGCTGCAGGTCCAAAACGTTGCTCTTTACCTTCCATTACTGCAATTTGAGATGCGGTCGATGACATACTTTCAGACCAGACAGCTGCCGCACCTGAAATAACCGACATCAAAAGCATGCTACCAAACACAAAGTAAGCAAACTTTTTACGCTGAGTAAAATGCCCGACCATAAAAATGACTGTGATTGGAATAAGTAAGATCGCAATCATTTCTAGTAAATTAGAAAATGGTGTTGGATTTTCTAAAGGCACAGAACTATTTGGACCATACCAACCGCCACCATTACTACCCAATTGCTTAATCGCTACCATTGGCGCAACTGGCCCTAAAGGAATTTTTTGGGTTTGTAATGTATTGGCTTTATCAATCAGCTGTATTTCTGGCCCGCCTTGGAAAGTTGCTGGTACACCTTGGCTGTTGAGCAATAAAGACCAGACAAAACAGAGCGGAAGCAAGAATCGGACTGTAGGACGAATTACATCTGCCCAATAGTTACCAATTAAAATTTGATCTGGCTGCTCGGCAACATCGGCCGCAATATGGCTTGGGCGCTGATAAAAGAAAGCTCTTAATGTCGCAACAACCAAAGCCAGCCCCATCATTGGAGTAATGACTTGCAGCCCCACAATACCTGTCATTTGCGACAAATAAGATAACTGAGCCTGACCAGAATAATGCTGCTGGTTTGTGTTTGTTAAAAATGAAATAACCGTGTGTAACGCTAAATCCCAACTCATATTTGGTGCATGATTTGGATTTAATGGTAGCCATGCTTGCGTCATAAAAATAGCAAAAACGGCTATAGCTAGAAAAACACAGCTAACAACAAATGCTAAAGAATATTGTTTCCAGTTCATTTGTTGTTGTGGAGATATACCTAACAAGCGATATACAGGATTTTCAATCCAACGAAATAATCCATCGCCAACCATCGGCTGATTTGTCATCACTTTGGATAGATATTTGCTGAGACACCATGCTAAAAAAATAGCAATAAATAAAACAAGGATAAGTTCTAACATGGCTATTCTCCTCTATACCCCTTGGCTTGATTTGCCAAAATGGAAATAAGGAGAGATGAAGAAATATCACTTTTTTTGAGTCCGCATAAGGCTATGCCAGACTGATGCAAGATGCGCATTTGAGAATTTATAAGCATCTTTATTGTCCTGAAGTAACACTAATTTAGTGAATTTCAGTATGGATAAAATGCTCGTAAATTCTCTATTGAGGAACTCAAAGGCCGCGTAAATTTTGCGTAAATTTTAGTTTGAAAGACCTTGAAATTTAAAATTAACAACTGGGTAAAGCGTACTATCAGCCTTTAGTTTTTCACAATGCCAAAGTTCATATAAAGGAATTTTTACATCGAGCGCCAAAGGTAATTTTTTAGAATTAAATTGCATATGGTCCAAATCACTTCCCCATGCAATCAAATCTACATCTAAAGAAATATGATGCGATGGTCGAACACGTCCAGAATCTGACTCAAGTTTCTTGAGAAAAGATTCAATTTGTTCAAATGATAAAGTGCTTTTTAATAGACATGCTGAATTCCAATAATCATCTCCAATACCATCTCGGCATGGAATTTGATAAACAGATGAAAACTGCACTTTCCCCAAAGTTGCTAATTGCGTATAAGCAAAAGTAAAGTGCTGATCTGCGTCTAAATTACTCGCTAGGGCGAGCGCAAAAATTGTTTCTGGTGCGTTCAAGACGAATTCCTACAGCGTTTGCTTCTGCAATGATGGCTGGCTTACGGATGGTTATGGTAATTTTTTCAATTGTTGGAAAGGTTTCAAATAAACATTGCAAAACCAGATGAGCTGCGTGCTCGATTAACTCAGGTTTAGCTTGCTGAATGGTTTGAGCCGATAACTCACAAATCTGCGCATAGTTGAGTGTATCCTCAAGCTTGTCAGACGCTGCAGCTCGGCTCAAATCATTATGGATGGTCAAATCCAACATTAAAGGTTGAATGATTTGTCTTTCCCAGTTGAAACAGCCAATTACTGTCTCAACCTTCAAGCCTTCAATAATAATGGCATCCATAAATTTAAACTGACCTTAGTGCTTTAACAACGAAGCAGGTTCCATATTTTGAACCATTTTCAAACGTTGGTCTGCATAAATATCAGTATATGGTGCGAGTACGCGCATAAAACGATCAAAATAAAGCATTTGCTTAAATAATAAGGCAAAATCTCGAGGGAATTTAATACCGTGGCGCTCACCAACCCCTACCATATCCATCATGATGTCATTTAAATCGGCTGGATTTGAAGACAGAATTTGCTGTGGATCGGCCATTAATACGCCATTAAATAAGCGCTCCAAATCTTGTGCCAATACATCAACATCGACCTTGTTATGGGTCATGCCCATCTTCAGCATATTTTCAGCCATTGCTTGATAATCAGTCTTTTGCAACGCATCCATAAACGCAATACATGCTGTCCAGACTTCTGGTTTTAACTGACCCACAATACCGAAATCGATAAAACCAATTCGGCCATCTTCAAGCAACATTAGGTTTCCAGCATGTAAGTCAGCGTGGAAACTCTTACAGAGCATAAGACTACCAAACCATGTATTCATGGCAGTAATTAGCACTTGTGATGGGTCTTTAGCATATTGTTTTACCACACTAAAATCTGTCAAAGACACACCGTATAAACGCTGCATGGTCAACACACGGCGTGTAGAAAACTGATGATAAACTTTAGGTGCAGTCGCAGCATGGTTTTGAGAAATATTTAAATATTCTATAAAGTCATCTAAGTTTTGGGCTTCTTCAATAAAGTCGACTTCACGCACCATACGGGTTTTAATTTCATCGACAATATCAGAAAGAGCAGCAAACTTGATTTTAGGTACTGCACGCTCAAGTAGTTTGGCTGCCCAATGCACCACATTTAAGTCAGTGTACAAAATGGTTTCAACACCAGGTTTTTGTACTTTGATAACGACATCTTCACCGGTCGTCAGTTTAGCTGCATGAACCTGAGCAATTGAGGCAGAAGCTAAAGGTTTTTCATCGATGTAGCTAAAAATCTGGTTTAAATCACGCCCTTCAAATTCAGAAGCAAGTACGCCTTGAATATAACTAAATGGCAGAGTTGGTGTCTGATCTAAACAACCTTGAAATTCTTCTACATATTCACGCGGAAATAGCGATGGTGTACTCGCGATAAACTGACCAAGCTTAATATATGTTGAGCCAAGCGACTCAAAAGTCTCACGCATGAGTTTGGCATTACTTGGCTTATCAGTTGCGTACTTAATACCAGCTTTAGCAGCAACCACTGCGGTTTCACCGATACGGGCAACTGAGCGCAATCCATCAAATAAAATATTTTTTTTCATATTTCTTTAGAACCAGAATATTCGTCTCAAGTGTAGCAAATTTTGCTTTATTTGCTGATTAGCTTGCCTGACAAAGTGGACAATTTATATCTTTATCAAAATTAACAATACGTTGTGTCATATTTAATCCATCCCAAAGTAACAGTTTTTGTTTCAAAGGAGTGTGATTAAGCCCTAAATATAACAAAGTGTGATGTGCTTGTAATGACGCTATCATTACAGGAGTTGTTGCAAGCACTCCTGACTCTGCACAGCGCAGGCCTTCATTGTCATGCTGTTCTTTTGGGAACAAACATTCATAACAAGCTGAATCATCTTCTACCATAAACATTTGCGCCTGAAAGCCAATTGCAGAAGCACTAATTAATGCGACCTGATGCTTCTTACAAGCACTATTTACTAAATAGCGAGTTGTAAAGTTATCACAGCCATCCAGCACTACATCTTGGTGTTCAACAAGTCTATCAATGTTATGTTCGTCTAAACGTTCATTAAAGTATTCAACACAGATATAAGGGTTAATTTTCTGTAACCGTTTTGCCAGAACTTCAGCTTTATAACGACCAATATCTTCATGACCAAATGCAATTTGACGCTGTAAATTACTTATCTCAATGGTATCTGCATCAATGAGTGTAATTTTTCCAACTCCTGCTCGTGCGAGTAGCTCTGCACTGCTACAGCCTATTCCTCCAGCACCGACAATCAGTACATTGGCAAGTTTGAGTTTTTCCTGAGCTTCAATATCCCATCCATCAAGTAAAATCTGACGGCTATAGAGATGCATTTCTTCATCACTTAACTCTACAAAATCGATATCTTGAAGCTCGGTCACGCGTTAATCCTTTCACTTAGAAGCGAAATGATTTTATGACTAAGTTCGTTATTATGAAAGCTATAAAATAGAAACAACTTTTTTATTCTAATAAAGCTTATTTACCAACATTGCATCTATCAAGCTTTCTGCAACAATAGAAATATCTATTTTCTTTATTACTTAGGCTAAATATGACGCAATCATATATTGCACCTGTAGAGTTAGAAAAAGCTTATCGGTTGTTAAATCATGGTCCAACTGTCCTAGTTTCTGCACAACATGGTGATGACCGCAATGTAATGGCTGCCGCATGGGCATGTGCATTAGAGTTTAAACCTGCCAAAGTGTCTGTAGTTTTAGATAAAAGTACGAAAACTCGACAGCTTGTTGAGCAAAGCGGTTACTTCACCCTACAAGTTCCTTGCTATGCACAGCTCAATATGACCAAGCAACTTGGCACCATTAGTAAGTTGGATGACCCACAAAAACTTGAACACTGCGATGTTGAACTGTTTTATCAAGAAGGCCTGAGTAGCCCGCTTGTATCAGGTTGTATCGCATGGCTGGTTTGTAAACTTATTCCTGAACCGCACAATCAGTCAGCTCATGATTTATTTATTGGTTCTGTTGTAGGTGCATGGGCAGATAGTCGCGTTTTTAGAGATGGGCACTGGTATTTTCAAGATGCGCCAAAAGAACTTCGAAGCCTGCATTATATTGCAGGTGGAACGTTTTACTTAATTGGTGAAGAAGTGAAAGCCGATCTCTAATATAAAAAAATAAAGGGAAATATTTAAATATTTCCCTTTGTTCAATTTAGCTTGCATAGGCTTGCTGCATTTTTGCAATTTCTTGCTGCTTCAATAATCCTCTTTGAATTTTTCCGCTCGTGGTTTTCGGTAGACTATCCACAAACTCAATTTCTTTTGGGTACGCATGACGAGATAAACGGTTACGAACATATTGCTGTAGTTTATCTTTTAATGTTTCACATGCTTGATAAGCAGGCTTAAGTACCACAAAAGCTTTTACTATTTCGGTTCGTTCCGGATCTGGCTTACCAATTACGGCTGACTCTAATACCGCCTCACACTCTAATAAAGTACTTTCAACATCGAATGGTCCAACTCGGTAGCCCGATGTTGTAATGACATCGTCAGCACGTCCAACAAAATCAATGCCGCCATGTTCATTTAAAGTGACCGTGTCTCCTGTTAAATAATACTTACCAACAAATGATTTGCGATTATTGCCACCATAACCTTTAAACCACATTAGTGGGGATTGCTCCGAGTCCATTGCCAAAATACCAACACCACCTGTTGGTAATTCTTGATAATTTTGGTCTAACACAGCAAAACGATGCCCAGGAATTGCAAAACCGGCTGAACCTACTTTTAATGGGTGCTCAAGCGCATGGTGGTTCGCAATCACCATGCCGAGTTCAGTTTGTCCATATTGATCAAAAATATTGACCTCTAAATCCTGTTTAAACCAGTTCACAACCTCAGGTGTTAATGGCTCACCCGCACTACTCACTACGCGTAAATGTTGTTTAATTGAAGGGTCAAATTTTTCCTTAAATCCAAAGAACATACGAAATGCTGTAGGCGAACCAGTTAAATTACTTACTTTATACTTTTTAATTAACTCAATTGCCTGATCTACATTAAACGAACGCTCATCCATAATAATGCTATGTCCCAAGCTTAAAGGGCCTGTAATGCCATAATACAAACCATACGCCCACCCCGGATCTGCCAAATTCCAGAACATATCCTCTTCACGCAAATCGACAGCATGAGTCATATAACCTTTAAATGTCAAAATTGCTTTTAAAGGAACTGGTACGGACTTGGCAAGACCAGTTGTACCAGAGGTAAACATCATTAAAAAGTCATCGTCAAAGCTACGGCTGACTGGTTCACATTGCTCAGAATAGCGTTGTAAAGATTGCCAAAAATCGAAGTCATGTTCAGATAAAGGACCAGTCTGATGAACAGTGACAATAACCGGAACATTTAAAGTATTCAGTTTAGGGCGCTGTTCATCATTGGTCACAATCAATTTAGTTTGAGCAGTCGTAATACGGTGATCAATCGATTTTGCTTCAAAGGCAGTAAATAAAGGCTGATAAATAGCACCTATGCGCCACGTTGCCAAAATTGTAATTAATAACTCAGGCGTTCTCGGTAAAAGCCCTGCAATACAATCTCCAGCTTGAATTCCTTGTGCTTTAAAGAAGTTAGCAAGTTTTCCAGAAAGTTCAGCAAGTTGTTCGAACGTATAGTGCTCTGCCTGTCCGTTTTTTCCTTCCCAAAAGAGCGCTGTTTTATTTTTTCCTACATAACGCTCACAGCACTCAACATAAGCATTTATCGCTTGGGGGTGCCCAACAAGTTGCTCTTCAATGAGTTTTTCAAGATCAAATTGCTGATAAGCTTCTGCCAAAGTTTTCATGATGCTCACCTTCATTCCGTTTGATGATTGATTTTGTGTAAGGCCACAAAATCTGTCCTGACTGTTATTGTTTTAGCTAAAGCTCGAAGAATATTTCTTCAACTTTCCTATCTATTTCAAACAAAACTAATAGCAAAAATACATCATTTCAATTGCAAGAAACCGCACATAGTGTGCGGCTTCTTGCAGTTTTAAGTTTAAAAACTCAATATCTTATGATCTAAACTTGAGCCACTTCACGAGCAATCACCAAGCGTTGAATATCAGAAGCACCTTCATAAATCTGGCTTACACGAACATCCCGATAAATTCTCTCAACAGGGAAATCACTGACGTATCCATAACCTCCATGAATCTGGATTGCATCCGAACATACTCGCTCAGCCATGGTGGATGCAAAGAGTTTCGCCATTGAGGCCTCTTTTAAACAAGGTAGTCCCGCATCTTTTAAAGTTGCAGCATGCAAAACTAGCTGATGTGCAGCTTCAATCTGAGTTGCCATATCAGCTAAGCGAAAACCAACCGCCTGATGCTGAACCAGCTCTACACCAAAGGCCTTACGTTCATTTGCGTATTGGACAGCAGCATCAAAAGCCGCTCTTGCCATACCAACAGATTGAGCCGCAATACCAATACGACCAGCCGCTAAATTAGATAGCGCAATTTTATAACCCTCACCCTCTTGCCCTACCAAATTTTCTAAAGGAATCCGGCAGTCCTCTAACGTAATGGTTGCGGTGTCTGAAGCATGTTGACCCATTTTGTCTTCAATACGAGTCACCAAGTAGCCTTGGGTATTGGTCGGTACAAGAAAGCACGAAATGCCTTTTTTACCAGCTTGTTTATCTGTAACCGCAAACACCAAAGCTACTTGAGCATTTTTACCACTGGTAATAAATTGCTTTACGCCATTGAGTACCCAATGGTCGCCATCTCGCTCGGCTTTACATAAAATCGCGCTCGCATCGGAACCAACATGTGGTTCAGTTAAACAAAAGCACCCTAGCCATTCACCAGAAGCAAATTTTGGCAAATAGGTTTGTTTTTGCTGCTCTGAACCGTATGCCAGTGTAATACCGCAAATCAAAGAGTTTTGTACGCTGACGATTGTCGAAATAGCACCATCACCTGCAGCAATTTCCTCAATTGCGAGTACTAAAGATACATAATCCATTCCGGCACCGCCCCATTCATCGGGCACAGTCATTCCCATAGCGCCTAGTGCACCTAAATCTTTTAACTCCTGAGCCGGAAATTCATGGGTCTTATCGCGATGTGCAGCTGTTGGTTTTAACTGATTTTGCGCATAGTTACGCATCATCTCCTGAACCATGCTTTGTTCAGCATTTAGAATCATTTCAACATCCTTATTTTATTATTTTGCTGCCATACGAATTGCACCATCCAAACGGATAACTTCACCATTTAAATAGGAATTTTCAGCAATATGCGCAACCAAACGAGCAAACTCTTCTGGTTTTCCTAAACGAGATGGGTACGGAACCATTTGCCCCAAAGCATCTTGTACATTTTGTGGCATACCCTTAAGCATTGGAGTTTCCATAATTCCCGGTGCAATGGTCATAATACGAATAGCATGTCTCGCTAACTCACGAGCAATCGGCAAAGTCATCGCCACAATAGCGCCTTTTGATGCAGAATACGCTGCCTGACCAATTTGACCGTCAAATGCTGCAACAGAAGCAGTGTTAACAATGACACCACGGTCCTCTTCGCCTGCTTCAACTGTATTTTTACTCATTGCATCTGCTGCAAAACGCAGCATGTTAAATGTACCTGTGACATTAATATTTAAAGTCTTTGCAAATAACCCCAAGTCATGAACACCCTCACGGCCAACTACTTTCGCAGAAGGGCCAATACCAGCACAATTCACCAAACCATGTAAATGGCTATGTTTGACTAAGACATCTTTAAAGAACTGCTCAGCAGCAGTTTCATCAGTTACATCAAGTTTTACAAAGTCAGCTTTTGGCCCTAGCTGTTTTGCTTGCTGTTCACCTGCTTCTACATTCATGTCTACTAATGTGACTGAGGCACCCTGCTTTACCAAATACTCAGCAGTTGCAGCCCCTAAACCAGAGCCACCACCTGTAATCACGAAATGTTTTCCTTGAATTTTCATTATGTAACGTCCTATAGAAATATTCTTTAACCTTAGTAGTGAGAGTAAAAGTTGTTTTTTTCCGATACAATTTCAAAAAACCTCAAAATGCTTGCAGCTTTTGATCAATCCAAATTTTGAATATGAAATATTTCACTTGAAATACGTAAAAAAATGAGTCTTTGACATGGTTGTCCAATCTTCTTTAAGTAAAGGAACAATTTCGATTGCACTGGTACATGAAGCATTAAGTGCGGCTTATACCAAAGGGTTAAATACTCAAATCATTTTGAATAAAGCTGGCATTCCTGCTGAATTGCTCATGACACCCAAAGCCCGTGTTCCGGTAGCAACGTATGCACAATTATGGATAGAACTTGCTAATGCCATGAATGACGAGTTTTTTGGGATGGATAGCCACCCTATGCGTCGTGGCAGCTATAAATTACTTACAAAACTCGTCAGTACGGCTGAAACTTTAGAAAAGGCTCTCTACGATATTTTGAATTTTTTTAATTTTGTGCTTGATGATATACGTGGAGAACTCATTCGAGAACAAGAAAAAGCTTATTTGGTCATTCGTGATCGTGAACAACCTAAACGTATGTTTACTTACGCAACCTTTTTAATGTTGGTACATGGGCTTATGTGCTGGTTAATAGACCAGCGAATTAGTTTAAACAGTATTGCTGTACGCTGTTCAAAACCAAACGATATTCAAGATTATCTAGTTCGTTTCTGTGAGGATATACAATTTAATGCCGAGATAAATCAGGTTGAGTTTGATGCCCACTATCTAGATATTAAAATTAAAAAAGATAAAAAAGCGCTTTATGATTTTTTAGAGCAAACTCCACAAAATCTTTTAGTTCGCTTTAAAAATGAAAATGCCTTGAGCGTTCTTATTCGGCGTCATTTATTGAAACTTCACCCAGCCGAATGGCCTGAACTCAAAGATGTCGCGCAGCAACTCAATATTTCAGAAGCTACTGTTCAACGACGCCTCAAACATGAAGGAGTAAGTTATCAGCAAATTAAAAATGAAATTCGCTGTGATATTGCGATTGAACGCTTAAGTAAAAGCAATGATTCAATACAAGACATTAGTGAAGACTTAAATTTCCATGACCCGAGTGCTTTTCACCGTGCTTTTAAAAAATGGACAGGTATCAGCCCAGGTGCTTACCGAGATAACTTAACAACATTTAAGCAATAACATATACATCGGCTGAAGTTTAAGGCATTAGGGCTTAAGCTTATGATATTTATGTCTTTTAAATTGAATATTTCATATAACGCATTATATAAAACTTAATAATGCCTATAAAACATTAACTTATAATTTTATCTAAACTTTTATCTTTCAAACTGATTTACAAATCAAAATAACTAAGTTTGTAAGCCTCTAAACACATGAAAGGATGATTTATTATTTTATTTCGGTTTCATTTTTATCATGTCTTTAAAATCAAAATTTTCTGTACCAAAGACTTTGTTGGCATCAACATTGGGGTTTGTATTTGCTTCATCTACTTTCGCAGCAATTCCGACTACGCTTAAGCTTGATTACGCTTACTACGCACCAACCAGTTTGGTAGTAAAGGATCAAAAGCTTCTTGAAAAAGCACTCCCAAATACTCAAATTAAATGGGTTTTCAGTCAAGGTAGCAACCGCTCATTAGAATATCTCAATAGTAACAGCATCGATTTTGCTTCTACTGCTGGATTGGCTGCTGTATTAAGCCGAGCGAATGGTAGTCCAATTAAAACAGTTTATGTACAAAGCCAACCGGAGTGGACCGCCCTTGTTGTCGCAAAAAACTCACCAATTAAAAGCTTAAAAGATTTAAAAGGTAAAAAAATTGCAGCGACAAAAGGAACCGATCCATTCTTATTTACACTACAAGCACTAGAAACAGTAGGCTTAAGCAAACGCGATGTACAACTGGTCCATTTACAACATCCAGATGGCAAAACCGCATTAGAACGTGGCCAAGTAGATGCTTGGGCGGGGCTTGATCCATTAATGGCTTCAGCTCAAATTCAATCGGGTGCGAAATTACTTTATCGTAATGTGGCATTTAATAGTTATAGCGTACTGAGTGTTAAAGAAGACTTTGCAAAGCAAAGCCCTGAAGCGGTAGAAGCCGTTATTAAAGCCTACGAACAAGCCCGAAAATGGGCAAAAGCCAATCCAGATAAAGTGGCAGCACTTTTAGCTCAAGAATCAAAACTCCCTCTACCTGTGGCTAAACTACAACTGAGCCGAACCAACTTTGATCAAAGCATTCCAACGGCAACTCAAGCACAAGCGCTAAAACGTTCTGGAAAAATTTTGACAGAAGAAGACTTGGTTAGAAAAGGCACCAATGTCAATCAAGTGGTTGATCAGTTGTTAGACCCACGTTTTGCTCAAAAAGTCGTGAAATAGTATATGAGTGATTCACTTAACAAAGCTGAGCTAAATCATTTCTTAGCTCAGCAGGCTTTAAAATCCCAGAAAAAGCATCTAAACAACAAATTCACACGGTGGTTTAAAGCGCTACTCATTCCCCTCATCTTTTTAGCAGCTTGTGAGTTTTTAGTCAGAAATGGCTATATCGATGCTTATCTACTCCCTGCACCGACTAGTTTATGGCAATCTTTTTTAGATTTAGCTCATAGTGACCTATTTGCTCATATTTATATTAGTACATGGCGTGTTCTATTGGGCTTTATTATAGGAAGCGGTTTAGGTTTAATTTTTGCGATTTGGGTGGGATTAAGTAAAGAAGCAGAAGCTTATTTAGAACCGACCTTCTCAGCAATTAAGTCGATCCCAAGTCTTGCATGGATCCCCCTGCTATTACTTTGGTTAGGAATTGACGAAGGTTCAAAAATTACGCTTATTGCAATTGGAGCATTTTTTCCAACCTATACCAATACAGTTGCAGCAATTCATAATGTAGATAGAAAGCTCATTGAAGTTGGAAAAGTTTATCGGCTTAATGCTTTTCAGCGGATTATATCTATTATTTTACCAGCAGCATCTCCGGGCATTTTAACAGGTTTACGCAACAGCTTAAGCTTATCTTGGATGTTTATGATTGCAGCTGAACTGATTGCAGCCACTCAAGGGATTGGCTATTTACTCAGTGATGGCCGAGAAACCTCTCGACCAGATATTGTTATCATTGCAATTATTTTATTAGCCCTATTGGGTAAAGTAACCGATACCTTTATGAAACTTATTGAAAACTGGTTATTACGTTGGCGGGATACACTTCAAAAGTAATTTTAAATCCAGCATGCCAAAGTGACTCGATCATTTTGGCCATAGTCTTGAATAGTTTTAATTTGGCTAAAACCATGCTCTGTGAAAAGATCGCGAACAGCTTGCCCCTGATCATAACCATGCTCTAGTACAATCCAGCCTTGTGGTTTTAACCAGTTTTTCCCTTGAGCAATAATAATTTCAATATCAGCCAGTCCCTGATGCTCTGCAACCAATGCACGGCGTGGTTCTGTTGCCAAAGCTTGCATGTGTTCATCTTCAGGGTCGATATACGGCGGATTAGAAACAATTAAATCAAATTTTTGTGGCTCTAGTGCCTCAAACCACGCGCCGCAAGCGAATTTTACACGTTGCAAATTATGAGCTAGTGCATTTTCTTTTGCGACATCTAAAGTAGGCGCATAAATATCAGTTGCTGTGACGAACCAATCCGGACGTTCACTCGCTAATGCAAGTGCAATTGCACCTGTCCCCGTCCCTAAATCAACAATATTTGCATTATTTGGCAAATTTAGATTTAAAACAGTTTCAACCAAAACCTCAGTATCCGGACGAGGTACTAAAGTATCAGATGTTACTTTTAAATCGAGCGTCCAAAATGGTTGCGAACCCGTCACATAAGCTAAAGGTTCACCGTTTTGGATACGCTCAAGACCAGCCAAATAATCTTGTTCTTGTTGGGCTGTTAACTCTTGCTCAAGTCTAAACTTTAATTCAAGCGAATTGATTTTTAGAAAATGCTCAAGTAACCAAGCATTTTCTTGTCGTTCATAACTGTCAGGCTCACCACGAATTGCAAGCGCTTGAGCAATATTCATTAGCCGCCATTTTCCTGTGCAAGCATTGCAAGCTGATCTGCCTGATATTCACGATGTAAGCTATCGAGCAATTCAGTTAAATCACCTTCCATAATCGCGTCTAACTTATATAAAGTTAGGTTAATACGGTGATCCGTCATACGACCTTGTGGGTAGTTATACGTACGGATACGTTCAGAACGGTCACCAGAACCCACTAAATCACGACGCATTTCAGAAGTCGCTGCATCGGCTGCTGCACGTTTCGCATTTTCTAAACGCGATACTAACAAGGCCATCGCTTTGGCTTTGTTTTTATGCTGTGAACGTTCTTCTTGACACTCAACGACTGTACCCGTTGGAATGTGAGTAATACGCACTGCCGAATCAGTTTTGTTAATGTGCTGACCACCGGCACCTGACGCACGGTAAGTATCAATACGCAAATCTGCTGGGTTAATTTCAACATTAGTATCAACATCAATTTCAGGCAAGATCGCAACCGTACAAGCTGAAGTATGTACACGACCTTGTGATTCAGTGGCTGGCACACGTTGTACACGGTGAGCACCACTTTCAAACTTCAAGCGGCCATACACGCCATCACCATCTACACGGCAAATGACTTCTTTAAAGCCACCATGTTCGCCTTCATTTTCAGAAAGGACTTCAATACGCCAGCCTTGTGTCTCGGCATATTTGCTGTACATACGGAACAAATCACCTGAGAAAATTGCAGCTTCATCACCGCCCGTTCCAGCGCGAATTTCTAAATACGCAGCATTAGAGTCATTTGGATCTTTTGGAATCATCAAGATATTGAGCTGGCTTTCTAGCTCTTCAAGCAATGCTTTATTCGCTTGAATTTCTTCTTCTGCCATATCTTTAAAGTCAGGGTCCGACTTCATCATTTCAGCAGTTTCAATGTCTTCTTCTGCTTGACGGTATTTGCCCCAAACTTCTGTAATTTCAGTTAAATCACTATGTTCACGAGACAGTTTACGGAAACGTTTGTTATCGGAAATCACTTCAGCATCAGCAAGCAATGCGGTAAGTTCTTCATGACGATCACAGAGTTGATCAAGTCGTAAACGGAGTGACGCTTTCATAAGAGGAAATATCTCAAAAGTCCAAAAAACTTATCTAGATAAATATAAGAAGATAAGCCAAATCATAAAAATAGCGCATAGTTTACAGATTATGCTGATTAAATGACATATGTAATCCTTCAATTCCTGAACTTTAGAAAGGTCTATCCATCATCTGTAAACCTATTAAATTATATATTGTCCCTCTCAAACACTTATGACTTACGTTCACTAATTTTTATTGTTCAGTTTTTAGATAAGATTGATGGTTTTTCATTCTTTTTTAATAGAAAGCATACAAACGAGACACTAAACTCCAATAATTGAGTGAGGGTTCTCCACATTTGAAGAGAAGTGTTTTGTTACATTTGCCGTAACGAAAGATATAAGGTCCTGCAACTTGGGACATGGAGTAAATGATGAAATTAAATACTTTATTATGTAGTGCTGTTTTAGCTACTTCTATGATGACTGTAGCACATGCAGACAACACAACTCACGTAGCAGCTGCTTCTGCTTTAGGTAGTGTTGCTGGTACTGCAATTGGTAAAAGCATGGGTGGTACATCTGGCGCAACAATTGGTGCTGCTTTAGGTGGTGCTGGTGGTGCAGCAGTTGCAAGTGATCGTCGTCACCGTACAGAATCTGCAATTGGCGGTGGTTTAGGCGGTGGTGCTGGCTATACTGTTGGTAAAAGCATGGGTGGTACAAACGGTGGATACATCGGTGCTGCTTTAGGTGCGGCAGGTGGTGGTGCTTTAGGTAATAAAATTTCTAAAGACCGCGATTATGATCGATCTTCTAAACACTGGAAGAAAAAACACCGTCATCACCACTAATCACAGTAAAGACATAGACTTAAAAACACCTTCGGGTGTTTTTTTATAGTCAAAATTTTGCCATCCTCCAATATATCGTTCATGATTTATTCACATCTTAATATAAACCATACAAAGCAGACACAAAACTATCGTATCAGCATGGCCCTTCTCCATAATTTTCACGAAATTTTTAATTACATTTAGCTCAAGATATAAAGATTGCTCTTCAGCAAAATGAGCATGGAGTTCCAAAATGAAAATGAATATTTGGTTAGCAAGTGCATTAATCGCAACAACCTCTATGGTGTCAGTTGCACATGCAGATAATGGTACCCGTGTAGCGGCAACTTCTGCTCTAGGTAGTGTAGTAGGTACAGCAATTGGTAAAAGTATCGGTGGTACATCTGGCGCAACAATTGGTGCTGCTTTAGGTGGTGCTGGTGGTGCGGCTGCAGCAAGTGACCGTCGTAACCGTACAGAAGCTGCTATTGGTGGTGCTTTAGGCGGTGGTGCTGGTTATACCGTTGGTAAAAACATGGGTGGTACAAACGGTGGATACATCGGTGCAGCAGTAGGTGCAGCTGGTGGTTCTGCTTTAGGTCGTAAAGTTGGTCAAGACCGTAACTATGATGACCGTTATGACCGTCGTTATGATCGTGACGACCGCCGTTACGATCGTCGCTATGATCGTGATGATCGTGCTTATTATCGTCATGATAATGGCTTACACCGTGGTTGGTATAAACACCACTAATTGGTATACAGATATTAAAAAGCACCCTAGCGGTGCTTTTTTATTTGGGAGTAAAATTTATATCGAAAAAAACCGATATACATCACTCCATTTATATCGTATTATTTCGATATAACGTTTTTTGAGAATATCGCATGCGATCACTTCAAGACACCAAATTTTCAATTTTGGAGCTTGCTCCTATACGTGATGATAAAACAATCGAGTTTTCATTACGTCATGCATTAGAGCTCGCCCAACATGCAGAAAAATTAGGTTATGACCGTTTTTGGCTTGCAGAACATCATAATATGGATGGAATTGCGAGTTCAGCAACCGCTGTTTTACTTGGTTTTATCACGGCTCATACCCAGCGCATTCGCTTAGGTTCAGGTGGTATCATGCTACCAAATCATGCACCGTTAGTGGTTGCAGAACAATTCGGTACATTAGCAACCTTATATCCAAATCGTATTGAGCTAGGTTTAGGTCGTGCTCCAGGTACAGATCAGGTCACTATGCGTGCCTTACGTCGCGGGCATCAGGAAACGGAAGATCAGTTCCCAAGAGATGTTGTTGAGATTTTGCAATATTTTAAAGCACCTCAACCCGGCCAAAGAATTATTGCCACTCCAGGACAAAATACTCATGTGCCTGTCTGGTTATTAGGTTCAAGCTTATTCAGCGCGCAATTGGCTGCGAAACTAGGATTACCCTATTCATTTGCATCGCATTTTGCACCACGCATGCTTGGTCAAGCGATCGAACTTTATCGTGAAAATTTCGAGCCTTCTGAATATTTGGACAAGCCTTATGTTTCCATGGGTGTACCTGTTGTGGTTGCCAATACAGATGAAGAAGCTCAGTTCCTAGCAACAAGCGCATACCAACGTGTCTTAGGATTAATTCGTGGTGAAAGTTTGAAACTGAAGCCACCGGTTAATTCAATGCAAGGACTATGGAACACAGCAGAACAACTTTCAGTTGAAAATTTCTATACGATGGCACAAATCGGTTCTGCTGAAACAGTATGTTCAGGTTTAGAAAAGCTTTTGGCTACATATGAAGTCGATGAGTTTATTTTTACTTGTGATGTCTATGATACAAATAAACGTTTAGACAGCTTTACTCAATTAATGCAATTAAAATCAAATAATTAATATATACACAAAGTCTCATGCTTGAAAAGGTTTCAAGCATGAGATAACCACCTATCTGAAAATACTTTACCCAAACTACTTGCTTGGTTATTTATATTAAAACGATAAAAAATCATCATAAATGAAAACCAAAAGGACTTTTGGAAAATGAGTATTGAACTTAAAAATAATGTTGCCAAATCAGCTACTTTTCAAAATGCAGTTCAGGATTTTGACGCCTTTACTGGGCAAATTCTTTTATCAAATACAATCAAAGCATATGATTTTTCTAATTTAAATGTAGCGATTATTGGAACAGATCAGGAAACTGTCACGCACTTAGAAAAAATTTGCCAACAAGCAAAATTTGTAACTGTATTTCAAATTACACCACATTTTATTTTACCCCATAGTCAAATCGGCATACATCGCCTCATTACCCACCCGCTTATTGCCAAAAACCGGAGGTTATTTAACAATCGAGTTAAAAGCATCCTAGCTCTACGTTTTCTTGAAACTCAAGTAAATGAAACATGGCTGAGACGACTTTTAATGCCTAATACAGCACAAGCCAATAAAACCTTTTTTAAATCTGATAGCTACTATTCAGCCTTGCAAAGATCAAATTGTAAATTGCAAACTTGGCCAATTATCAAAGTTACTCAAACCGCTATTTATAGTATGGATGGTACTCAACATCCTGTTGATATCATTATTAGAACAACATCTTAAAAATAAAAAAAGCATGGTTGATCGACCATGCTTTTTTCACTCATTTCAAATCATACTGTTTTAAATGGCCCTGATCATCGTAATGTAAGACCACACGTTGTGCATTTTGTAATTCTGATAAAGATTCTGTATTTACCATAAATTGTGAAGCCAATAACTCAACAGAACTATTCGGAGCTTTACTACGACGGTCATCGCCATGAAATCTAAGCCAGTTATAACTCGCCCATAGAATTAAAACTAAAGCACTTAGACCAATTAAAAGGAGTAAATGTAATAAGGTTTTCACTTCCGAAATATGATCTACCCACACATAGTCATAAATAAGATGTCCTTCAAAAAACCACAAAAATAAAGAAGCCAGCGGAAAAAGTAACCACATTAAACAAAACCAACCTATTGTTTGTAAGGTATAGTTCGCGGTCTTATTTTTTACATATTCAGGCTGATCAATATATTCAGGTATATCTAAAACTTCTACGTCAGTATTTTCTTCATTTTTCATGAATTATCTCCACGGAATCCTCGGTCTGGACTTACCCAGCGAGCACGTTTTTTCGTGTTAAATATAGTTTTAGGTACCGCAACCACGCTGGTAAATAACGTTAGTAGCCAGAAAAACAATGGATACCAAATTACCCAAAAGTAATTTCTAAAAAGACGCCCACGGTCATAACGATGATCGATCCATAAACTGACTAAAAATTGGATGAGACATGTTCCACCTAATATCACGCCATACCACTGCGGCATGAGTGAATTAATTTGAAACTGTTGAGGTAAGTCGAGGAATAATCCCACAAAAAATAAAATAAAGATCATAATCATCACATATGACCAAACAATACTGACTAAAGCTTCAAGCATGACTGGCCACATACGGCGCAAGCGAACTTTAAACATTTTAGGAATATATTCTAATAAGACTTCTACCCCACCTTGTGCCCAGCGTAACCGCTGTTTCCAAAGACCTTTAAAAGTTTCAGGCATGTAGATATAACAAAGAGCTTGAGGAATATATTGAATATCCCAGTGATCCATTTGAAGTTTCCAAGAGATATCAATATCTTCAGTAATTTTGTCATCAGACCAAAAACCGACACGAACCAAAGCAGTTTTTCTAAACGCTACAATTACCCCCGATACTGTAAAAATACGACCATATGTTCGCTGCGCACGTTTAATTAATCCAATAATTGAAGAGAACTCTCCAACCTGTAATTTTCCTAAAATACTTGAGCGATTTAAAATTCTAGGGTTACCAGTGACAGCCCCAATACGCGGAAATTTTAGAAATGGCTGCATGAGCCAAAGTACAGCATGAGGATGTAGTAAAGCATCCCCATCAATACAAACTAAATATTCGTATTTACTGACCAATACTCCAGATCTTAAAGCGACTGCCTTACCTTGGTTTTCTGCTAAGTGAACGACCCTCAGACGAGCATCTTGTGCTGCTAACTCATCAAGAATTTCTGCAGTTCTGTCACTACTACCATCATTTACAGCAATGACTTCAAAATTTGGATATTTTGTTTGCAAGGCATAACGAATGGTTTGCCGTACTTGGGCTTCTTCATTAAAGCAAGGAATAATAATACTGCACCCTTCACCTGACGGCTCAGGTAACTGTTGCTCATGGTATTCCCGCTTAAAGAAAAACCAAAGGCCACCTACCATCCATGTCCAAGCCATAAGCAGCGGATATAAAAAGGCAAAAGCAAATAGAATATCGAGTAATACTCTCATTACTTTTTCCCCTCCGTTGCTAAACCTGCAAAGGGCTGATACATCACCGAACTCGAATTCAAGCTCATTGGGTTATATAAATACTCATGAACATTTTTTGCATTTTCAGTGTTATAGCCCTCAACACCAAATTTCTGAATACCTATGCGCTGAATATCGAAAAGGCCTTGTTTTACTTCTTGCCAAGCATTTCTCTGGTCATTTTCTGGCAATGTTAATGTCAGCATAATTCGTTGTTTGTATTTCGCATCAAGAGTATTTAAAAGTTCTAAGGCTTGTTTAAATTGTTTTTGCTTACCCACCATATTAAATTTTAGGTTCACTAAATCATGTTGGGTTAATAGTGATTTTAAAAGCACTGGTAACTGTTCAATATGCTCTAAGTCTGGTGTTAGCAACAAACTAAACTGGGCCTGATTACTCATATTCAAATAAGGCTTTGCAGCTTTTTGAGTCAGTTGACTCAGTTGTGATAATTGCTTTACTTGTTCAACACAGTTACTTTCGTTCAGCGTTGTGTTTTGCATTGCACAATTTAAAGCAGTTCCGGCATTAAGCTGAATACCACTTAAATTGCTATTAAAACGCGCAATATCTTTAGCTAAATCTGCCACCAAAAATGGTTTATTTTTTTGAGGATAAATAGGTAGTTCTAAAATAACCGCCTGACCTGCACGAGTTTGTGCCTGCCATAAACTACGGTTCAAAATATCTTGCTTAACTAGCATTTGAGTTGTTGGGAAATAAGCAACGTCATATTGCCCATCTCCATCTTGGTCATCTAAAGGCTTCAATATCAGCGTATTGTTTTTTAAGCTATAAAGTTTGGATAACAATAACCCTAGTTTTTCATCTGACTGAGTATTGCTTGAAGCAGCTAATTGCTTTAAGTCCATACTTACAAAATGTTTTGGCTGCTTATATAAATCTTTCTCGGCCGAATTCAAAATATTAAGTAACGTCTCAGTCAACTGTTCAGCGGTAGAGTTGTCGACCATAAGGCTACGCTTAAAGGTCAGATCATTAATCTGATTTACGCCATCACGCCCTAAACTAAAGGAAAAAGTGAAACCTGCTTGTTGAGCTAGCTTCTCTAACTGCTGATTTACCGCACCATACGGCCATACAATTGCTTTCGGCTCTACACCCAATTCTTTTTTTAAGACATTATGAGATTTTTTTAAATCATTCAAAATACGTTGTTGATATTCCGCGTCCGTTTCATAACGCGCTTGTGATTTTAAATACATATAAGAAGTTGCCGCGGGTTGTTCATTCCCTTGAGGATTAGCAAGCACACCATGATGCAAATCATCACTATGGCTTGCAAACTCAGCTAAGCCAGAAGCCTGCATTTCTCGTACTTGCTTCCAATTGACCAAGTTTCCTTGTCCATAGGCTTCATAGCCAGCTTTTGTATTACCATTTAGCCAACTGGTTGGGAGTGCAAAAACTGCCGGAATCTGATATTGCTTAAGCAGTGGAAATATACGACTGTAGCTACTTAAAGCACCATCATCAAAGGTTAACAAAATGGCATTATGAGGTAGCTCTTTGCCTTGCTTACGAGCCTCTTCAATATCTTTCAAACGTATTGGCTTCCAGTCAGATTGACTGAGCCAGTCAAAGAACTGCGCTAAATTTTTAGTTTGAATTGCATATATATCCCGATCGCCCTCTTTTAAAACATCATCTCTGACGTCATGAAAAGTTAAAGAAACTGTGCGATTTTTTGGTAAATCTTTTTCTATTTGGGCATATGCAAATTGCAGAGGTAACAATGTCGAGGCCAAAGCAAAGCCCAACACTTTCGAAAATAAATTATTCATTAAAAACGCCCTTCAAATCCGAAAATACCATAGGTATGCTGTTCAGCATGTCCATCGTAAGGATGGTATTGCCAGCCAATTCCATAATTGAGTTGCCATGTACGTGATAGCTGCCATTGATGTTGATACTGCAAAGAATAGGTTGGCTTAGTGGAATAATCGGCTTGTTTATAAAGGCCCACCCCAGCCTCGAAATGCTGTTTAAATGAACGTTCATATTCACGCCAAGTCACCCAGTCATGACTTAAGTTTAACTCGGCGCTGTAATGCGAACTTGGGCTAAAATAAGCGGTTTGATCTTGGCTATTACTGCCGTAAAAACCACGGACAGTGCCATAAGTAATGTGATGCGGCGCTGCAAATAGTCTTTCACGCCAAAAAGTTGAAAATTCTTGTTGTTTATTGCCATCACTAATATCAGTCAAACCGTAACTTGCGCCAATTTGACGTGATTCATCCTTTTGCCATGTCAATGCAGCTCTATAAGATTGACCATCTTCTCCTGCATCAATCGCTTGTAAAGGAATGTCAGCCTGACTGTTATATTGCAATTGATACTGCCAGTGATCATTTAGCCACTGTGACCAATCAAGCCGAACACCAGCTTGTCCGCCATCTGTACTTTGCGACAAAATCGCCGACAATGCCTTACGATTAGCTTGCCATTCGGCCCCAACACCATAGCGTTGGTTATGGACATCACCAAAATTGTATTCGCCATAACGATCTTGATGCCAAGCGAATAAACGATAATTATCTTTTATCCACGGACTATTAAGGCGAGTTTCCACCTCACGGTCTTTTAAACCGTTTTGTCCACTTACAGAATCGCTATTATTAGCTTTACTTTGGCCCCAAGTCGTTGAATGTGAAATCGTAGCTCTATTACGATCATCCAACTCTTTGCGGCTTTTAATAACGCCACTATCATCAGGATAAAACTGCACTAGGTTTTGAGTTGTTTTACGCCATGTCTGGATATCACCTAAAGCCTGAGCATTTTGCATTTCATTAATGCGAGTATCTTTAGCAATCGGATCTATACCATTTAAACGAGAAATTGTTTTTTTTGCTTCTAGAGGCTTTTCCCTCCAGCGCTCTACACGGGCAAGGTTATTAATCAAACTCTCATTTGCAGGTGCTTGTTCTACTGTTTTTTGAAAGTGTTTTTCAGCTTGATCTAAATGATTGGCATAAGCTAAATGCATCCCTTTTAATGCAATATAATCGTCTCGGTCAGGATGGCTAGTTTTATCTACACCCTTTGCCTGACTATATTTATAAGTCGGAATAAGGTGATCAACTTTTGCCAAAAGCTGTTCAGCTTCCTTATATTTTTCTTGTTCAATATAAGAATAATACAACCCGCTATAGACGATCATATCCGGATAATTTTTTTCGGTTAAAAGCGTCTTATAAGCAAGTTCAGCTTGCTTCGGTTTTTGTTCAGCCAAATAACTATCGGCAATTGCATGACGTACATATGCAGGTAATTTTTCAAGTGGAATATTTAATTGAGTAAAATTCTCTAAAACTGCTTTCGCTCGTCCTCTGAAATCTAATGCATATAAATAATCATAATGAAACCTTAAATAGTTAGGGTCATCAGGTTTCATCTGCTTTTGTATCTTTTGCCCTTGTTCCAACACGCTATCTAACTCAGCAAAGCTTTCTGCATCTGATAAACCTTGACGATTTAAATATTTATAGCGAGCAATTGCATTATTAACATGCTGAGAAAATTCACTGACTTGTAAAGTTTGTTGTAATTGCTCAGTTTGCTGATTTTTTTCGCTTGCTTGGAGTAATTGCTGAGCTTTTTGATATGCTCCAATAGCAACCAAATCATAAAAATACTCTTGCAAAACAGCTGACGACTTTGGCTGTTGCTGATAAGCATGCTCAACTGTAGCTAAAGCGTCTACGGGTAAATTTATCAAACGGTAAGCATAGGCAACCCGCACCAGCTGATCAGCATTTAAACTTTTAATGTTGATATTCGATAATTGAGTTTTCGCGTTTGCCGTATCTTGAGCTTCAGCATACAAAACTGATAATAAAATACGTCCTTCGACTGATTTTTGAATATTGAATTTATTTGACCAATCAATTGCAGTTTTAAAGTGTTTAAAATCACGAAAATTTTGAATTAAAGGTAACTGTGCATATTCTGGAAAATTCACATAATTCACATTTACCAAAAATTCTGTAAAATTCGTCAGGTCTCTTTTTTCACTTGACATAATAACTAAATAATCAGCAAGCAGTTTTTGATCATATGGATAATGTTTTAACAATTGACCTAATTGAGAAACAGCTTGTTGAGTTTGCCCTGCTCTATAATTTTGAATAGCTTGCTCACGTAATACATCAACTTGAGCTGCGTATAAATGAATTGGCAAGAGATATACCAATGAAAAAACACATTTTTTTAGCATTTTGATAATCGGATAGTCCCATATCGAGATGGAAAATTATAGGACATATAAAAATTAAGTCACACAAATACAAAATAGTGTGATCTATTTAACATTTTTTAATTTTTATGAATTAAGTTAATTTTTTTAATAAATATTTAGCAAAAATAAACAATTAGGATTTTTAGGCAATATCAATTCCATACATTTCTTTTCAAAAAGCTTATTTTATTTCACAAACCCCATGTAAAAAGTCTACGTGCTGTTAACTAATTAGAAACCATTTATTAACTTAGCGTTTTATATTTAAAACTTTTATTTTTAATATGTTCATAAATTTTAAACCATTCAATCCGATTACATTAATAGTATTCGAATTGAATGGTTAAAATAAATAATTGATTTAATTAACCGATACGACGTTTTAAACCAGTCATTTGTAAAATACGAGTAGAGATTTCTTCAATTGACATTTCAGTGACATTTAAATATTTAATACCTTCTGAAATATAAATACCTTCAATTGCTCTTAATTCCATTTGACACTGACTAAAACTCGCATATCGACTATTTGCTTTACGCTCGCTTCGAATAGCAACTAAACGTTCCGCATCAATCATCAAACCAAAAAGCTTGCTACGGTGTTCTCTTAATACCGCTGGTAGACGGTTATCATCTAAATCTTCTTCGGTCAAAGGATAGTTAGCAACACGAATACCGAACTGCAAAGACAGATAAATAGAAGTTGGTGTTTTTCCAGAACGAGACACGCCAATTAAAATTAAATCAGCTTTGTCATAGTGGCGGGTGCGTGCACCATCATCGTTATCAAGCGCGAAATGAACGGCATCAATACGAGCCTTATAATATTCTGAATCGGTTACCGCATGTGTTTGCCCAACCAGTGTCGTTGGTGGTGTGCCAAGTTCCTGCTCTAGCTTACTAATTAATCCTTCAAACACATCCAAATTAACCGCTTTAGCCGTATTAATAATTTCTCGCACATGCGGATCAACTAAAGTATCAAATACTAATGGTAGGCATCCATCTCGGGTTTGGCATTTATTAATCTCAACCACAACCGCCATTGCCGCTTCTTCAGTTGTGATATAAGGCATGATGTGAATATCAAAATCCACATTAGGAAATTGGGCTAATAACGAATGTCCAAGAGTCTCGGCAGTAATTGCAGTTCCATCAGAAATAAAAAAAACGCTCCGTCTAAACTGTTTACTTTCTGACATTAAAATTCTCCTTAAACATTTGTCTTAGTGCTATATAATCTTTATAGTAAACTGATCTTACATGACTGTCGCTTAGTATAATTCTCAACTAAGCACTTTATTTTTATAATTTCATGCCAAGATAGACATTAATACTGCAAAAGTGGAGTGAAAACTTTGGAAGCGCGCGTAATCGGTCTAGAAAAATTAGGGAAACACGATGTCGAACTCGTAGGTGGGAAAAACTCATCTTTGGGTGAAATGATCAGCCATTTATCAAATGCTGGTGTATCGGTACCTGGTGGTTTTGCAACTACTGCTCAGGCCTATCGTGAGTTCTTAGACCAAAGCGGTCTTAACGCTCGAATTCAAGCAGAACTTGCACAGCTTAACGTTGATGACGTAAATGCACTTGCAGAAACAGGCGCTAAAATTCGTCAATGGATTGTAGAGACTCCACTCACTGCAACCTTAGAACAAGAAATTCGCGCCGCTTTTACAGAACTTTCTAACGGCAACCCTGATATCGCGGTTGCCGTTCGTTCATCTGCAACTGCTGAAGATTTACCAGATGCATCTTTCGCGGGTCAACAAGAAACTTTCTTGAATATTCGCGGTATTGATAACGTTCTTATCGCCATCAAAGAAGTATTTGCTTCTTTATATAATGACCGTGCTATTTCTTATCGTGTACACCAAGGCTTCGATCATGATGTTGTCGCATTGTCTGCAGGTGTTCAGCGTATGGTGCGCTCTGAAACTGGCGCTGCGGGTGTAATGTTTACCCTTGATACCGAGTCTGGTTTCCGTGATGTCGTATTTATTACTGCATCTTACGGTTTAGGTGAAATGGTTGTACAAGGTGCAGTTAACCCTGACGAATTCTACCTATCTAAACCATTATTAAATGCGGGCAAACATGCGGTATTACGCCGTAACTTAGGCTCTAAACACCAGAAAATGATTTATGGTGAAGAAGGTTCAGCAGGTAAATCTGTTGTTGTTGTCGACGTTGAAAAACAAGAACGTCAACAGTTCGCATTAAATGACCACGAATTACAAGAGTTAGCTAAACAAGCGCTTATTATTGAGCAGCACTATGGCGCCCCAATGGATATCGAGTGGGCAAAAGATGGTGACGATGGTCAAATCTATATTGTTCAAGCTCGTCCAGAAACTGTAAAAAGCCGTCAAAATGTTGGCACAATGGAACGTTACCTTCTCAAGCAAAAAGGTACAGTACTTTGTGAAGGTCGTTCAATTGGTCAACGTATCGGTTCTGGTAAAGTCCGTATTGTTAACTCAATTAAAGAAATGGACAAAGTACAAGATGGTGATGTGCTTGTATCAGACATGACTGACCCAGATTGGGAACCAGTAATGAAACGCGCTGCTGCTATTATTACTAACCGTGGTGGCCGTACTTGTCACGCTGCAATTATTGCACGTGAACTTGGTGTACCGGCAATTGTAGGTTGTGGTAACGCAACAGAAGTATTGACTGATGGTCAAGAAGTTACTGTTTCTTGTGCTGAAGGTGATACCGGTTTCATCTACGAAGGTGCGTTAGACTTTGAAGTTCAACGTAACTCTGTTGAGTCTATGCCGAAACTTTCATTCAAAATTATGATGAACGTAGGTAACCCTGACCGTGCTTTTGACTTTGCTCAAATTCCAAACGAAGGTATTGGTCTTGCTCGTTTAGAGTTCATTATTAACCGCATGATCGGTGTTCACCCTAAAGCTCTTCTTAACATTGAAAGCTTACCTCGTGAAACTCGTGCTGCTGTAATGACACGTACAGCTGGCTATGCATCACCTGTAGAATTCTATGTTGAAAAACTAGTTGAAGGTATTGCAACACTTGCAGCCGCTTTTGCTGACAAACCAGTCATTGTTCGTATGTCTGACTTTAAGTCAAACGAATATGCAAACCTTATTGGCGGTAAGTTATACGAGCCAGAAGAAGAAAACCCAATGCTTGGTTTCCGTGGTGCAAGCCGTTATGTTTCGGACAACTTCCGTGACTGCTTCGAACTTGAATGTCGTGCACTTAAGAAAGTTCGTGATGAAATGGGTCTCACTAACATCCAAATCATGATTCCTTTCGTACGTACCGTATCTGAAGCAAAACGCGTAATTGAATTACTTGCTCAAAATGGCTTGAAACGTGGTGAGAATGGCTTAAAAGTTATCATGATGTGTGAATTACCAACTAACGCATTGTTAGCTGAACAATTCCTTGAACACTTCGATGGCTTCTCTATCGGTTCTAACGACTTAACTCAATTAACACTTGGTCTTGACCGTGACTCAGGTATTGTTTCTCACTTGTTTGACGAACGTGATGCAGCCGTAAAAGCTCTTCTTTCTATGGCAATTCATGCTTGTCGTAAAGCTGGTAAATATGTGGGTATCTGTGGTCAAGGACCATCTGACCACCCTGACCTTGCGAAATGGTTAATGGAACAAGGTATTGAATCAGTATCTCTGAACCCTGACTCAGTTTTAGATACATGGTTCTTCCTTGCTGAAGAAAAAATCAAGCAAATCTAATTTGTTATAGAAAAAGACCCATCCGTGGGTCTTTTTTCATCTTTAGAATAGAGAATTTTTACTTATGCAAATTTACTTGGCACGTAATAATCAACAAGCTGGGCCTTATACCTTAGAACAACTAAATCAAATGTTGGCAAGCCAACAAGTTTTACTCACTGATTTAGCTTGGCATGAAGGCATGACAGAATGGAAAGCTTTAGGAGAATTAACCCAAGGTAAACTTGTATATCAACCTACGGGTTATTCTGCTTTTTCAGCAAATACAAATACGCCTTATAACGAGACAATTCAGCAAATTCGTGTTGAAGCTAAACCACATGAGCTTGCTTCAATTTCATCTCGTGCGCTTGCAAAAATTATTGATTTATTACTTTGGTTACCTATTGCAGCCATTCCATCTTTTTTCTTTAACGAAGCTCAATATAAACAACTTTTTGAGCTACAAAAACAAATGCAGTCTGCAGAAGTTGCATCAACTAAAGCAGCTGAACTTCAACAGCAGTTTTTTACACTTATTCCAATTGAAGCGTGGCATACAATGTTACTATATGTAGTAATAATGCTCGCTATTCAAGCATTTTTGTTGACCAAATTTGGACAAAGCATTGGCAAAAAAATTGTCGGAATTAAGATTGTCGATGCTGAAACGAATGGCAAAGTTAATTTAACGCGTATCTTCTTACTCAGAAGTATCGTTTTCATTATATTAAACTTACTGTTTATGCCAATTAGTACAATTATTGACTATGCTTTTGCATTAGGTCAAAAGCGTCAAGCTCTACATGACAAAATTGCAAGAACAAAAGTGATCAAATGATAGTGAATGACTCATTCATTTAATGTCTAAAAAAAAGGAGGCACCCCGCCTCCTTTTTTTCTATAGAGAGTTGATATTTAAATAAAAGCTCTATCGCGATTCGATACCCTACAAAAAAAATCGGGTTTTAAAACAATTATTTCAAGCTGCTTTATGTGTAGCTTAGTTTGTCGATATGAGGCATAATGCCCTACAACGTAGCGGTGTCGCATCATTGAGAAGTCTAATTTTTTAAGACTAGCATTCTCAATCATGCGACACTTTAATCGCTATCCCATATTTAATTAGGGAATGGGACTCTTCACCGAGGTTGTAAAATGAGACAAACGATTTTAGCTGTATTGTCTTTATCAACGCTTGCCGCACTTTTGACTGGGTGTGGTGGTGATATGGTACTTCTAAACTCTAAAGGTCCAGTTGGTCAAGGTCAAAGTGACCTTATGATGACTGCGATCTATTTAATGTTACTTGTGGTGATTCCTTCAATCATCATGGCATTATGGTTTGGTTGGAAATATCGTGCGTCAAATAAAGATGCAGACTATAAACCTACATGGGCACACTCAACTGCAATTGAAGTTGTAGTATGGGGTATCCCTGTCATTATTATTGGTATTTTAGCTTGGTTAACTTGGTGGGGTTCCCACAAGTATGACCCATACCGTCCTTTAGAATCAGATAAAGCACCTTTAACTATTCAGGTTATTGCTGAACAGTTCAAGTGGATTTTTATTTATCCTGAACAAAACATTGCGACTGTTAACGAAGTACGTTTCCCAGAAAAAACTCCGTTAAGCTTCAAAATCACTTCTAACTTCACAATGAACTCATTCTTCATTCCACAGTTAGGCGGTCAGATTTACGCAATGGCAGGTATGCAAACTCACCTTCATTTGTTAGCAAATGAAACTGGTGTATATCGTGGTTTCTCTTCTAACTACTCAGGCTATGGTTTCTCTCAAATGCGTTTCAAAGCGCATAGCGTTACAGAGCAACAATTCAACGAATGGGTAGCAGCTGTTAAAGCAGGTAATGGTTCAACCATTAATCCAGAAGCAATTCAAAAAGCTACGCTTGACCAAGCTGAATTGGCAACCTTACGTGATGGCGATCGTTCTAAGCACCAAATCGAGCATTTAGTAAATCGTGCTAAAGCTGCTGGTGACCAAGAAGCGCTTGCTAAAGCAGAAGCGATGAAACCGTTCCCGACTAAGCCGCACCCTGTGACTTATTACTCTTCAGTTGAACCAAAACTGTTTGAAACAGTTATCAACCATTATATGAGTAACTATCATGGTGTTGACCACTCTGCTGAACATGCAACAGCTGACACTCATGCTGCAGCTGAACACGCTGCTCAAGGGGAATAAGACATGGATATGATTTTTGGTAAACTGGGTTGGGACTCTATCCCGACAGAGCCAATCGTACTTGTCACCATGGTCCTTATGGCAATTGGTGCAATTGCAGTGCTTGGCGGTATCACCTATTTCAAAAAATGGGGATATTTGTGGAATGAGTGGTTTATTACAGTAGACCATAAGAAAATTGGTATCATGTATATCATCGTATCTGTTGTCATGCTTTTGCGTGGTTTCGCCGATGCGATCATGATGCGTTTACAACTTTTCCTCGCTAAAGGCGGCGGCGAAGGTTATTTACATCCTGACCACTACGACCAGATCTTCACCGCACACGGTGTAATCATGATCTTCTTCGTAGCAATGGGTCTCGTTGTAGGTATGATGAACATCTCTGTACCTTTACAGATTGGTGCTCGTGACGTTGCTTTCCCATTATTAAACTCTTTAAGCTTCTGGTTATTCGCTGGTGCTGCTGGTTTAATGATGCTTTCACTTGTATTAGGTGAATTTGCTGCGACTGGTTGGATGGCTTACCCTCCTCTATCTGGCATTCAATATTCTCCTGGTGTAGGTGTTGACTACTATATCTGGGCACTTCAGGTTTCTGGTCTAGGTACACTTTTATCTGGTGTTAACTTCTTCGTTACCATCATTAAAATGCGCGCACCTGGCATGAAATTAATGGACATGCCTATTTTCACGTGGACTTCACTTTGTACGGCTGTATTAATCATTGCATCATTCCCTGTATTAACAGGTACACTTGCAATGCTTACTCTCGACCGTTACTTCGGCTTCCATTTCTTCACAAATGAGCTTGGCGGTAGCCCAATGCTTTATGTGAACTTGATCTGGACATGGGGTCACCCTGAAGTATATATCTTGGTATTACCAGCATTTGGTCTATACTCAGAAATCGTTGCAACCTTCTCTCGTAAAGCGTTGTTCGGTTACAAATCTATGGTGTATGCAACTATCGCGATTACTGTTCTTGCGTTCGTTGTATGGCTTCACCACTTCTTCACCATGGGTGCTGGTGCGAACGTTAACGCGTTCTTCGGTATCATGACCATGGTTATTGCGATTCCTACTGGTGTGAAAATCTTCTCTTGGTTATTCACCATGTATAAAGGTCGCATCACCTTTACTACTCCAATGTTATGGACGCTTGGCTTCCTTGTAACATTCGGTATCGGTGGTTTAACTGGTGTACTTATGGCTGTTCCACCTGCGGACTTCTTAGTACACAACTCATTATTCTTGATCGCTCACTTCCATAACGTAATTATCGGTGGTGTGGTGTTTGGTATGTTTGCCGGCATCATTTACTACTGGCCGAAAATGTTTGGTTGGAAGCTCAATGAAGCATGGGGTAAAGCTGCGTTCTGGTTCTGGTTCTTTGGTTTCTATTTTGCATTCATGCCACTTTATATCCTTGGTTTCATGGGTATGACTCGTCGTTTGAATACATATGACAACCCTGAATGGGACCCATACCTTGCAATTGCATTATTTGGTGCTGTTCTTGTTGCTATTGGTATTGCATGTTTCTTAATGCAAATCATCGTTGGTTTCTTACAACGCAAAGACAACATGGACCTTACAGGCGATCCATGGGATGCTCGTACGCTTGAGTGGGCAACTTCTTCCCCTGCTCCATTCTATAACTTTGCGCATGAACCAGATGCAAGCGGTGTTGACCGTTTCTGGACTGACAAAGAAAATGGTGTAGCATACGCACGTAATACTAAATATGAAGACATCCACATGCCGACTGATCGTGCTGCTGGTTTTGTCATTGCAATGTTCATTACTCTTCTTGGCTTTGCACTCATCTGGCATATTTGGTGGCTCGTTGTTGTTTCATTCGCTTCAGCTGTTATTAGCTTGATCGTAAGCTCATTCACTAAGAATGTTGATTACTATGTTCCAGCTGCTGAAGTTGAGCGTATTGAAAACGAACGCTATGCTTTACTTGAAAAACACTTGAAGAAGGACTAAGGAAATGGCTGAAGTACTTCATCACGACAACCATGGCCACGATGGTCATCATGAACATGATGATACAGATTTAACGGTCTTTGGTTTCTGGACATACTTGATGAGTGACTTGATTCTTTTCGGATCACTCTTCATTGCGTTCGCTGTATTAAGCAGTCATGTTCCAGCAGGGACTCCAAGTGCATATGACCTGTTCCATAACTCATTAGGCTATGTGTTAACTGAAACATTTGCCTTATTGATTTCATCGGTAACATTCGGTTTTGCTGTACTTGCATCTTATAAAAAGAATGTAAATCAAGTGATCACTTGGTTATTTATTACATTCCTTTTTGGTGCAACCTTCATCGGTATGGAGCTCTATGAATTCCATCACCTTGTAGAGGAAGGTCATGGTCCAACTCACAGTGCATTCTTGTCATCGTTCTTTACTTTGGTTGGTACGCACGGTATCCACGTAACTTCTGGTTTAGTGTGGATGTTAGTATTGATGTATCAAATCAAAACTAAAGGTTTGACTTTACCGAATACACGTCGTCTTGCTTGTTTAAGCTTGTTCTGGCACTTCCTTGACATCGTTTGGATCTGTGTATTCAGCGTCGTTTACTTACTGGGAGTTCTCTAATGAGTAGTCATGAGCATAATGCTGCTGGTGCGTCACACGGTAACTTTAAGCAATACACTGTAGGTTTTATTCTATCTGTTATTCTTACCATCATCCCATTCGGGATGGTGATGGCAGGTGGTTTTAGCCGCGGTCTTTTAGTTACAGTGATTGCAATTACTGCCGTTGCTCAGGTTCTTGTACAGCTTGTGTACTTCTTACACATGAATACATCATCTGAACAACGTTGGAATATGATTGCATTTATCTACACAATCCTATGTATCGCTGTACTTTTAATCGGTTCTGTGTGGATTATGAATTACCTTCACTACAATATGATGATCTAAACTGATTGTCATGTTGAGAAAGTATTTATTCCTGACTAAACCAGGAATTCTCTTCGGTAATTTCATTACCACCTTGGGCGGCTTCTTCTTAGCCGCCCAAGGCTCTATAGACATCTTATTATTATTGCTCACTCTTATTGGAACAACGTTAGTTGTTGCTTCAGGTTGTGTCGTCAATAATGTTATTGATCAAGATATTGATACAAAGATGCAGCGCACTCAAAACCGCGCCCTTGTTAAAAAAACCATCTCTCCTACTGTTGCACTTATATATGCATTCGTACTTGGATTAATTGGTTTTGGCATTTTGTGGTTTGGTGTAAATGGCTACGCATTTTTGTTTGCAGTAATTGGTTTTGTTGTCTATGTCGGTTTTTATAGCTTGTGGACCAAACGTACCTCAATCCATCAAACCGTTATTGGTAGTATCTCCGGAGCGAGTCCTCCTGTTATTGGTTATACAGCAGTAACTCATCAATTTGATGTGGCAGCCTTGCTTTTGTTTTTAGCATACGGTTTATGGCAAATGCCCCACTCTTGGGCAATTGCAATTTATCGTTTTGATGATTACAAAAATGCGGGAATTCCAATCTTGCCTGTAGCACGTTCTATTTATCGTACGAAAATTGAATGTGTAATATATATCCTGTTATTTGCAGCTGTTTTGAATGGGTTATATTGTTTTGGTTATACCAATGTATTCTTTTTAATTACCTTTAATGCTTTGACTGCATACTGGTTCTATTTATCGATTATTGGATTCAAAGCCGAAAACGACCAACTATGGGCTAAACGTTTTTTCCTCTACTCGGTCATATTAATTACCCTGTTAAGTTTGAGCTTTAGCTTTACCTATCAATCCCCTGCTCC
The DNA here is from genome assembly GCF_044538485.1 of Acinetobacter sp. ABJ_C5_2. Lineage (NCBI taxonomy): Bacteria > Pseudomonadati > Pseudomonadota > Gammaproteobacteria > Moraxellales > Moraxellaceae > Acinetobacter > Acinetobacter sp. ABJ_C5_2. The sequence continues at coordinate 452,922 of NZ_JBIUCS010000001.1, read as the reverse complement.
AAATCTTCCTCTCTTTTAATTAAGGGAGGATTTCCTCCTCAAAAACAACTTTTTATATTTCTTATCAAAAGATTTGTTTTTAGTCTAATTTTTACCTATAATTCAGCCTTCGCATTTTTTGCGACGTAGCTACTATTATTTTAGCTATGACTCCTTGCTTCTAATTTTTTAGGGGCTGTTTAAACCGTAAGGAGCTGACAATGCGTCATTACGAAATCGTACTTTTGGTACATCCAGACCAAAGCGATCAAGTTGTAGGTATGGTTGAACGCTATATCTCTCAGATCAAAGAAGCTGATGGTCAAATTCACCGTTTAGAAGATTGGGGCCGTCGTCAATTGGCTTACCCAATTAACAAAATTCACAAAGCGCACTACATTCTTATGAATGTTGAATGTGGTCAAACTACGCTTGATGAGTTAGAAGAATTATTCCGTTATAACGACGCGATCATTCGTAACCTTATCATCCGTCGTGAACACGCAATCACTGAAGAGTCATTGCTTGCTAAGAGTGCTGAAGAAAAGCGTGCGCGTAAAGCTCAACGTGAAGAAGCACAGCAAGTTGCTCAAGAAGCTGAATAAGGAGAACATCAATGGCACGTTTTTACCGTCGTCGCAAGTTCTGCCGCTTTACAGCTGAGAATGTTGCGTACATCGACTACAAAGATATCGACACTTTAAAACAGTACATCACTGAAAACGGCAAGATTGTTCCTAGCCGTATCACTGGTACTAAAGCTCGTTATCAACGTCAATTAGCACTTGCTATCAAACAAGCTCGCTATTTGTCTTTGATTCCGTACACTGACAACCATAAGTGAGGTGATCTGTGGACGTTATCTTATTACAACGCATTAAGAACCTTGGTAAATTAGGCGATAAAGTATCAGTTAAAGCTGGTTACGGCCGTAACTTCCTTATCCCTCAAGGTAAAGCAGTTGCAGCTACTGAAGCTAACACTGCTGCTTTCGAAGCTCGTCGTGCTGAACTTGAGAAGCAAGAAGCTGAAGTTTTAGCTGCTGCTCAAGCACGTGCTGAACAATTGAACGAAGTTAACATCGTTATCACTGCTAAAGCTGGTGACGAAGGTAAACTCTTCGGTTCTATCGGTACTCGTGACATCGCTGACGCGTTAACGAATGCTGGTCTTACAGTTGACCGTGCAGAAGTTCGTTTACCAAACGGTGCGCTTCGTCACACTGGTGAATTCAACATCGCAATCCAATTGCATCATGATGTTGTTGCAGAAGTTCTCGTTACTATCGTATCTGAGTAATTTCTCATCAAAAAAAGAGCATGCTCACGCATGCTCTTTTTTTATCTCTTAAATTTATGCAATAAAATTAGATATATTAATTCCTGATCAGTTCTTCAGTTTAATTGGTTTTTTAATTAGGTAGTTTATTTATTTTTGTTTTAAGATAGTTCTCGGCTTAAAACCCTTTTTGTGCACACATTTTATCATCAGGTCTAATTATGTCTCAGGCGAATGCCACTTCTTTAACGCTTTCATCTCCAACAGAAAATAAGACGAGTGAATCAGGCCAACTTAAAGAGTTTCGCACTCCCCCACACAATTTAGCCATCGAGCAAGCTGTGCTTGCTGCGCTGATGACGGTTGCTGAATCTTTTGAGCAAGTCAGTGATCTACTCAAAGAAAATGATTTTTATGCCACTCGTCATAAATATATTTATCGCGCGATTGAAAAACTAGCACAGGAAAATTCACCGTACGATGCGGTCTTAGTGAATGACTGGCTTTTAAAACAAAATTTACTGAGTGCAATCGGTGGCGAAGAATATTTGATGCAGCTTATGGCTGACTCACCATCGAGTTTCTATAATCTTGAAACTTATGCAACCAAAATTAAAGAATTTTCCACCTTACGTAGCATGATTAAAGTCAGTACGGAAATTTTACAGAATGCTTATGACACAAAAGGTCGAGGTGTTAGTGAAATTTTAGATTTGGCTGAAACCAGTATTTTCTCTTTAGCAGAACAGCATAATAACAATAAGAAAGATTCTGGCCCTAAAGCAATTAGCTCTGTAACTGCTGACGTTATTAGCAAACTTGATGAGCTTTCAAAACTCGATGGAAATATTACCGGTTTAACGACTGGCTTCTTAGAACTTGATAATAAAACTTCCGGTATGCAACCTGGAGATTTAATTATTGTCGCTGCACGTCCATCTATGGGTAAAACTACCTTTGCAATGAACTTGGTTGAAAGTGTTTTACAATACAACCAACTCCCTGCTCTGGTATTTTCTATGGAGATGCCAGCAGACTCGATTGCAATGCGTCTAATTTCGGCAATGGGTAAAGTTCACCAAGGACATTTACGTTCAGGTAACTTAGATGCTGATGAATGGACTAAAGTTACAGGTACCATCCTGCAACTTCAGCAAATGCATTTGTATATTGATGACTCATCAGCCTTACCTCCAACCGAACTCCGCGCCCGTGCTCGCCGCGTTGCCAAAATGCATGATGGTAAAATCGGCTGTATCATGGTCGACTATTTACAGCTCATGAAAGTTCCGGGTATGGGTGACAACCGTGTTGGCGAGATCTCGGAAATTTCACGTAGCTTAAAAGCTTTAGCTAAAGAAATGAACTGCCCTGTGATTGCACTATCTCAGCTTAACCGAAGTCTGGAAAACCGACCAAACAAGCGCCCAGTAATGTCTGACTTACGTGAATCGGGTGCGATTGAACAGGATGCCGACTTAATCATGTTCATTTACCGTGACGAAGTCTATAACAAAGAATCTAAAGAAGCAGGCACCGCAGAAATTATCATCGGTAAACAGCGTAATGGTCCAATTGGTACTGTTCGTCTTGCCTTTGAAGGCCAATATACCCGATTTAGTAATCTCTCTCCTGAGTATTACAGCCAATATGATGATGAAGAATAAGCTCTATCTCTAGCCCAAAGGAGTAAATGAGGGTGCGTCAAGCAACAGTTTATATTGATCGCCAAGCGCTTCAATATAATTTAAACCGTGTCAAACAACTCGCAGCAAATTCAAAAATTGTAAGTATGGTAAAAGCTAATGCTTACGGACATGGAGTCAAAGACTGTTTAGCAGCCTTAAATGCCTCAGATGCCTTTGGTGTCGCCTGTCTACAAGAAGGTTTAGAAATCCGACAACTCGGATTCACGCAACCCGTGACTTTAATTGAGGGAGTATTTTCTGAAGATGAAATGCCTATCGCAATTGAAGAAAAATTTGAATGTGTAATTCACCATCAACAACAGTTTGAGTGGTTAATTAAACACAAACAAACCTATATCGCTCAAGGCTTAAAAGTTTGGGTTAAACTAAATAGCGGTATGAACCGCTTAGGTTTTAAAAATCCTGAAATTATTGAAGTGATTAAAACTTTAAAATCTGAAGGTTTCACATGTGTACTCGCGATGCATTTTGCAAACGCAGATGTAGACCACCCATTAAACGAGCAGCAAAAACAGCAATTTTTGCATGTTAAACAAGCTTGTGATCCAGTTTTAGCATCTTGCTGTAATTCAGCTGCTATTTTTAAATGGCCAGAACTGAATTTTGACTATGTACGGCCGGGTATTATGCTCTACGGTGCTTCACCTTTTGCAGATAAAACAGTACATGAGCTTGATTTAAAACCAGTCATGACTTTCACAGCAGAAGTTATCGCGTTAAACCACATTCAAGCTGGTGAACACGTTGGTTATGGTTCTACTTTTTGCGCTCAACAGGCTATGGAAATCGCAATAGTTTCTATTGGTTATGGGGATGGTTATCCACGAGCTTATGTAAAGCAAAACTTTGTTGCTATTGATGGCAAACTTTGTCCAGTGGTCGGTCGTGTAAGTATGGACATGATTGCAATTGATGTCACAAATACTCAAGTAAAGCTTGGTACCCAAGTTGAACTTTGGGGCAATCAACGTTTGGTTGATGATGTCGCTGAAGCAAACGGCACAATTGGTTATGAACTACTTTGCCGCTTAAGTACTCGTCCAGTCCGTCAAAGCTCTTAATAATTGAATAAATAAAAAAAATCCAAGCAAGCTTGGATTTTTTTTATTTGAAATCACTTTTAACGCCAGTAATCATCTGTAGGTTTTGGCATTTCTTGTAAACCACGGCGCAAAGTATCCGACCATTGACGACTAATTTGTGAAAAATACGGATCGTCTTCACTAATTCGTTTACCCATAGGGATCACAAAACTATCTTTGCTATAGACCAGCGCATCTAATGGCAAACCTACCGAAACATTAGAACGCAGTGTTGAGTCAAACGAGATTAAACTACAACGCAGTGCATCATCCAACGGCATCGCATAATATAAAGCACGATCTAAAATAGGCTTACCATATTTACTTTCACCAATTTGAAAGTAAGGTGTATCCGTTGTAGCACAAATAAAATTGCCTTGCGGATAAACATTATAAAGCTGCATATCGCCGCCTTTAATTTGCCCACCCACCAAAATACTACAAGCATAATTCATTTGTTCTTGAGTATCTGAGCTAATATCTTCTAAAACATTTTTTAAAGTTTTACCGACTAAATCGGCCACTTCAAACATGGTATTGATACTGTATAAATTAGGCTCTTGCTGCAAAGTAAGCGCATTTTGCAAATGTCCAATAACCGCTTGTGTCGTTGCCAAATTACCTGCTGTTTGCAGTGCAATAAACCGCTCTCCCGTCACACCAAAAGTATGCAATTTACGAAACACAGAAATATGATCGACCCCGGCATTAGTTCGAGTGTCACTTATAAACACCAAACCCTGTTCTAATCTCAGCGCACAACAATAGGTCATTTCGTTCTCTTTACATTCAACAAGCCAGCACTTGAACCACAGACATCATATTTTCAATACCACCTTGCTCTCGCACCCCCCGAATTGGGGCAACATCAAGATAGTCCCGACCAACTGCCAGATAAATATGATGCTTTGGCGTAAACAATTGATTGCTTACATCAAAACAATACCACTGATTATCTAAAAATACCTCCGCCCAAGCGTGACTGGCTAGGTGCGGATAGTTTTGATCAAATAGATAACCAGAGACATAACGTGCTGGTAATTGTAACGCATGACACATAGCGATTAAAACATGTGCATGATCTTGACATACCCCTTGAGCTGTGTGAAAAGCTTGTGTAGCAGTGGTATGAACAGATGTACTATCTGGTTGATATGGCATCTTTTGCAAAATATTTTCGCTAAGCAAGGCAATATGCTGTCGATCTTTAACAGTTACAATTTTCTGGGCAAAATCCAACATTTCAGAATCATATTTAGTCACTTCTGTACTTTGAAGAAATAGATTGGTTGGTATAGGTACATCTACCCCACCTATTTCTGTATTTAGAAGCTCTACAATACCCTGCGCCATGAAAGTGAGATGTTGATATTCATAACGCTGAGTAGCAGTTAACCAGACATTATTAAAAATATCTCTTTTCAGTGTTTTATCACCAGGAACACTGATTGCCCAATTTACAACATGTTGATGCAGCGATGTTTGAGGCATCATTTTAATATACTGAATGCTGTTTTTCGCAGTTTCAGTATAGTTATAATGCGTTTGATGATTAACCATCAATTTCATAATCATGCCTCGAACATATATTCCAGCTGCTGAGTAAAATTATAATAAGCATCCCAAGTCGGATGATCTTTTAATAATTGCCACGATTGATTAAGTCTATTCCACTCTAAATCATTCAACCGTTGAAGTAATTTATCTAGCTCCTGTAAAAGACCTGTAAGATCTTGCTGAAAACGTAGTTGTATATCGAATTGTTCTATCTTTTGTCCTAAATGTAAGAATAACGCTATATCTTCATGTTCAGCATCAAGTATTTGCTTACATTTAGTTAGAGCCTGTCTTAATGAATTAGGATGAGCTTGAATAGACTTAATCGTATGATTCAATTCCGCATAAGCGCTCGAAGATAATATTCCTCTTAATTCCTGAATATTATCTTTAGCAATAACGAATTGGTTCAGTAACGAATATGTTTGTTTCGTATCTAACATATAGCAATTCAGTAATTCTGCTTGATCAATGACCAGCCCAAATGCTGCTGCAAATTGAGTTGCTTTTTCATCATCTGTAAATGGCAAGTGTGATACAGCAAATTTAATCCGCATTAAATAACGGCCCAACCAATAAATGTGGTGCGCACTCGAATTGAGTAAAACCATAAATGTCCTCTTTAACCAGCCATTAGGAATGTAGCGTTTCAACGACCCATGTATCTTTAATACCTCCCCCTTGTGAGGAGTTTACGACTAAAGATCCTGCCTGCATGGCTACTCGGGTTAAGCCTCCGGGCACAATTTCTGTGCGATATGGAGAGCTCAATACAAACGGGCGTAGGTCGATGTGGCGCTCAGCCACTCCTGATGTGGTTAAAGTCGGTGCAACAGATAAAGCTAAAGTTGGCTGTGCAATATACTCATGCGGTGTAGCAATCAGTTTTCGTCTAAATTCATCAATTTCACATGAGCTCGCCTTAGGACCAATTAACATGCCATACCCACCAGATCCTTGAGCTTCCTTAATCACTAATTGATCTAGATGAGCTAGCACATAGTCTAAATGTTCTTTTTCACGACACTGATAAGTGGGTACATTTTTCAGAATTGGTGTTTCTCCCAAATAATATTGAATCATCTGGTCAACATATGGATAAATCGACTTATCGTCAGCTACTCCAGTACCGGGTGCGTTAGCAATCACTACATTTTTCTGTAAATAAGCAGACATTAGGCCCGCTACACCTAAAGCACTATCAGGTCTAAACGCAAGCGGATCTAAAAAATCATCATCTAAACGGCGATAAATCACATCAACTTTTTGACGTCCTCGAATTGTTTTTACAAATACTTGATCATTTTCTACGAATAAATCTCGGTTAGTGACCAGTGGCACATCCATTTCACGTGCTAAAAAGGCATGTTCATAAAAAGCACTGTTAAAACGCCCTGGGGTCAAAACCACAATGAAAGGTCGATCAATATCTGAATTTTCTTGAAGTATTTCTTTTAATAAGTTTGGGTAGTGTTCAATTCCTTGTAAATTATTAGCAGCACAAAGCTCTGGCATAAGTTGTTGGCTAATATTTCTACTTTCAATCATATACGATACACCAGAAGGCGTTCTTAAATTATCTTCCAGTACAAAAAACTCACCTTCACCGTCACGAATAATGTCTATCCCACTAATTTGAGAATAAATTTTACCTTTGAGCGTATGCTTGAGCATAAGCGGCTGAAAAGCTTCATGACAAATAATCTGACTTTCTGGAATTAACTGTTCCTTTAAAATATGCTGCCCATGATAAATATCATCTAAAAAGTAATTTAAAGCTTTCACTCGCTGTGCACAGCCAGCGGCTATTTTCTCCCATTGTTTTTTTTCGATTACTCTTGGAATTAAGTCAAAAGGAATTGTTCGCTCTGCGCCCTCTTTATCACCGTAAACATTAAATGTAATACCGTGATAGAGAAAATGTTGTTTGGCCTCCGTATTTAACTGTTTAAGCTCATCTAAAGTGCGAATGCTCAACCATTGCTCAATTTTTTTAGAAGCGGCACCGTTAGATGTCACATCATCTAGCATTTCGTTAAAAAACTGCGATTTTAGCTGTTCAAATAAGTTCGTCTGTACCGAAAGATTTTCTATAAACGAAGTTTGGTTAAGTAATGCGTTGGTCGCCTGCTCTTGTAAAAAATAATCAATATCGGCTTGTAGGTCTTTCTCTTGTTCTGACATAGCAACCTCGTCTTATCATTTATCTATATTTCATTTTTAAATAAGCAATTTCAGTGCCACTTATATATCTATAATGCTTATTGGCTTTCATTGTTATAACTTTCTTCTAAATTTTAGCATTGATTGTAAAAGTAGCCATAAACCGAATCTGACAAACTTGCTAAATGTGTAAAGTTTTTTTATTGTGTTGACACCAAAGTAATTGGATATAGATGTATTACGCTTATGTCTGTAATAGAAAAAGAAACTTCAAATAGTTTATATCGCCAGTGGCAGATTCTATCTCGCCTTCCTACCGGTAAATGGATCGGGACTCGAGAATTGCAAGAAATGCTTGAGCGTGAAGGTATTGAAATCAGTTTAAGGACAATTCAGCGTGATTTAAATCAAATTGCTCAGCGTTTTCCAATTGAAAGTAACAAAGCTGTGCCTCAAGGCTGGCGTTGGCAATCAGATGCACCAATTCAAAGCTTACCACATATGACAAGCTCTCAAGCAGTAACCTTTATGATGGTTGAAGAACATCTTAAACATTTGCTCCCACCAAGCCTACTTGATGAGATGGGACCTTGGTTTGATTTAGCAAAACGCAGTCTTTCTACACAAAATAATGTAAGGCAATGGATTAATCGTGTGCGGATTGTGCCAGCAAGCCAACCACTCATTCCACCTGTAGTCGACCGTGCTGCTCAACAGGCAATTTATGAAGGTTTATTACAAGACAAACAAATTGAATGTGTTTATCAGGCACGCGTAAATCAAGGTGAAGATAAAACTTATATTTTAAATCCACTCGCGCTGGTCCAAAAAGGTGCTGTTATTTACTTAATTTGCACCCGACACGACAAAACTGAAGTGCAAACCTTTGCTCTACACCGCTTCAAATCCGCTAAGGTTTTAGAAAGTCGTGCGCTCCATCCCGTTAATTTTGATATTGACCATTATATTGACTCGGGTGCTTTAGGCTTTAGAGTAGATTACAACCAGCCTACGGAGTCTATTCAACTCACCTTAACCATGACCGAACAAACTGCCAAAACTTTTTATGAAAGTCAGTTAAGTAAAGACCAGACTATTACTCCAATTGAAGAAAACATTGTCGAAGTTACGGCGACTGTTCCTTTTACATCTCAACTCGTCTGGTGGTTACGAAGTTTCGGTAAAAAGTTGCTACATATTGAACCAGTTCAAGTACACAATGCAGTACGAGAAATCGAAACTGAGAGCAAATAATCAGTAGATATAAAAAAGAGAACCATATGGTTCTCTTTAGATTTTGAATTGTAATTTTCTTAATTTTATATTGGCATTTATACTTTTATTTATTTTCAGATCAATATGTTCTCCCCCACCAAAACTGATCTGCTTCTTCTTTTGCGCTATATTGAACATGAGCATTGGCATGCCAAATCATATCCATTGTAGCGAATTGATTTCATTGTCATGTTTAAAGCCCTCTTGTTTGAACGTGAATTCAATATAACCTTCGCTTTTAAACATGTGAAATAAGAAAAAAAGGAAGTGAAATCTATTTTCTTCCTTAGGAAGTTTTAATATATTTTTTGATCAGAAAATAAAAAAGCCCAGTCTTAACTGGGCTTTTTTATATACTTAAATGATTAAGCTGTTTTTTTCATCATGTTATTTTTACGAATCGTGATCATTACTAGCTGAACAGCAGCTGGAGTAACACCAGGAATACGGCTCGCTTGAGCTAATGTTTCCGGACGAACAGTTTTTAACTTCTGAGTAATTTCACGAGATAAACCAGAAACGACATCATAATCAAAATCGGCAGGAATTTTAGTTTCTTCAAGACGCTTTAATTGAGCTACATCTTCATGCTGACGGTTGATATAACCTTCGTATTTAACAGCAATTTCGATTTGCTCACCAACTTGTTCTGAGACTTCTGAACCCGTAAGCTCTGCAATTTGAGCAAAATTAATATTAGGACGTTTGAGTAAATCAATCGCACTACATTCTTTACTCAAGTCAGCACCAGTCATTTCGACAAACTTTTTACCCATTGGGTTGTTAGGCGCTGCCCACAAATGCTGTAGACGCGATGTTTCACGCTCAACTGCTTCCATTTTTTCGCAATAAGCAGCCCAACGAACATCATCAACCAAACCAAGCTCACGGCCAATAGTTGTTAAACGTTGATCGGCATTATCTTCACGTAACATCAAACGATATTCCGCACGTGAAGTAAACATACGGTATGGTTCTTTTGTGCCCAAAGTAATCAAGTCATCAACCAATACGCCCATATAAGCTTGGTCACGTTTAGGTGTCCATTCTTCTTGTTCCCATGCACGACGCGCAGCATTTAAACCTGCAAGCAAACCTTGGGCACCCGCTTCTTCATAACCGGTAGTACCGTTAATTTGCCCAGCAAAATACAAACCGTTAATTGCTTTGGTTTCTAGGGTAAATTTCAATGCTTGTGGATTGAAATAGTCATATTCGATTGCATAACCCGGACGTAAGATATGGGCATTTTCCATACCACGAATTGAACGTACAAGCTCAAACTGAACATCAAATGGTAATGAAGTTGAAATACCATTTGGATAAAGCTCATGTGTATCTAGGCCTTCTGGCTCTAAAAATACCTGATGTGAGTCTTTATCAGAGAAACGATGAATCTTGTCTTCAATTGAAGGACAGTAACGTGGACCTACACCTTCAATGACACCTGTATACATTGGTGAACGGTCTAAACCGCCACGAATAATGTCGTGGGTTTTTTCATTTGTATGAGTAATATAACAGTTTACTTGCTCAGGGTGCATAGAAGCGTCACCCATGAATGACATTACTGGAGACGGGAAGTCACCTGGTTGTGGTGTCATGACAGAGAAATCAACTGAACGGGCATCAATACGCGGTGGAGTACCTGTTTTTAAACGACCTACTGGTAGTTTTAATTCACGCAGACGTTGAGCAAGAGCAATAGAAGGAGGATCTCCTGCACGACCACCACTTGATTTTTCTAAACCAACGTGAATAACACCACCCAAGAATGTACCTGTAGTCAACACAACAGTTTTTGCGTCAAAGCGAATACCCATTTGGGTAACAACACCCTTAACAGTATCACCTTCAACAATCAGGTCATCGGCCGCTTGTTGGAAAATATCAAGATTTGCTTGGTTTTCCAAAGTCTCACGAATCGCAGCTTTATAGCGAACACGGTCAGCCTGAGCACGCGTTGCACGTACTGCCGCACCCTTACGCGAGTTTAAAATACGGAATTGAATACCACCTTTATCGGCAGCCAAAGCCATTGCGCCGCCAAGTGCATCAATTTCACGAACTAAGTGTGATTTACCAATACCACCAATTGCTGGGTTACAGCTCATCTGACCCAAAGTCTCAATGTTATGGGTCAAAAGCAAAGTCTGTCGTCCCATACGCGCCGCAGCAAGTGCCGCTTCCGTACCTGCGTGACCGCCACCGATAACGATAACATCATAAACTTTAGGATAGTGCATGAGTACAAAAACACCAGAAAAAAAAGACGGAACATTATAGCAAAATTATCTGCTTATTGATGTACATAATTACAAAATTGTCATCACATGATTTACGCTACACCACATGTTTTGACATTTTGTTGCATGAATTCAATACAAAGTGAATGTTTTTTCAAATATTTCATTTTAGAATAAAAATTGTACAGCACTTCTATGACTTTAAAACTAACGCAACTAGAAGGAACACAAAATGAAAAGTACCATGTTAAAAATCTTAACCGCATCTCTCCTTTGCTTTTCAGGCGTAACGTTGACCCACGCTGCGACTAATCATACGGCTAAATCGACTCATACTGCTAAAACAACTAAGCATGCTACAGAGTCAGGTACATCAGTAACGCAAAAAGAACTGAGAGCTTGTGCTAAAAAACGTCAGGGCGAATGGGTGTCTTACAGCCATAATGGGGTAACCTTTAATGGTACTTGCCAACCAAATGAAAATGGCAAATTACAATTTAAAGCCCCTGCTCCTTAATATAGTTTTGACTTAAGGTATAAAGAAATCACTTTGTTTTCTTCTATACCAGATCATCATTTTCAAAAGCGGTCCATTAAAGATGGGCCGTTTTCTTTTTTAAAGCCTCCTAGTCAGCTACAATATGCCTTTAAATAAAATTTTAGGTCCTTTTCGTGAAGTGGTTACAAATACACATTACCGTTGATCAAGAACAAGTTGAATTCACAGAAACACTATTAATGTCTCTAGGTGCGGTAAGCGTAACTCTGGATGATGCCGAAGATCAGGCTCTACTTGAACCATTACCAGGTGAAACACCTTTATGGAATAAAGTCATTGTTACAGGTATCTATCAACAAGACGAACAAGACCCAATTGATGTTGACACTTTAGAAGCTTTCTTAAAAGCTCAGCTTCCAAATGTACCTATGCGTCATGAAGAACTTGAAGACCAAGTGTGGGAACGCGCATGGATGGATTATTATGAACCGATTCAAATTGGGGAAAAATTCTGGATCGTGCCAGAATGGTTAGAACCACCAGAAGCAGATGCTACCAATATTAAACTTGATCCAGGCCTTGCTTTTGGTACAGGCAACCATGCAAGTACATTCTTATGCTTACAATGGTTAGGTAAAACCGATGTAAAAGATAAGATCGTCATTGATTATGGCTGTGGTTCAGGCATTTTAGGTGTTGCAGCTTTATTATTAGGCGCTAAAAAAGTATTTGCGACAGATATCGATCCACAAGCAGTTTTAGCAACAAAACAAAATGCTGAACTTAATGGGGTATTAGATCGCCTATATGTTGGCCTTCCTGAAGAGTTTGATCAAGAATTCAAACCTCAACAAGCAGACGTTTTGGTGGCAAATATTTTAGCGGGACCATTAATGGCACTTGCGCCAGAGTTTGCAAAATTACTTAAATCTGATGGTGAGTTCGCACTTGCTGGTGTAATTGAAGAGCAAGTAGCTGATGTTTCAGGTGTTTATTCTGAATTTTTTGATATATTAGACGTCGAAAAGCGCGAAGAAAACTGGTGTCGCATATCAGGAAAACGCAAAACAATAAATTGAGACTATTTAACTCATGAATGAAAAACAAACCCGCTGCCCTAAATGTTTAACAGTTTATAAAGTTTCTCTGACCCAGTTAACTGTTGCTCAGGGCATGGTTTGTTGCCCTAAATGTAATTTAAATTTTAATGCTCTAACCAACTTAGTTAATGTTGAACTTCCAGAAGCAACAAACTCATCTGTTTTAGCTGACGGCTCGATTCAAACACGATATATGACTCATTCACATGTGTTAGATATCTTTGATCAAAAAGTTGAAAACTCTAATATTGATCTTTTGACGTATTTAAATAATTTAAATTACTTTCATAACGAGCCAATCAATGCACTCCCCAACCTCAACTTAGCTGAACAAGCAACTTCACCTGAACAAGATAATGGTAAAAAGCATAGCTGGTTGTACTATACGCTTTGGAGTTTTGCGAATCTGATACTGATTTTGGTTTTTACTTTTCAGATTCTCTGGTTCAACCCGAAACTCATGCAGCAGAGTCCTGCTATTAGTCATGCATTTAATTATGTCTGTCAAATATTGCATTGCAGTAAGTCAGCTGAACAATATCAACTTTTTTATATAGAAAAGGTAAAACTACGTAGAGTTGATACAGAACATACCCAATTTTCTGGTGTTCTAATCAATCAAAATAATAAAAGTATTGAGTTGCCTAATCTAAAACTAAGTTTTGGTAAAGAAGACGAGCAAGAAGAAATCATTTTTCAACCGCAGGAATATTTGGTTGAGAATTTACGTGGCATTCAACGCATCCCCACTAATACACCTTTTAGATTTCAATTTGATTTAAATAAAAGCAAAAAAAGCCTAGTAAATTATCGATTAGAAATTGTCCACCCCTAAATTGTAAAAAAAGTGAAAAAAAATTAAAAAAAAATGCAGTTAATTTGCTCACTTTTTCCTAGACAATGGTATGATACGCGCCACGAAAGCTTTGACTCATATACTCCTCGCTCTCAATTCAAAAAATATACTGTTAAGCATGTGTGCTTTTCTACATTAAGCACATAGCCTAACTTTTTTTGTTTTTGAGGGGGCTGTAACAAATATTTAACTATTGTTACGCTTATTTTTTACTCAATACGAAGAATTATGGCAAGCTAATTGTTCTTATGTTTTAGAGTCACTGTTTTAGGATCTAAAACAGGACTCCGTATTTTTAGACCACATTTATATACTACTTTACCCAAGCTAGTATTTGATTTTCGGATTAACTCGCATGAATAGCAAATCTCCTATTTTTACTGCACAATCTGATGTTGCTCTTCGCATCCACGTGGATCGCGCAGTTCGTCATTATTTTGCACAATTGCAAGGTGAGCAACCATCTCAGGTATATGACATGGTGCTAGCAGAAATGGAGAAACCTCTTTTATCTGTAGTTCTTGAATATACTCGTGGCAACCAAACACGTGCCGCAGAAATTCTTGGACTAAACCGCGGCACTTTACGCAAAAAGTTAAAAGCTCACGGTTTAATGAGTGAATAAATGATAAAATGCTCACGACGTCGTGGGCATTTTTTTATGCTTCTAATTGGTTTTAATCCGTAGACTTGAAATTGTTGACTTGAACATCATGACTATTAAACGTGCTTTGATTTCTGTATCAGACAAAACAGGAATTGTCGAATTTGCTCAAAACCTTGCAGCTTTAGGGGTAGAATTATTATCTACAGGCGGCACATATAAGTTGCTTAAAGATAATAACATTGCTGTTGTTGAAGTATCTGAACATACTGGTTTCCCAGAAATGATGGATGGCCGTGTAAAAACACTACATCCAAAAATTCATGGCGGCATTTTAGCTCGTCGTGGTCTAGACGAAGCAGTTATGCAAGAACACAACATTGATCCAATCGATCTAGTTGTAGTTAACCTTTATCCATTTGCAGCTACAGTTGCTAAACCGAACTGTTCACTTGCTGATGCTATCGAAAATATCGACATCGGCGGTCCAACAATGGTGCGTGCTGCTGCTAAAAACCACGCTTCTGTGGGTATTGTTGTAAATGCTTCAGATTACGATACAGTGATTAACGAATTAAAAGCTGCTGGTTCACTTTCTTATGAAACACGCTTCGATTTAGCTGTTAAAGCATTTGAACATACAGCTCAATATGATGGCATGATTGCTTCTTACTTAGGCGCTCGCGTTGGTAAGACCGAAGGTGAAGCTGATTTATTCCCTCGTACGTTCAACACTCAATTAAACAAAGCACAAGATTTACGTTACGGTGAAAACCCACACCAATCTGCTGCTTTCTATGTTGAAGCAAACGCAAAAGAAGCTTCTGTTTCTACAGCAAAACAATTACAAGGCAAAGAATTGTCTTATAACAACATTGCTGACACAGATGCTGCACTTGAATGTGTTAAATCATTTGCTAAACCAGCTTGTGTAATCGTAAAACATGCTAACCCTTGTGGTGTTGCGGTTTCTTTAGACGGCATTAAAGCTGCTTATGATTTAGCTTATGCAACAGATCCAGAATCTGCTTTCGGTGGCATTATTGCATTTAACCGCGAGTTAGATGTTGCAACTGCTCAAGCAATTGTTGATCGTCAATTCGTTGAAGTTATTATTGCTCCAAGCATTGCTGATGGCGTACTTGAAGTAACTGGTGCGAAGAAAAATGTTCGTGTTTTAGTATGTGGCGAATTACCTGCAATTGATGCACGCGCTCCACAACTTGACTATAAACGCGTTAACGGTGGCTTACTTGTTCAAGACCAAGACTTGGGCATGATCACTAAAGATGATCTTAAAGTAGTTACTAAACGTGCACCGACTGAACAAGAAATTGATGACCTTATTTTCGCATGGAAAGTTGCGAAATATGTAAAATCAAACGCTATTGTTTATGCAAAAAACCGTCAAACTATTGGTGTAGGCGCGGGTCAAATGAGCCGTGTTAACTCAGCGCGTATTGCTGCAATTAAAGCAGAACATGCTGGTTTGGTTGTTGAAGGCGCTGTTATGGCATCTGATGCATTCTTCCCGTTCCGTGACGGTATTGATAATGCGGCTAAAGCTGGCATTAAATGCATTATTCAACCAGGTGGTTCTATGCGTGATGAAGAAGTCATTGCAGCAGCTGATGAAGCTGGTATTGCAATGGTCTTCACTGGTATGCGCCATTTCCGCCACTAATTTAAATTTAGTCCTCCCTAACCCTCCTTTTATTCAGGAGGGTTTTCCACAATAATGGAACTATCTCTCCACTTCGAGAAATAGAGGGGGATGAAAAAGGATTAAAGTTAAGGAACAAATTAAAAATGAATATTTTAGTTTTAGGTAGCGGTGGTCGTGAGCATGCTTTAGCATGGAAAATCGCGCAAGATGCCAAAGTTACTCAAGTTTTTGTTGCACCTGGTAATGCTGGTACTGCAACAGAAGAAAAATGCGTTAACGTTCAACTTGATATTTTAGACAACCCAGCAATTATTGCTTTTGCTAAAGAAAATAATGTTGAACTCGTTGTTGTTGGTCCAGAAGCACCATTAGTAAATGGTGTAGTAGATGCTGCACGTGAAGCTGGTGTAAAAATTTGGGGACCGACTCAATATGCAGCACAACTTGAAGGCTCAAAAGCATTTGCTAAGCACTTTTTAAAACGCCATAACATTCCAACTGCTTTTTACGATGTATTTACTGAAGTTGATGCAGCTAAAGCTTACGTTGAAAAAAATGGTGCACCAATCGTTATTAAAGCTGACGGTCTTGCGGCTGGTAAAGGCGTAATCGTTGCAATGACCAACGAAGAAGCTTTTGCAGCAATTGATGACATGCTTGCAGGTAATAAGTTTGGTGATGCTGGTTCGCGTGTTGTAATTGAACAGTTCCTTGCTGGTGAAGAAGCTTCTTTCATTTGTATGATTGATGGCAAAAATATTTTACCAATGGCAACTTCACAAGATCACAAACGTATTTTTGAAGGTGATCAGGGTCCAAACACTGGTGGTATGGGTGCTTACTCTCCTGCTCCAGTTGTAACTCCAGATGTTTTTGAACGTGTAATGACGGAAATTATGCGTCCAACTGTTGATGGTATGGCTGCTGACGGACATGTTTACACTGGATTCTTATATGCTGGTTTAATGATTGATGAACAAGGTCAACCACGCGTAATTGAATTTAACTGCCGTTTTGGTGACCCTGAAACTCAACCAATCATGATGCGCTTAAAGTCATCTCTTGTTGATTTGGTTGAAGCAGGTATTGCAGGTAATTTACCAAAAGAAGCTGAGTGGGATGAGCGTAAGTCAATCGGTGTTGTACTTGCAGCAGAAGGATACCCAGATAGCGTACGTAAAGGCGATGTGATTTCTGGTATCGGCCAATCACCTGAAGATACTAAAATCTTCCATGCAGGTACTGCAACTCGTGAAGATGGCCACATTGTGACTTCTGGTGGACGTGTACTTTGCGTAACTGCTTTAGGTGACAGCGTTCTTGAAGCACAAATTAATGCTTTAGAAGTATGCGGCCAAGTAACTTTCACAGGTATGCAATACCGTAGTGACATCGGTTACCGCGCGATTGCACGTGAAAAAGCTGAATAAAAGTTAGCAAAAAAAGCTTCCTATTTAGGGAGCTTTTTTATTTTGTACACCAATAAAAGAAAATGATATAAATTTTTATAAGATTTATTAAGATATCAACAAATAGAAAAAAGCCCTCTATATCAACTACATTTTTATTGCTATCATTAGTACATAGTTGTAACTGTCATCAGACACTGCTGTTTTAATAATTTCCATAAAGACTTGCTCTACAAATTATGCCTGTAGAGAGTTTTTTAATATTCTAAATTTATGAATGCTCGTTTGGCTACTGTTGGGGATGAACTGTTTGGGGAAACAGTTTTTGTTTATTAAACAATTACCCTCTGTTATAGCCAAAATATGCAAGCAAATTATGGAACCCCAGAAAAAGATCACAGAGTTTAGACTAGTTGTAATTCCAACTCCTCTCTTTTCATATTGATATAGATCAATCGTTATTGTTCTATATCTTAATCAGGACTTTTTTAAATGAAAAAGCTGATCAGCCTTTTTTTAAGCATGTCAGTAGTATTATTGACAGCATGTAGCAAACAAGAAAATGCTCAACAAGCCGAACAAAACAATGATAGTACCAAAGTACAAACGGTAGTAATTGCCTCTACAGGTTCGGATGCTGACATTTGGCGTTATATCGCATCTTTACCTGAAACCCAAGCTGCTGGACTGAAGTTAGAAGTAAAAAACTTCTCAGACTCCGTTTCAATGAATACAGCAGTTGCAAATAAAGAAGTAGATTTGAACGCATTCCAAGCTTATTCTTATCTTACTGTATTTAATAATTCAAACCCGGATAAGATTGCAGCGGTTTCTACCACTTATATTGAGCCAATGGGGATTTATTCAAGTAAATACAAAAAAATTGAAGAACTTCCTGAAGGTGCAATTATTTCAATCCCGGATGATGCTGCCAGCGAATCTCGTGCGCTACTCTTGTTACAAACTGCTGGCTTAATCAAGCTTAAAGCTGACTATAATCCTGTTCAGGGCAGTCCAATTGATGTTATCGAAAATCCTAAAAAGATCAACATCAAACCAATCAAAATGGAAACTGCATTACGTCTTAAAAATGAATTTGATGCAGTTGTATTAAATAATACCATAGCACTCGAGGGAGGTTTAAACGTACTCAAAGATTCTATGTTCTATGAATCTATTGATCAAATCTCAAAAATTAGTGTAAACGTTCTAGCAACTACTGAATCACGTAAAAATGATCCTGTCTTGCAAAAAGTTGGTAAGCTTTACCACACTGCAGCTGTTAAAAAATACATTGAAGAACACTTTGGTGGAACAAAAGTTGACGTAGACAAACCAATCAGCTATCTCTCAGAAGCTAAATAGTAATATAATAGCCCAAACGTGAAACAGGCAAATTATCTTTGCCTGTTTTTTCTTTCAAGCATAGTTTCTGACGATATGATTCAATTTAAAAACATTTCAAAGCACTATCAGCTCAAAAGCCAAACCATACGCGCACTCGATCAAATCAATTTAGAGATTCCAGAGGGCAGTATTTTCGGCATTATTGGCTATAGTGGTGCAGGTAAAAGTACTTTAATTCGCCTGATTAATTTACTCGAACGACCAAATGAAGGTCAGATTATTATTAATCAAAAGGACTTCACTGCTTTAGATGCACGTTCATTACGTCAGGAGCGTGCAAATATTGGTATGATTTTTCAGCATTTCAATT
The DNA here is from genome assembly GCF_044538485.1 of Acinetobacter sp. ABJ_C5_2. Classification (NCBI taxonomy): domain Bacteria; kingdom Pseudomonadati; phylum Pseudomonadota; class Gammaproteobacteria; order Moraxellales; family Moraxellaceae; genus Acinetobacter; species Acinetobacter sp. ABJ_C5_2. Next base: position 433,782 of record NZ_JBIUCS010000001.1, on the reverse strand, counting down.
TGCTTCAAACCAAAACAGTTGCTGAAAATATCGAAATGCCAATGCGCCTGCTAAATTACAAAAAAGCAGAACGTGAAAAGCGTTTAAATGAATTATTAGAGTTTATTGATCTTAAGCATAAAAAAGATGCCTATCCAGATGAACTGTCTGGCGGTCAAAAGCAACGTGTGGGTATTGCTCGTGCTTTGGCAAATCATCCTAAAATTTTATTATGTGATGAAGCCACATCTGCACTAGATCCGCAAACCACTCAATCAGTTCTAGAGCTTTTAAAGAAAATCAATCAAGAACAGAAAATCACAATTGTTATGGTTACACATGAAATGGATGTCATTGAATCTATTTGTGACCATGTTGCAGTTATGGAAGCTGGTAAAGTGATTGAGCAAGGCTCAACTATTGATATTTTTAGTAATCCTCAGCATCCAACAACTAAAAACTTTATACAAACTGTTTTACATCAACAGTTGCCAGTTAACATTCTAAATCAATTAGAAAATCAACATCACCACAGCATTTATTGCCTACAATTCTTAGGACGTTCGGCTCAAGAACCTGTGATTCAGTCACTTATTAAACAATATGATATTAGTTTAAATATCTTATTTGCCAATATGACTGAAATTAATGGCACAGTGATTGGTCAAATGTTTGTACAGCTTTTAGGTGACCCGCAGTTGATCAGTCAAGCGATTGAGTTTTTAGAGAAAAATGAAGTGAGCGTAGTTCAATCAGGAGATCAAGTATGAGAGATTTAATCGTACAATGGTTAACTGAACTTACTCAGCCTTTCTGGCACAGTTCCCTTTCTATGGACCAGTTTGTAACTGCCTTACAAGAAACCTTTAATATGGTGTTCTTTGCGCTTATATTTGGTGGTATTTGGGGCTTCATCCAAGGCATTATTCTGCTTGTAACTCGCCCAGAAGGGATCTTACCAAACAGATTCATTTATCATTTACTCAACCCAATTGTAAATGCTCTGCGTTCTCTCCCATTTATTATTTTGCTTATTGCAGTTATTCCTCTCACCAAGTTCTTGGTAGGTACTTCGATTGGTACATGGGCGGCAATCGTTCCTTTAACGATTTATGTTGGACCATATATGGGCCGACTTATTGAAACTTCCCTACTTGAAGTAAATGAAGGAATTATCGAATCTGCTCAAGCAATGGGTGCAACACCTTGGCAGATTATTTCACGCTTTATTTTACCTGAAGCTCGTAGTTCTCTTATTTTGAACTTAACAACTGCCACGATTAGCCTTATTGGTGCGACTGCTATGGCTGGTGCAGTTGGTGCTGGTGGTATTGGTGACTTAGCCATTTCTTATGGCTATCAACGTTTTGATACAAGCGTTGTGATTTTAACAGTCATTATCCTCTTGCTTTTAGTCCAAATTGTACAGACTTTGGGCAACTGGCTCTCTAAGATTCGTTAAGTCATTTATATAGAAAGCTCCCTAAACGGGGGCTTTTTTGTTTTTATAAGCTCTTGTCATTAAAAAGTTGAGTGCATGGCTTAATGCCATTTTCTGTTATTATCAAAATTAGTGGTTACTCTTTGGATTTGGTTTCAGGATAAAACAATGCGTTATAGAATTCATTTTATTGATGTGCAAAATGCCCTACAAAACTATATCTGGATTTTAGAAGATACTGAAACTCATGAAGCCGTTGCAGTTGATCCAACAGAAGCTGAGTTAGTCACTCAATTTTGCAATGACCATCATTTAACCTTAAAGCAAATTTGGCTTACACATTGGCATAAAGATCATATCGGTGGCGTTGCAGATTTAACGGCTAACTCTACTCTGACTGTATATGGTCCAAGAGATGAATTAAGTAAAATTCCTGGTATTACTCATCCCCTTCAACATGATGACCATCTAAAATTTAATGATTTAAAGGCAGAGATTATTGCCACACCAGGTCATACCCTGGGACATATTGTGTATTTTATTGAAGAGTTGAATGCGCTCTTTTGTGGAGATACTTTGTTTGCAATGGGGTGTGGCCGACTATTTGAAGGTACGGCAGAGCAAATGTATCACTCATTAAATCGTCTTGCAGCCCTTCCAACCACAACCAAAGTCTATTGCACGCATGAATATACACTTTCTAATGCTGAGTTTGCTTTAAGCGTAGAACCTGAAAATCATGCCTTACAAGAACGTGCAGAACAAGTTCGTAAGCTTCGCACAGAAGGTAAAATTACCCTACCAAGTAGTATTGAACTTGAATTGGCAACTAATCCATTTTTACGTGCTGAAAGTGTAGATGAGTTCGCTCATTTACGTAGTTTAAAAGATAATTTCTAAATTTATGGGCTCTATAGAAAGATACAGTTTCATTTTAAGAACTGTATCTTTTTGAATAAAGCATGTTTCATGAAATTATTTTTTACATTTATTGATTTTAAATTAACTTATTTTGATTAAATTTTATCCTAATCTTTTTATTTTTAAATAACCATAAAAATTAAATACTTACATTTTATTAGTACAAAAATTGATTACATAAAAACTGAATAAATTTATAAAATGAAGAAGATTACTTTATCTCTTTTACTTTTTTTACAAGTTGCAAAATAAAACAAAGTTTTCCCCCTTTAAAAAATCTAGGTAAATCCCTATTAATAAATAAGGTGTAAGACACGGATAGAAGAAGGAGTTCTCACGTGAAAAAGGTTGTTAAAGCTAAAAATTTAATTGCGTTCCGTATTTGGTTAGAAAAATTAGGGTATTCGGTTAAAAACTTGGCCGATGGAAAAGGTTTCACTTTCAGTTTTAAAAAAGAGTATGGCTTAGTCACGTGTGATTTGGCTGGTAACGCCTTAGCGATGCAATTAGGTGAAGAGTTTGAGGATCACTTAAAAGCGTAAGCTTGAGCTGTTTTGCATATACTATTTTCAGTATAGGCAACTTAAAAGTTTTGCTTTCAAAGTAGATCTATATGAGAGTTTGTGAAAATTTTATATTGGCCTCCCATAATTAAGCATTTACATACAAGATAGTTTTTTAAATTAAATTTTCGACTAGATAAAATAAAACCTGTAGCATGGCGCCTCTCCCAAATTGCCAATTGCTACAGGTTTTTTATTTCGAATTAAAATTTTAAATAATTAATTCGTTTTAGATTTACCTAATGCTTTATCTAGAACATCCTTGTCCAGAGCTTTGTCCCAACGAGCAACAACAATTGTTGCGCATGCATTACCAATTAAGTTAGTTAATGCACGACACTCAGACATAAAGCGGTCAATACCTAAAATGAGCGCCATACCTGCCACAGGTACAGATGGGACAACTGACAAAGTAGCAGCGAGTGTAATAAAGCCTGCACCCGTTACCCCTGCCGCACCTTTTGAACTCACCATTGCCACTAAAAGTAATGCAAGTTGTTCGCTAATAGATAAGTCCACATTACATGCTTGCGCAATAAATAAAGCAGCCATAGTCATATAAATGTTAGTGCCATCAAGGTTAAATGAATAACCTGTAGGAATAACTAAGCCCACTACAGATTTTTCACAGCCTGCTTTTTGCATTTTATCCATTAAAGACGGTAAAGCTGCTTCAGATGAACTTGTACCTAAAACCAACCAAAGCTCATCTTTGATGTAGCGTATTAAAGCAATAATTGAAAAGCCATTGTAACGCGCTACAGCACCTAAAATGATTAATACGAACAGTACAGCCGTGATATAGAAAGTCATAATCAACAGTAATAAATTACCGATTGATTCGATTCCATAAGCACCAATAGTAAATGCCATAGCTCCAAAAGCACCAATTGGCGCAAGTTTCATTAACATGCCAACCAAGTAGAAAACTGGTGCCGTTAAGTTATTTAGGAAATCAGTGATTGGACGTGCACGATCGCCTAAAGCAGCTAAAGAAATACCAAATAGTACTGCCACAAATAGAACTTGCAAAATTTCACCACCAGCAAGCGGACTTACCAATGTTTGCGGGATAATATTCATGAAGAAGTCAGTAATATTGGTGGCATGAGCCTTCTCAACGTAAGTATTTACCTTATCGCTGACTAAGGTTGCTGGGTCAATGTTTAGACCTTTACCCGGTTGAATGATGTTTGCCACAATCATACCAACCACAAGTGCAAGACTTGAGAAAGTAATGAAATACAGCATTGCTTTACCAGTCACGCGTCCAACCCGACTCATGTTCGTCATGCTGGCAATACCGGTAACCACAGTCAAAAAGATTACGGGAGCAATAATCATTTTAACGATTTTGATGAATGCATCACCGAGCGGTTTTAAGCTCTGTCCAAGCTCAGGGTAAAAATGACCAATTAAAACGCCTAAAATAATTGCAAAGATGACCTGTACATACAAAATTTGGTGAAATTTCTGTTTTTTCTGTACGGTTTCTTGGTCAAGGGTATTGAAATCCATTATCTAAATACCTGTTCGATGGGGATAAAAAAATAAAATATAAAGCGTGCACCACAAGCTGCTTTAAAGGAAGTGAAGCCATTGTAAAGAATAAAAAATACCCTGTGTTATAAATTTAGAAAATGTAAAATTTAAAAACCATGTATATTTTCATATATAAAGTCTGTCTTTTCCTACATTATTTAAAATTAAAATTTATATAAAAACTTTAAAAACACACCTAACCACATGTTTATTATTTAATTAATTTTATTAACCACTTCTTTAAGGACTTTTATCTTTTGTTTTTAATTCAACAAAATCACTATTTTTAAAATAAATGATTAAAACAATTTCATGTTTATTTTGAATTATGAGAATTTAGTTTTTAAATAATAAGAAATATTGATATATAGTTATTTAATAAAAACAAAACCCTATTTGGTGAGCTATTTAAATGAGCTATTTTTTATCTAAAAATAGGGAGTTACGCCTATTACTTTAAACAAATAGGCGTTTTAAAAGACCATGTATGTAATCTAGGCTTAATTCCTGATTGGTAAATAAAATACGAAATAGCATAGGTGCGATTACAGTCTCGATTATTTCTTGGTTCGGTATAGTGAACTCATTACGTAATTTTGCTCGATTTTGAATAATGTCGAGTTGTTGAATAATTAAGGTTTCACATTTACGCGCATTATTAGAATCCGAATTTGACGTATAGAGTACGTCTCGTAATAAATCTTGCCCAACTTCAGAAGCATATTCTTCAAAATATTGTTCAACCCATGCTGTGATATCTCGTTCAAATGAACCCAAATCTTTGGGCTCCATGTCTGGTTTGAGTTCATTTAAAGCTACATCTGAAAATAGCTGATTGATATCGCCCCATCGACGGTAAATGGTTGAAGGTGTTACTCCTGCTTGTGCTGCAATCATTGGAATTGTAATTTGGCTTTGCTGGAAATCTTTTTGTAATTCTTTTACAGCATTATGTACCGCAGTTTGTATTCTCTCGCTGCGACCACCAGGGCGTAATCCAGTAACAACTTTTGCCATTTATAAACTCTGTAAAGGGATCAAAAAATTTATAAATATTTATATCTATATACAAAATACACTAAAGCTAAGGATTTGCTTTAGTGTCAAAATAATGTATAAAAGCTAAATATTCGCTTTTATGTTATTCATGTTCTATGAACAATTCAAGTTCAAAACGGTCAAGAGCTGTTTTTCAATTAGATTCTGTAAGCGCTTTGACACTCAATACAATTACGCTTATGACATTTATGGCTGCATCTAGTGCACCAACGCCGCTCTACCGCCTATACCAACAGATATGGCAATTTTCACCGGTCACATTAACTTTAATTTTTGCAACTTATGCTTTTACGCTGCTGGGATCATTACTGATTATTGGTTCTTTGTCTGACTATATTGGACGTCGACCAGTCATTATTGCAGCCATTTCTCTGCAAATTATTTCAATGAGCTTCTTCTTATTTGCTTCAGATGTTTCGATGTTATTTATCGCTCGAGGTTTACAAGGAATCGCAACAGGGCTTGCTGTTTCAGCTATAGGAGCAGCCATTTTAGATTTTAGTAAGCTCCATGGCTCACTGATTAATAGTATCGCACCAATGATAGGTATGGCTGTTGGGATTTTCCTGACTTGTTCTATTTTGCAGCTTTCCGCTCACCCCTTACAGCTTGTTTTTGAATTCTTATGCTTTCTTCTTATTTGTGAACTCATTTTAAGTTTTCTTACCCCAGAGACTGCACAAAAAAGAGCTGGTGCGCTTGCTTCTTTAAAGCCTGCGATGGCTATTCCTACGCAAACGAAAAGTGCTTTATTAACTATTAGCCCAATTAATATTGCACTTTGGATGGTCAGTGGTTTCTTCTTGTCACTCATGCCATCTTTACTAGCAAAAATTTTCCATACTTCATCGGCATGGCTAAACGGTATTATGTTTATGGCGCTCGCCCTTTCCGGTGCGGCAGGTATATTAACGCTTAGAAAGTCGACAAATTTTCGTATTTTATTAACCGGTACGCTCTCGATTGCTATTGGTGCCATTGTCTTATTCATCGCCATTAACCTAACTAATGCTGTAGTTTTATTTTTAGGTTCTATTATTACTGGCGTTGGTTTTGGTACGGCTTTTATGGGAGCCATTCGTAGTGTAATGCCGCTGGCTCTTCCAGAAGAACGTGCTGGACTTATGGCAGCATTTTTCGTTGAAAGTTATTTGGCTTTTAGTATTCCTGCAATTTTAGCTGGCTATTTTGTGGGTAAGCTTGGACTGATGCATACAGCAAATAGCTACATCTGTTTTATTGTCTTACTATCACTTGTTGCCCTTTTCATGATTTTTAAAAATTTTAAAAATAAATAACTATATAAAAAAGCCTCGAACTGAGGCTTTTTTTTAACATTTACTGGTCACGCCAGCGTTTTAAAAAACGTTTTACATACTTTTTAAATGGCCAAGTAAACTGTTTTATAAAACTATTTGGAATTTTATAGCCAACCGTTCCATACACGCTCGCCAAGTGATTTGGCATATATACGGTTTTAAAAATAACATCATAAAGTGGAATAAAAGCAGCGTAATTTTTATCAATCGCAGGTTTTTCAGAAGAATGATGCCAATGGTGGAATTCCGGTGTTGCAATAAACCAACGTAAATATGGAAATCGAAAACGTACATTGGAATGAATAAAAATAGCGTGAAATGAAATAAAAATTAAATAGGCAAAAACAGCAGAAGTATGAAACCCTAAAAGAAAAATTGGTAGGGTAGCAATAAAGCGAGTCATTAAAACTTCAACAACATGTAAACGGGAAGATGCTAGCCAATCCATATATTCAGTCGAATGATGAATCGCATGAAAACGCCATAAAAAGTTAACTTCATGCATGGCTCGATGTAACCAATACACCGTAAAATCAACCACAATAAGCAATTCAATGAATTGCAGCCAAATTGGCTGAGCTTGAACATACGGCACAATTGGGTTATCAGGTAAATGCGTAATCCAATACTGAATTGGCATAACCGTTAAGAAGCTAAATAGTTGAATACCAATATGGCTGACCATGAAATATTTCATATCGGTCACCCAGCCCACTCTTAAGATCTTTTGTTCAGGGTTTTTAGCAAAAAAGCCTTCAAGGGGTATAAAAATAAAAGCCAAGATGACTAGGGTAAGTACAAAATAATCAATGCCTGCATAAAATGGTACGCTTGGAATGACTGGAGCATGAATAACACCACAGCCTAATACTGCTGCGATGAGTGCAAAGCATAAACCATAAAAGCCATATCGATTTTGTCGGATGATTGCACTAAATGCTCCAAAACCTGCGCTAATAATAATGCCTGTGATCAGTCCATAATAAAAAAGACTATAGTGCTTTGCATAAAGTGGACGTAACTCAGGAGTTGTCAGCACACTGGGAAACAAAAAACATAAAGCTCCAAATAAGCAAAGTAAGCTTAATGCCATGGATATAAAAGCACTAATTTTTCCTAAACCCGCATTAAGCTCTAAATTTTCAAATCTTGCTCTTAATTGATCGGTCATAATTCATATCAACAGTTCTTATTCTCTATGCCGCGCATGCTAACAAAATTTAATTATTAATTGTAAAAAGAACCTTATTTAACTCAGACTAAAAATAAATATATAAATAAAACTAACCAATCAACCCAAAAATAGGATTAATTGGTTAGTTATTATAAATATTTATCTATTTCAGAACGTGGAAATAGGCTATTTATTTTTTATATGGAGTCTCATAGGTTGTTTCAGCAACAGGTGAAACACGCCAAATTGTGTTACCGACATCATCTGCGACTAAAACAGCTCCTGAAAAATCAATTGCTACCCCCACAGGGCGTCCATAGGCTTTGCCTTTATCGCTGAGGAATCCAGTCAAAATATCTTGCGGTGGACCAGAAGGCTGACCACTTCTAAATGGAACAAAAATGACTTTATACCCACTGTGCGGCTTGCGGTTCCAAGAACCATGCTGCCCGATCAATGCACCTCCTCTAAATTGTGGCATCAGCTCGGCTGCATAAAATGTAAGACCTAAAGAAGCCGTATGGTTGCCTAGTGCATAGTCAGGTTTAATTGCACGAGCGACCATTGCTGGATTTTGTGGTTTGACTCGCACATCTACGTGTTGACCATAGTAACTATAAGGCCAGCCATAAAAAGCTCCATCTTGAACCGATGTCATATAATCGGGTACTAGGTCACTACCAATTTCATCACGCTCATTAACAACCGTCCAGAGTTTACCGCTTTGAGGTTGCCACGCCATACCATTGGGATTACGCAGTCCAGTTGCAAATGGACGTGACTGCCCGCTTGCGATGTCAAACTCCATAATTTGTGCACGGCCTTTTTCTTGATCTAGACCATTTTCAGCAACGTTACTGTTAGAACCGACGGTAATATAGAGCTTTGTCCCATCACGATTAGCAATAACATTTTTGGTCCAATGATGATTTAAAGGACCGCCAGGTAAGTCCAATACTTTAGTGCCACTCGCAGTAATTCTTGTCTCGCCTTCTTGATAAGGAAAACGCACAAGTGCATCCGTATTGGCAATATATAAATTATTACCGACTAGCGCCATACCAAATGGTGAGTTTAAATTTTGAAGAAATACAGTTTTCTGATCGGCAACTCCGTCTCCATTAGTGTCACGGAGTAAAGTAATACGGTTAGCACTCGGATGAGATGACCCTGCCCGTCTCATCACAAACGTCATGATTTTACCTTTAATGCCTTTACTGTCTTCGGGTTTAGGAGGAGCATCTGTTTCAGCAACTAACACATCACCATTTGGTAATACATAGAGCCAACGTGGGTGTTCAAGTCCTTTAGCAAATGCTTTTACTTTTAAGCCTTCTGCTGGAGTTGGCATAACACCACTTGGCCACCCTTGCGCGGGTGCTATATTTACGGTTGGTAATAAGCTCGTTTTTGGTTCGGGTAACTTTGGTTCGGGGCCATAACTCTCGGCAATCGGATATTGAGAGGATGAAGCACGCCCTGTAACTAGAACTACAACGGTCGTGCCTAAAATCGGCAGTAAAAAACGTGTAAGCATCTTTTATCTCCATTTCTTATTTTTTCGCAATATGCACAGGGTAATGCTTTAGAAGAGAGACTTATAGTTTATTTATTTAACTGTGCTGAGCAGTACAGTCTATATTTTAAAAATTTTAATACATAACCGAGTGTTTTCTAGGCACTTAAATCCCCTTCATCATAACTACAAATTAAAACTTCGCATTAGGATTATTACGTAAAGTATTTATGTTGACTGATAATAACTTATTAGCTAATTTTGTCGATCTCGCCTATTTTTTAATTAAAAATTCCTTTAACCTGACCTACTTTAACTATTTTTAACTTTCACGGTAGCTCAGGCGTTTAATTAAGTTCATTTATTTCCTATGTCAAAAAAATTAGCAACATTGATTGGTCTAAGTGCCATCCTAATGTGGGCCTCAATGGTGGGTTTTGTAAAACATATCACGACCGTGATTGGACCAGATATTGGAATTACACTGATCTACTCCTTAAGTGCGTTGCTACTCCTTATTATTTTTAGAGTGCCAAATTTTAAGTTAATTTCTAAAAAATATTTAATTTTAGGTGCCATTTTATTTATTGCTTATGAGCTATGTTTTTCGTTTGCTCTTGCTTATTCAAAGACGGCACAACAAGCGATTGAAGTAAGTATCGTGAACTACCTTTGGCCAAGTTTGACGGTATTAGCTTTTGTCATTTTTAGAGAGCTAAAATTTAATGTTTTTATTATTTTAGGCTTAATCATTTCAATTTTCGGTATTATTTTTATTCAAACTGGAAACGGAAGTTTTAGTCTAAGCCGAGTTATTGAAAACTTTTATAGCAATCCTCTAAGTTATATTTTGGCATTTATAGGTGCCATAATTTGGGCTTTTTACTGCGTTTTGACTAAGAAAATAGGTAAAGGGCAAAACCCTATTTCTATTTTCTTTATTGGCGTTGCTGCAACTTTGTGGCTAAAGTTGTTCTTTAGTGGTCAAGTTGTTTTGCCATCACTCGATTTAAATACAACTTTATCTCTAGTCTTCGCATCCACTGCAATTGGGCTAGGTTATGCAGCATGGAATATTGGCATTATTCATGGCAACACAACCATGCTGGTGGTTGCTTCTTACTTTACGCCCATTATCTCTTCTTTGCTTGCCATGTTGGTTTTACAAACAGAGTTATCAATCAGCTTTTGGCAAGGAACGGCTATGGTTACAGCAGGTTCTCTCATTTGCTGGCTTTCAACAAATTGGGCAGTTATCAGTACTTACTTCAAAAAGAATTAAAAGCTTAGGTCATACTGATACAGACTTATCAGCAACAGAGTTAGTTTTAGTTTTTTGCTCTAAAGCAAAATTTACAGCTTCTTTTGCATGACTAGAAGAAAATTGCTGTTTATCTTTTCTTAGCCTAGTTATTTTTAATATTAAAAAATATTAGAACCTCAAAATATCTTCAAACAAGCGAACAATAATCAGTGATTTTCCCTTCAACGTGAAAAACTCAAGAATTCACGCAAACTTCACGACTAGCTCTTTAATTTAATCTTATAAAGTTGGCTAGGATTTATACATGAAAATTATAACTACTGCCTTAGGGCTGATTACCTTAGTAGGTCTAACAGCATGCAAAAGTGTGCCTAGTTATTCAGGTGATTATGGTAAAGCCGAACAACAAATTACTGGTGTTACATTAAATGATGAGCAAGCACTAGAGATTGGTAATCACTTTGTTGCTGCGTTTAACACTTTGGGCACACCATCTTTTGTAAAGAATGCAAGCGATCTTTATGCAGATCAACTGTATATCAACGATACCCTCTCACAGTTTTCTCAGAAAAAAGATTTGATTAAACACTTTGAGGGTATGAACACACGCGTCAGTAACGTCACAGTCAAACTCATAAGTGCAACTCATCATCAAGATAGCGCCTACATCCATTGGTACATGACCTATGACTTTAAAATGCTAGGGCGCTCAAAAACCATGGCTTCTTATGGAATTAGTCAAATCAAAATTAATGATCAACAAAAAATTATTTTCCAACAAGATTTCTGGGACCCAGCAAACGGTCTTTATCGTTCTTTACCTGTATTTGGAGGAGTTTATAAATGGATATTGCCGTTCAAAAAAGCCGAATCTTAATACTTCTGGGTATTTTAATTGCATCCCACGCAAATGCGGCTGAACTGAAAAAATGTAGTTCAGCACCTTTAACAGTAACGAGTCAAAAAGTAGGAAATGTCAGTTACTTTGCTGAGGATTGCCTAAAAAATTGGCAAAAACAAAGCATAAAAATGGATTTTAGCTATAACCGAGATATTCCCGAATGGGCATTTAAACGAGCAGCAGCCCATTATTTGAAGAAAAATATTAGTGGATTTGATACAAAATCTCCGCTTAATCACATTAATGACCTTTATAGACCAATTAAGAGCGGAGATTTATATAGTCTCTCTTATCAACATGAAAATCAAAAACTAGAGCTAAAATTAAACCAGAAGCTACTGGGTTCTATAAATAATCCAAATGCAAATCAATATTTTAAAATCTGGTTTGGTGCTGAACCATTTAATGCTAAATTAAAACAACAACTATTAAATTAATGGCTTAATAAAATCTTATGGGTAATCACTTTATCCTCATGGTTGAGGACCATTTTGAACTGGCGGCAACCGTTTGCGAATTTCTTGAAGTACACGGTTATGTCATTGATCATGCCCGTAATTTAGATGCAGCACGTTCTTTTCTTAAATCGCAGCACTATCATCTTTTACTTCTTGATATAAACTTACCCGATGGTTCAGGTTATGACCTATGTAATTGGCTACGTACTGAACAAGGGGTTGATATTCCTGTGCTGATGCTGACAGCAAGAGACACCTTAGACGACAAACTTAAAGGATTTACTGCTGGTACAGATGATTATTTAGTTAAGCCCTTTGATTTTAATGAATTAGTGATGCGTATTCGTGCCTTAATTAAAAGAGCCGCGGGTGAAGTCGCCAATCATAAAATTCAGATTCACGACTTAATTCTTGATAGCGCAACTCAAACAGTTGTTCGTGCTGGAAACAGTATCGAATTGCCACCTATCCAATTTAAACTATTAAAAATTTTGATGCGCCAGTCTCCGAAAGTGGTAACCAAACAAGAACTTATGATGGAACTATGGGGAGATGAAGAGCCCGAAAGCGATGCTTTACGTAGTCATATTTATAATTTAAGGAAAATGGTAGATAAACCTTTTGACCCTAAACTATTACACACGGTAGCAGGTGTCGGTTTAAAAATTGCTTTAGATGATGCTGATTAACTTAAATAAACTACAACTATTAAACCCGTAGTCATTTCTAAGTCCAGATCAGGATGGGTCGCTAAGTAATATTGCCGATCAAACAATTCCACTCGCCAACCTAATTGTTTGCAAAGCTTCTGTACCAGTTGTAACCCAATGCCATGACCTTTAGCTTTTAAAGAGAGTTGTGAATCACTAAGTTCCTGAACCTTCATATCATTTGGTAACGAAATTCCGATGCCATTATCCGCAATAATTAGGCTGTTTTTTTGTTGGATAATATCGATTTGTGAACCTTGGGAATAATTAAGAGCATTACGCAAAATATTACTTAAAACCATTTTGGTCATAGATGGATATAACCAGCGTGGTTGTTCGGCTGAGTCTGGGTGAATATGCATATGTATACCTTTACTCACACTTACGCCTTCTAAACTTTCGACTAAGTCCTCCACAATTTCAGACAATAAATTCTTTTCAGACGGTAAACTTTTTACCGTATTACGCGCAATCGCAAGTAAAGTGTCGACGAGCAATTGCATATCTTCGATTGTATTGTGAAGACGAGTTAAAGCTTTGTCTTCTCCATATTTGGTCTGACAAAGTTGCACATTACCCTTCAAAATGGTGAGTGGCGTGCGCAGTTCATGACTAACATCGCCGGTAAACTCTCTTTCACGCCGAATAAATTCACTTAAAACTTGATGATATTTTTCCAGAGCCTGTTTTAAGTACTCTGCTTCCATATTGCCATTGGTATTTATATCTTTAAATGGAGATGCTTGTGTGTCTTGATGTGCCCAATCAATATTTTCTAACGCATTTGCTAAACGTGTAATAGGAGAAAAATAGCGCCTCGCTCTTCGATTTGACCACCACAAAAAGCTATATAAAACAGACAAACTGAACATGAGCGGGGCAAGTCCAAATAACCAGACCAACTTATTGACATTACTTTCGCCAAACACCAACAGTACATGCTGGCCGTTTCGCTCACCGTATACAGTCATACGTTCTTTACCATCAATAAAGATTCGATGTACCCCACTCTCTAAATGCATATCTTTAAAGGGTTGAGGAGCGATCTGTGTATTCCACCGATATCCATATAAGTTTTTAGTGTCTGGCAGGTCTGCATTGGGATTGCGATCTATACGCAACCAATAATGCTCCATTTCCTGCTCTAAAGCCGTTTTAAGTAAAGAGCCTTTAATCACCCAAGCACTACATGCCAACCCGACCACGATTGATAAGGCAATTAGACCTATCTGCAACCAATAATATCGATTGAACATTTGGGCTAATGGATGACTAGCTTTGCCATCGTTTCGAGTTCTTATCATATCTTTATCGCCGGAATAGGCTGTCAAAATTACAATGATCGCTTTTTAAATAAATAGTGACCAATGACCCACTCTTGTCCTTGTTCAAAACCAAAAAGCTCGGCACAAGCCATGAAGAAAATACGCCAGCGTTGCCACCAAATATTGGCATCTTTTCCATAGATTTTTTTAAATAGCGGCTTAAGCTCTTGCTCTTGATTATCCATATTTTCAAGCCAAGCATTCGCAGTTCTCATATAATGCTCACCGGACCACTGCCAGTGCTGAGCCAACTCTAAATGCTCTTGAAAATGTAGAAAAGTTGAAGTTGAAGGCATTAAACCGCCAGTAAAGAAATACTTGGACATCCAATCATAGTCTGATTTTACTTCAAAAGGATAATGCAAAAAGCGATGACAAAAAATATGACACCAGAGTAAGCCGCCAGGCTTTAACCATCCCTGAATTTTCTCAAATAGACGTTGATAGTTTCGGACATGTTCAAACATTTCGACCGATACAACACGATCAAATTGGCCTTTATCTAATTCAAGTACATTTACATCACAGGTGAGCACTTCAACATTAGTCAAACCTCTCAATTCTACTTGCCCAAGAATATGCTTCTTCTGCGTTGCAGAGTTTGAAACAGCCGTAATCTGTGAATGTGGAAAGTTTTCTGCCATCCATAAGGTTAAAGAACCCCATCCACAGCCTAGCTCTAAAATGTGTTGACCATTTTTGAGTTGTGCACGTTCACAATAAAGCTGAAGTGCAAGCTTCTCTGCCTGATCTAAAGTTGTTGTTTTAGTCGGAAAATAACATGCACTATATTTGAGTCTTTTTCCAAGCACCGCCTGAAAGAACTCAGTCGGTAATTCATAGTGCTGCTCGTTTGCCTTGTCTGTTTCAACAGCGATTTCGCTCTTCTTCAGCATATTAAGCACATCCATATAGCGCTGTGCCCCTTGCTCAGGGTCATAACGGCCTTCTTGAATTAAACGCTTTTTGCTTAAAGCACGAATTGCAGCCCTGATTGCATGGTCTGGAACAACACCACTTTCAACAATTTTCAAAGACTGATGAACGATAAAATCCATATGCGCACCTATTTTTTGGGTTTTCGCGGAATAAACATTGATGTTTTCTGTTGATAATCAAGATAATTTTGACCGCGACTTTTAATTGCCTGTTTTTCGCTAAATGGAATACCTGTGACGTAGTATAAAAATAGCCACATCAATAACGGATAAATCCACAATACATATTGGCCCGCAGCTAAACCAATGATTGGATAGGCAAACCAATGTAACCATTCAAAAAAATAATTGGGGTGACGTGAATAACGCCATAAGCCTTGATCCATGGTTTTGCCATGATGATCTGGATTTAATTTAAATCGGTATAGTTGCTGATCAGCGAGCTGCTCTCCAATAAAGGCAATCGCCATGATGACGGCCGCAATCACTAAAGTGACTTTATATCCACTACTCCATTCAGTTGCTTCTACATTGAGGAGCATCCACATTGGTAAGAAGAACAAAAGCACTAAAAGTGTTTGAAAGATAAAAAATAAGAAGAAGCCAAAATACTGAAACTTTCCCATCGCTTTACGCATACTCGCGTAACGGCCATCTTCTTTTTGTTCAGATTGATAACGTCTTAACAGATGCCAAAATAATCTTAAAAACCATAGGCCACTAAAAAGACCAATAAAAATTCGTACTTCAACAGGAGCAACTGAAATGAGTAAAGAAGACACAATAATGTTTACTGCCAGACAGAAACTCCATGCGGCGTCCACAATCCCAGCACGACCATTTGCAGTGGCGAGTAGCCAACTCAGCAACATGATGAGTAAATCCAGAATCAGTAAATTCCATAACATGAGCATTCTCCTTGCTTGATGTGTTTGGGTTAGTAACTGGTACTTTCAAACAACAAGTGAACATTGCTTATTACGCCTTCTTTAAAGCCACCCTCGCAATAACATAAATAGAAATCCCACATTCGAATAAAGTTTTCATCAAAACCCAGAGCCAAAACCTGTTCTCGGGCTGCTAAAAACCTTTCTCTCCAGTGATGAATTGTTTGTGCATAACTTAGACCAATGTCATTTAAATGTTTTAACCTCAAACCACTTTCAGAGGCGGTTTGGGTCAATATCGCTATGCTAGGAATAAAGCTACCAGGGAAAATATAGCGTTTAATATAATCGACTGTATTTAGTGCTTTTTTATAGCGAAAATCTTCAATGGTGATAGCTTGAATAAATGCCAAACCTTTCGGTTTTAACAATGCCTTACACTGATCAAAATATGTCGACAAATATTGCGCACCAACTGCTTCAACCATTTCAATTGACACTAACTTATCAAACTTTCCTTCAAGCAAACGGTAGTCTTTGAGTTGC
This sequence comes from Acinetobacter sp. ABJ_C5_2, assembly GCF_044538485.1. NCBI lineage: Bacteria > Pseudomonadati > Pseudomonadota > Gammaproteobacteria > Moraxellales > Moraxellaceae > Acinetobacter > Acinetobacter sp. ABJ_C5_2. The sequence goes on along the minus strand of NZ_JBIUCS010000001.1, from coordinate 417,239 downwards.
ACATCAATTCGATGTGCCAAGCCAGCTTCATTTACACGAGTAACAGCTTCATCATATTGCGCTTGCGAAATAGTAATTGTGGTCACTTTACAGCCATAGTGTTGAGCTGCATAAATTGCAAAACCACCCCACCCACTTCCAATTTCAACCAAATGATCTAATGGTTTTAAATCGAGCTTTTTACAGATAATGTCTTTTTTTAAGTCAGATGCTTCTTCAAGTGTCATATTTTCATGTTCAAAAACTGCACTTGAGTACATTAAAGATGGATCTAAGAAGAGTTTAAAAAAGTCATTGCTTAAGTCATAGTGCTCAGCAATATTCTTACGGCTACCCGTTATAGAATTCTTTCTATTTCTATACCAAGCCTTGAGCAAAAACTGGCTCGCTTGAGCAATAACATTCTGGTTGATTTGGTCCAATACAGCTCGGTTACGTGCCAAGATCTGAATCAACTCGACAAGGTGCTCGCTGCTCCAGTCACCACGAATGTAGCCTTCTGCTGCTCCCAAAACACCATTTTTTAAAATAAGATCCATCAATAAAGGATTGTGAACTTCAATCACAGCATGTAAGTCTGAAACTTCACCGACCGTCCCATTCCACGTGCCCTGAAAAGTGATCTGTCCATGACGTAGTTTGAGAAGACTCTTGAGCAGTAACGGTAGTGAGTCATCTTCACCATAAAGAAATGTTTTTATCATGTCTTATCTACCTTGATCTTTTTAGGATGACGATAAAATGGAACTTTTTTTCGCCACAACTTAAATGCCTCTAAATATATGGAAAACAGCATTTTAAAAGGCGCTAGGCTGTTGATAAGAGCATATCGATATTGCTGTGAAGGAAATGTGATGGCATTAAGCTCAAAACGCATAGTGGCATCAAAGACTTGTTTTTGTTCCTCAAAAAGCTGCATATGAATAACATTTTGAAAGTCGGAAAAACTAAATCGCCATTTATATGTGAGTTGCATGGGCATAAACGGCGATACATGAAATGACTTTTCAAAGTTAAAATCGAAACTCTGATAATCACCCACCTGACCTTGTTGTTTTATACAGTCGTGTGTATAGACTTTTCGTTCATTCCACGGGGTGTTGGTAATTTCGCTAAGAATAAAAAGCGGTTGGCCTGTTTGACTTAAAACAAAATAAAATACGACTGAATTAAACCGAAAACCCAAACAACGAGGCAAAGCCAATACTCTGATTTGCCAATCTGAACCCATATATAAGTTGTTATTTTGCAATAATGCTTTTTCTATTTTTTCCCTAATAGAACCGCTGTACATATTTAAAAAATCATTTTCGGATAGTTTTAATACATTCCAGTGATCCGTCGACCAGAGTGAACAATCTTTTGTAATTTCATTTAGTTGATCTGGATCGAACCACAAATAATTTAAGGTCGAGGTAAATTGGTGTGGTTTGGGGCTATAACGCCGATGACGAATAAACGCAGGAGCGATAGCAAGTTTATTTAATAACATTTGATAGCTCCTTATTTATTTTTATAACGCTAAGAGTTGCTCTACAACACGTGCTGCACTACGGGCCCCATCTTCATGAAAGCCCCAACCCCAATATGCCCCACAAAATGAAGTCCGATTTTGCCCATTAATTTCGTGCCAACGAGATTGAGCTTGAATCGCTTTTGCATCAAATACAGGATGACGATATTTACGCTCAACCAAGACGTCTTCAGCTTTAATTTTCATATTCGGGTTTAAAGTACAAAAAATCTGAGTTTTGCAGGGTAAGTTCTGCAAATTATTCATCCAGTAGGTAAAACCATAATGTATGTCGTACTCATCGTTTTGAGCTTGTGATATTGGCGTTACATGTACATGCCAACTTGCCCACTGCAAACGGCTTTTAGGCATAATGGAAAGATCACGGTGAACCACCATTCGATTATCTTGATAACCAAATTGGCTTAATATTTCCCGTTCAAGTTCTGACGCATCTTTAATTAAACTTAGGCTATCGTCAGCATGGCTGGCAAAAATTACCCAGTCATATTGTGCTCGCCCTTCTGAAGTTTCGATCCACACTATTTCTGGTGAACGGCTCACAGCTTTTACTTCTGCAAATTTCCATTCAAGGGATGGGCAGTTCTTTTGAATAGCATGGATATAACTTGCCGAGCCATGTTTAACTGTTTGCCATTGCGGCCGCTCTTTTAGCTGTAACATGCGGTGATGTTGAAAAAAACTCACCACAAATCGATATGGAATTTGGCCTACCTGCTCAACGGGAGCCGACCATAATGCGCCGCACATCGGATAAAGATGCTCATAACGGAACTCATGACTATATTTATGGAGGTCTAAATATTCTTCAATCGATAAATTAGGATCAATATCTGCCACGTCTATATCTTTATTGTCATCATAAAAACGTAGCAAATCTGAGAGCATTTGCAGAAATTTACGGTTTAAAAAGTTCTGTGGACACGCAAACAGCGACCACTTTTTTGAAGGATTATATTGAAGTCCACTGACCAGATTATTTACCGAAAAACTCATATCGCTACTTTGAGTTTCGACGCCTAATTTTTTAAGCATGTCGGTAAATAACGGATAGTTGTAGTCATTAAACACGATAAAACCACTATCTACCGCGACTTTAGCACCTTCTATCTCTAGCTCGTGAGTGTCAGTATGACCACCAAAATAGTTATTTTTTTCATATACCGTAACTTGATGCTGTTTTGACAATTTCCAAGCAGCATAAAGCCCCGATATACCTGAACCAATAATGGCAATCTTCATAACACTTCCCCATTTTCAATTTTTTCTATCGGTAGATCTTTAATTTTTTTATATTGGTAAACTTTATTCGGTACGGGTTTTAACCCCCATACCAAACCAAATAAAGACATGACTTTGAGAATATAAAAGGTGATATCAATCTGCCACCAATGAAAACCTTGTCGAACACTACCCGCATAAAAATGATGGTTGTTGTGCCATCCTTCACCCAAGGTAATTAAAGAGAGAAAGAAATTATTACGGCTATCATCTGGAGTATTAAACTCTCGTGAGCCATAACGATGAGCAAGTGAGTTAATACATAAGGTTGCATGTGTTAACAGAACAGTGGAAATTACAAATCCCCACACTAAAAGCTGTAAGCCATTGGTACCCAACGCAGGGAAACGCTGCGCCAGCCATGAACCTAAACCGTAAATTGCTAAGGCCGTCAAAATCACAATAGGTAAGCTAAATCGGTCAAGCCAAATCAGTTCCGGATACTTCAACCAGTCTTTAATGACCTTTTTTCGAGTGGCAAAATTCTGCTCGTTCAAAAACCAGCCTACATGCGAATACCAAAAACCTGCTTTCGCTGAATGCGGGTCCTGATCGGTATCGGTAAAGTGATGGTGATAACGGTGGTGTGCTGCCCACCATAACGGTCCGCGCTGTGCACTCATGGTTCCAATCAAGATAAAAATAAATTGGACAACACGGGAGGTTTGAAAAGTTTTATGCGAAAGATAACGATGGAAAAAAGCAGTAATTGCGAACATGCGAAGAAAATAAAAACCAAGCATGAAGACCACAGCGAACCAAGACACCCCCACCCAAAAAGCGGCTAAACAAGCGATATGCAATAAAATAAAAGGTATGATTCTTAACCATTGAATTTTCTTTTCAATGATATATTCACCCGAACTAGTAAGCTGCGCATTTTCTGAATCTGACCAGCTATCGATCCAGCGTAGAAAAAATTTAGACATTGATTCTTCCTGATCTAAAGCATTTCTTTATTTATTAATTTAGAAAATGCACAATGAATTTTATGTGAAGATCACAAGATTATGAGCTAAATCTAAAAACCAACATAATCAGCAACTTCATTAGTTCGTTTGTTTTGTTTTAATGAGTTTGGACACATCATAGCCATAATATTTTGCTGTTTGCAAATAGGAGTTATATGTCGCCTGATCAATTTGAGGACTACGAGAAAGAATCCATAAATAGTCTGTACTTGGTCCGCCCACTAAAGCGACTTGATAATCTGGATCAACTCTTAACACCCAATAATCACCTTTGGTAAAAGGAATCCATCGGAGGCCAGAAGGTAAAAAGCTTACTTCTAATTTACTGTTACCTTCATTTTGCGGATAAGCTACACCTTCAGATGAAATCACTTCACCTTTTTTAGTCGTACAACTATTTAAAACGCCCACGGTTTTATCTGCGTTAATCGAATAGGTTGCTGTTGTATTGGCTATACAATTACGCTGAAAAAACATAGGCAAATGTGCAATTTCATACCACTTACCTGCGTATTGATTAATATCGATAGAATCAACAGCCACTGGGTTAGTCGTTAGACCTGCATAAGTACTCAAAGAGGCTGCTAGACTAACTACGGCCAGACCACTGCTCATCACCAGTGATTTAAATAATAATTTCATCATTACCCTCTTCTATTTATTTCATATGTTTAAACATACGCCAGAGGGTTGTGAACAAAGTGTGAATTTTAAAAATTAAGAAGTACTATTAAATCGTTAATTTAGAGTCTTTGATGTATTTAAAACTGGAAAATCAAGCTCAAAACACACGCCCTTGAGCGTGTTATAAACACGGTATGAGCCATGATGTAAATCCATAATAGAAGCCACAATAGAAAGACCTAAACCACCAGTCTGACTCTCATCAGTTCGGCTTGAGTGGCATTGATAAAATCTTTCAAAAAGATGCTCAAGTTGATGTTCAGCAATTGAAACCCCACCCGTTACCACAGTCAGACTCACCCATTGCGTATGTTCAATCATTTGTTTTTTAGTTGCGATATAAATAGTCCGCCCTTTACCACCATGAACCAGCGCATTTAACACAAGGTTATAAACGGCTCTTTGAAATAGCTCAGGATCTGCAAATAACGTTTGAGCTTCTAAGTTAAAACTAAAATGACAGTCTTGATCTTCAGCTTGATATTCAAAAATCTGGCATAGGCCATTTATAACGTCTTGGAGGTTTATTTCCTGTTTGTTTACAAGCACCATTTTCTGATCGGCTCTTGCCAAGAAAAGCATACTATCAATCATGCGTTTTAATCTGTGGTAGTCGTCTAAATGAGACACCAGCAAATCTTCATATTGCTCAACCGAGCGTTCGCCAGTTAAAGCAATCTCGGTTTGCCCAATCAGATTATTTAAAGGCGTACGAAACTCATGAGCGATATCTTCAGAAAAACGGTTGAGCTGCGTATAGCCCTTTTCGATACGCTCAAGCATATGGTTTATATCTTTAGAAAGCAGCTCAACTTCTAAAGGTGAATTTGGGAGGTTTAATCTTTTCTGGAGCTGATTTACGTTAATAGAATGAGTTTGCTTACGAAGCTGTTGTAGTGACCGTAAACCTAAATGACACACTAAAATGCAAAGCACAAAGATTGCAAACACGCCCCCGACCACATACATCAAGAGATTTTCTTGAAAAGGTAAAAGAATATTGATGCGTTCCGACCATTGTTTACCTGCAATGAGCAAATAGGGCTCGTTATTAATTTTTATGGTTTTCCAAGCAATGCGCGTTGGATATGAGTTGTTAGCTAAATCTTGAAACTGAAGGTTATTACGCTGTGCAAGCTGTGGTAGCTGAATATGGAGCGGATTGATATTAATTAAAGTTTTGCCTTTATGAATAAGCAGAAACAAGTTGTCTTGGTTACCAAGCATGTTTTGATACAGCTTAGGCCGCGCAATGATTTGCTCTACATTTTCGCTATCTTGCAGCAAAATTTCCAAACGGTTAATTCTTTCCGCTAAAGCTTTATCTTGCTGCTTTAATAAAATCTGGTTAATGCCTAAATAGGTCATAAAGCCGACGGAACATAAAATTAAGGCAGAACAAAGCGTGACCAATAATGTAATACGGACTTCAAGCGAACGTAGAAATTTAAAGTTCATAAGCTAACCGATATTTTATAGCCCAAGCCACGTATGGTATGAATGAGTTTTAACTCATAGCCTTCATCAATTTTGCTTCGTAAACGGCGTACAGCGACATCAATAAAATTGGTATCGGTGTCAAAGTTAATATTCCAAACTTCGGAACCAATTTGTCTACGCGTCACAATTTGCTCTTTGTTAAGTAACAGATAACGCAACAAATTAAATTCGGTTTTGCTCAGCTCAATTAAGTTTCCATTACGCCATACTTTATGATTGACCACATCCATTTTTAAATCACTAATAGCTAGCTCGTTTTCTTGCAGATATTGCTGTCGTCTTAACAGACTTTTAATACGTGCCAACAGTTCAATATAGGAAAAAGGTTTAGCCAAGTAGTCATCTGCACCTAACTCTAACCCTTTCACTCTATCCATGACCTGATCTTTTGCCGTTAAGAAAATCACCGGAATTTTTGAAAACTGACGTAGTACTTGTAATACGCTCCAGCCGTCTATGTCCGGCAACATCACATCAAGAATAAGCAAGTCATATTGATCTCTCTTTAGCATTTCCAAACCTTGTAGCCCTAAATGTACGCACTCGGCTTGGTATCCGGATTCTTTTAACCCTTTGACCAAATAAGTGGCGATTTTGATCTCGTCTTCAATAATAAGAATACGCATTTTGTAGAGACTCATTAGAAAAATGACAACTTTGTAATGTGATTGTCATGCTTGAAATTAGGCAATTTGTTTAAGATTTTCAAAGCGACATAGAGGCAATCATTATGAACAAAATAAACTGGCTGCTACTCACAACAGTGCTATTTGCAAATAGTACTTTTGCACAGCCCCCTGCTTTGAATCAAGTTTATTCGTTAGATCTTAAAACTGCCCATCTGCTAGCCGACAGTGCTAAACAGGCATGTAAACAACTAAATCAAAATATTGCGGTCGTTGTTGTAGATCGTGGCGGTAATACTTTAACTGCCGAGCGGCATGAGTTGGTAGGCCCGCATAATTTAATGGCTGCCGAGAAAAAAGCGTATACCGCGTTATCGACCAAAACATCGACCTTAGTTTTAAGCCAAAACAGTAACCAAAACCCCGATACAAAAAATTTAACCACCGTAGCAAATTTACTTTTGTTAGGCGGTGGCGTACCTGTTCGTTTTGAAAACCAAGTGATCGGCGCGATTGGAGTTGCGGGTGCTGGCGGCGCACAAAATGACAATCAATGCGCAAGCAAAGCTATTGAAACCGTTTTTAACTCATAAGGAGCTTCATCATGACTAAATCATTTATTGCTTTATCTTCGTTATTTATTGCTTCGGCTACATTTGCACAAACTAATCCGCTAAGTGTGCACGTGTTAAATCTAGAAACGGGTTTACCCTCTTCTCAGGTTGAAGTAGTTTTAGAAAAAAACACCAATAACCAGTGGGTTAAACTCAACCAGCAAGTGACTGATTCAAATGGTCGTATTACAGCACTCTATCCAGAAAATAAAAAACTAGAGCAAGGCATTTATAAAGTGACCTTTAAAACTGAGGACTGGTTCAAAAAGAACAAACAGCAAACTTTTTTTGCCGAAGTACCTGTCATTTTTAAAGTGGATGGAAGCGTAAATCACTACCATATTCCTTTATTACTTAGCCCTTACGGTTACTCAACCTATCGAGGCAACTAAAATAGAAAACCCCTTTATCTGTTGTACACAAATAAAGGGGTTGGTTAAAAGCGATTCGTTTTACGAACAAACACCATTGCTAATAATTGATTTTTTATTCGAATCGAGTGCAACAATTGAAGCGGACACTGTATTAATAATTTGAGTCATCGCTTCACTTGAAGCATTCACAATCGCATCCATTTTCTTAGCTTTCTGATCAATCGGCTGCTTAAAAGCAATTCGACAATTCAGTTGAGATCCAGCATTGGTAATGACTTTTGCATTATTTGACTCTAATTGAGTCGGCGGTATTTGACGCTTCACCACCCAAGATACCGCAATATTGATATCACGCTTATCTACAATATCAAAATGAGAGAAGTCTGTAGAAACTCGATATAAAGGCTGATTGTTTCCAGCCAGCCCGCTGCTATAACTGTCAATTGCTCCTAATTTTTGTTGCAAACCCGCCGATAAGGTATCGCGTAATTGCGTACTCATGGTTGATGTCCAACGTTCATTATCAAGTACAGTCGATTTACCATTGCTGTCTTGGAGCACCAAAGGCGCACGGTCTAAACGGTCTGGCAGTCCAACCGGTAAAACTTCAATGACTCGAATACTGGAGCTAACTGCTGGAGTAATTTTAGGGCTAATCGTATAGTAATTTGGCGTTGGCGAACTAGAACAGGCTGTCATGGCAACTGCTGTTAAAAGTACCCCACTCCCAAGCAACCATTTGGCTGCTTTAGAGTGTTGAAGTAGTTGGTTCTTTTTATTTTTCATCGTTGGCCTCTGGTCTCTTACCACGAATAATAGATTCAGGATGTTGCTCAATATAATCTGACATGAGTTGTAAAGAAGCAGCCGCACGGGTCATTTGTTGCAGTGCCTTACGGACGTCCTGTTGCAACGGCGCATCGCTCGACAAAATAGACTCGGATGATCTTACAGTTTTACGAACATCATCTAAGGTTGCTTGTAAACCAGGTGCGACTTTACCGTCTAACTGTTTAACCAGCTTGTCTGTAGATTCAATGGCAGTATTCATATTGTTAAGCGTTTTACGCACATCTTGCCCAATTTCAACTAGTGGGAATTTGGTTAACTTGTCAGCAATTTGAGAAACCTGTGCCTGTAAACCACTTAACTCTGTTGGCGTAGTTGGAATCACTACACGGCCATCTTTCAAGACTTGTAAACTTGCCGGTTTCGCTTTAGGGAACTTATCTAAAGCAATATAGTTTTGACCCGTTAAGAGGTTGCCCGTTCTCATTTGTGCACGCCATCCATGCTCAACAAAATCTTTGAAGATAGTGCTGTTTGGATTGAGTGCTAAGCCATTTTCAACACGTGACGGATAAATAACCGCCTCAACACGCATACGAATCTGCTTATAGTTGTTATAAAACTCTGCATTAATGGATTTAATATTACCAATTTCAATGCCCATGAAGTCGATTGGTGCACCCGCTGCTAACCCACGTAATGAATGATCAAAATACATAATCACACCACGCGGCTGCCCGTCTGGTTCTTTGAGAGCTTCAGATTTTGAATCCCAAAGCGTAAAACTACTCTTATTGGCAGCAGTAGTCGCATTTGAATTTTCAGGGAAACCAAACGCAATACCGCCAGCAACAATGCTCGCAAGCGATTGTGTATCTAAATTAAAGCCTGAAGCATTCAAACTTACATCAATACCACTAGCTTGCCAAAAGCGTGCATCTGTAGTCACAAACTTATCATACGGTGCACGAATAAAAGTCTGAAGCTGCACACTTTTACCGTCGTCAGCTAGCTTATAAGCAGTAATTTGTCCAACGTTAATTCGGCGGTAATAAATCGGTGAACCGATATCCAAAGATCCCAAATCATCGGCTGTTAAGAAAAACTCTTTACCCGGTACATCGGAAGTAATCACTGGCGGTATTTCTAAACCCGTAAATTCAAGTTTTTTCTCGGGTGACTTACCGCCATCTACTTCAATATATGAACCTGACAATAAGGTGTCTATGCCTGAAACGCCACCTGTCCCAATACGCGGTCGTACTACCCAAAAACGTGAATCTTGCGCGGCAAAGTTGCTTGCATTTTTACGCAAATCAATACGCGCAATAATATGTGATCGGTCATCGGCTAGATCAATTTGACGTACAACACCAATATCAACCTGCTTATAGCGCACAGTTGTTTTACCTGCGACTAAGCCTTCGGCTGTGCGAAAAGACACCTCAATGGTTGGTCCATTAGACAGCAGCGCCTTTACAGCCAGTGAAAGTGCAATTAAAAGTGCAACCAGCGGAACTATCCAAATTAATAGAGGTTTCCACCGATTTTTCTTTTCTTGCGGTTCGGGTAAATCATTCATGTTTTCCAGTTCAACATCTGTCTCATGGTGATCTGAGGTATCGCCGGTTGTTTTATTTTCAGACATACTCATTGTTCTTTTATTGACTGGGATTAATGGAATCATTATTCAACGGCGAGTGTTCGTCTTGAATAATTGTGGTTTTTTCCGTAGAAAAACGGTTGGGCTTGTTGGTATTTTGAGACGCATAAAAATTATCCCAAATAATACGCGGGTCAAAACTTAAAGATGCAAACATGGTTAAAACCACAACTGCACCGAAAGCAATAGAACCCGGCCCTGCTAAAATCGTCGCAAGCGATTGAATCTGAATAAGTGCGGTTAATAAAGCGACCACAAACACGTCAATCATGGACCAACGCCCGACAAACTCAACGATACGGTACAATTTGATACATTGCTCTGGGGTAAATTTCCATGCGGCCGATGACTGTATATATACAACCAATAACAGGAAATACAAAATAAATAGCTTAAGCATCGGAATAAAAATACTGGCCATAAAAATGACCACCGACACCAAATAGTCTCCATTTTGCCAAAAGTAAATCACCCCACTCATGATGGTATCTTTCTGGCTACCTAAAAGTGAGTCGGTTATCGTCATGGGCAACACGTTTGCCGGTACATACAAAATAGTTGCAGCCACCACCAGCGCAAAGGTACGGTTTAAACTTCCCGGCTTACGCTCATGCAATACACTATGGCATCTCACACAGCGTAAAACTTGATGTTTTTTACCAGTGGCTGTTTTATCTAGTTTTGATGAGTTTAATAAACCACAGCAGTGACACAATATAAGCGAAAGATCTTTGGCCCTTGGATACTGCTTTAGAACCATATCAGTGTTTTCATTTTTCGGTGCAGTCACGTTTTTTATCTTTTTCATAACGGTGACCTATCAATTTCATTCCATATGTCACTGACCTTTATGGATGTAATATAAACCATCAATAGGCTTAAGACTGCAAATGCCCATAAGGCAATTTCCGGAATAACGAGCACCATACCCATTAACTTTACAAGGGTGACCAAAATTCCAATCAGGAATACCTCAACCATTCCCCACACTCTCATAAAGTACAGTGTTCGGAGGGCGCCAACTAAAAATTTTGGTCGTCTTTTAAATATACTGACTGTACCAAGGACATAAGCCATTAATAACAAATATGAAAGCGGCACTATAAATGTAGTGATTAAAATGAGGACACCGACAAAAGCCCGATCATAATGAAACATGACCCAGACAGCGCCCAATAAAGTGGTTTCGGATATGTTGCCTTGCAACTCAATTTTTACAATCGGAAAGCTATTGGCAATAACAAATACAATTAAGGCCGTTAAAATTAAAGCTAACAACGTGGTAAACGGTTTGGTATGCCGATAAAGTTCCGCACCACAGCAGACACAATAAGCTCTTTTTCCGTAAGCAAGCGGGACTCTACGATAGACGGTATCGCACTCCTCACAACCTGCTAATTCTTTAAGCTTCATAGTTATACTCTAAGGTTTATCTTTTTACTGTGTCACATATCGCTCTTTTTATTACTAAGATAAATTAAAATATAAATCAATCTAAAAGCTATATCAGACAATGGAAATTTTAGAATAAAAATTACCGTAGGTGGTGTTCAATATATTGTTGAAACTGCTAAATAATATGTAGAGATTGTGTGGTGGAATTGAAATAGAAACCAAAATTTAACAGAATTACACTCATAAGTAAGCAGCATATGACAGCACAACGAGCAGATCTTTATTTGAAATCCAAAAATGAGGCTCTAGCAGCCTCACTTTTTTACGACCTATCTATTCATTCCTATCTAGGTTTTACAAATAGTCACTCCACCATCGGCGAGTAAAGCACTTCCTGTAATAAAGCTTGCATCATCACTTACTAAAAAGAGCGCCGCTTTCGCAATTTCATCAGGTTCTGCTAAACGTTTCATGGCATGTATGCTTTTTATAAACTCTAAAACTTCTGGAGAAGGTGCCGCTTCTTGACCCATTGAAGTATTTGTTCCACCAGGTAAAAGTGCATTTACTCGAATGCCTGAGGTTGCATATTCTGCTGCCATCACTTTGGTTAGCCCAATGAGTCCCGCTTTACTTGCAGCATAAGCCGCCATTTGAGGGAACCCGATATGATGACCAACAAAAGAAGATGTAAACAGTATTGAGCCATAGCCCTGCTTTAACATGACTTTAAGCTGCTCTCTAGCCGACTGAAACGCACTGGTTAAATTATTCTGAAGAACATAATTCCAATTTTCATCGGTTGTGTCGTGAGTAAGTTGATACTCTCCCAACAGGCCAGCATTATTAAATGCAATATCTAACCTTCCATAATATTGCGTAGCTATATCAATTGCTTTTTGCATGGTTGTGGGGTCATTAAGATCACCTGCGATAAAATGAGCAACGACTCCGTCTCGATTCAAACTATCGCAAAGCTCTTTTAAAACACGCTCACGACGTGCAACAAGAATAACTTTCGCGCCTTCCGCTACAAATAGCGATGCCGCACTTAGGCCTATACCTGAACTTGCACCCGTAATAATAGCCACTTTGTCTTTTAATCTGGTCATACTCACAATTCCATCTTGATTAAATTGATGGATATATTTTGAATAAACAGATAAAAAGAGACTCTCTGATTCTTGCTGTTTTGAAAAAATTAACTCTATAAAAACAGCCAACTAAAACAAATTTAGTTCCGTGCCAGCTCTGCTTCTTTCTCTAACAATGCACGTTTACGTTCAACACCCCACCGATACCCTGAAATAAAACCATCATTTCGAACGACACGATGACATGGAATAGCAACTGCCAACATGTTTGCTGCACACGCCCCTGCGACAGCACGAACCGCTTTAGGTGAACCTATTTTTTGGGCTATGTCAGAATAACTCGCAGTCTGCCCCGCAGGAATTTCTTTTAAGGCCTGCCATACTCTTTGTTGAAATGCAGTCCCTTGAATATCTAATGGTAAATCTAATCCGATTTGTGGCGCTTCAATAAACCCAACAATATGCGCAATCAATTGCTCAAACTCATCATCACACCCAATCAAGTCGGCTTCTGGAAATTTATCTTGTAAATCTTTTAAAAGCTTTTCAGGGTCATCACCTAATAAAATTGCACAAATTCCTTTTTGACTTTGAGCAACTAAAATATCTCCTAAAGAGCACTCACCTATGGCGAAAAAAATACGTACACCTTTACCGCCAGATTTCCATTCTTTCGCTGTCATACCTAATAGCGAATTTGAATTTTCATAGAACTGACTATTTGAATTAAAGCCTGCATTAAATATTGCATCAGTCACACTGATATTTTCATCTAGGTTTTCTCTTAGCTTTTTACTTTTATGGGCATCGGCATAGCCTTTAGGTGTTAGACCAGTAATTTGCTTAAAAACTCTATGAAAATGGTATGCGCTCATTCCCACATGATCTGCCACGTCCGATAAAGACAAGTTTTCTTCATGTAGTTCGATGTATCTACAAGCTTTCTCGATTTTTTCTACAAGCTTTGGATCGTGTGCATTCGAGAGTCTATTTTGTATTTTTTGACTTGCTCGATAACCATTTTTCTCGGCTTGCGCAGCACTCTCAAAGAAAACTACATTTTCTTTTTTAGGCAGCCTTTTTGTACTTGATGGCAGGCAGTACATACCTGAGGTTTTCACGCCATAAACAAAATATGCATCAGCTTCTGCATTTCGATCTACAATTGCTTGCCATCTATCTTCGTCTGTTATCCACTGATTTTTCATTTTGCTCACCTCAATTGCAATTTAATCTTTGATGACTCATTTTCGCAACTTTGTTGATAAGCAAAACTCTTGGTATTGCTATTTTAATCTTTTCAACGCAAAAACATTCCAATGCAACTTTACTCCCAGCACACCCAATAAAATTAAACCTGCACCTAAAATTTGAGTACTAGTCAGCACATGATCAAAGAAGAAATAATCAATTACTATGGTCGATATAGGATAAATAAAAGATAAGATCGCAATGTTATTTAAAGGTATTTTCTTAAATGCCGAGTACATTAAATAGTAAAGAAATGCCGTATGTAAAACTCCAAGCCCGAGTACAAAGAGCCATTGTTGACCTATTGGTGGGTTTGTAAAAACCGATATAAATGGAGCCATAACAATAGCCCCACTTAAGGTTTGTATAAGCACAATTAATAACGGCGGTGTGTTAGTTAGTTTTTTAGTCATTAGAACAGATATTGAATACAGTGTAGTAGCAACTAAAACCAGCCCCAAACCGACTAACTGATTAGAGTTCACCGAGGCACTGCCCAAACCTATAATTACGATGAGCCCAATAAAAGCGACTATGGTCCATAGCACATCATTTTTATTTAGCTTTTCATGAAAGACCCAAGCCCCTAAAAATAAAATCACAAACGGGTTTACGTGATAAACAATCGTGGCTAAAGAAATAGAGGTTTTAGGGAAAGCAGCAAACAGCAGAACCCAGTTAAAAATAATAAGTAAGCCCGAAGTCACCATTAAAAATAGTTCTTTTTTGCCAAAGTATACTTTTTTAAAGTGCCCATAAAACAAACAGATAGGTATTAGGCATAGTGCTGATATAAGGCAGCGAAAAAATACAATGTTTATTGGCGATTGACCTGATTTAATCACAAATAGACCAATACTCCCTGAAAGCAGCATGGCTACAACCATTTCAAGTGTGCCGACTTTTCTTTTTAACTTGTGATCGTCCACAACTTTCTCCAATACCTTTATATCGTTAATTAATTGACTTATTTATATTTATCTAGTCGGCCAGAGTTTCTTAAAATATGACTTTGAATCTCAATAGAAATAAAACCCAGTCTATTTGAATAAACTAGGTTTTTAATAACTTAAGCCCAAAAGTCTAATTTCTTGTAAAACATACTGAATTGAGCGTTGTTACTAATGTTCATACACTCTTATTTTTCTAAACCAATTTGCTTCATGAATGCTTGGTTATCCCAAAATAAATATTCTTCATCCATCGTGCCATTCTTCCAATGACCTACCGTCACCATTTTAAATTTAAATGCTTTACCTGTAGGTGGAATGGTTTTGCCATTACCAATTGGCATAGGTTGACTAAAATTACCTTCTATCTCACCAATAACACTTGTCCACTCTCCAGAAGCAATGCGTATAGGGTGTGTTTTGATTTTGGTATTAGGGGCAAAAACGAACATTTTTTTTAGTTCAACAATATGGTCTGGAATTCCAACCGTCGTACTTCCATCTGGATAATGCACACGAATGTTAGCAGCATGGCTTTCTTTCAAACGATCCCATTTTTGATTGCTATAAACATCAAAATCTAAGGTATCAAATTTAATGAGATGTTCCTTACCAATACGTTCTGCTTCTCTATATTGAGCTAGCTCTTTTGCATCTTTTTTTGACAATACCGAATCTGCTTGACTAGCAGTAGTACCCAATGTCATGACTAAGCCTAAAGCAATATGTGTAAATACACCTAATTTTTTCATCATATATTTTCCTGGCAACAATTTGAGTGGGTTTGTAGTTAAACAATTTTCACACTCTTTTAATTATCAATTTATTATTTACAAGCTTTACCAAACCTATTTATTAATGAATGGGTAGCTTTTTAGAGTATGCTTGGGATGATTTATGCAGTCAAATACATAAAAACTTGTATGCCACCTAAAAGGTGAAATGAAAAAATAATTTAATGATTAAAAGCTTTTATCAAATAATTCAATTACATGATTGCTTTTTATTTAAACTCATTTTTTAGATCAAAATAAACCTATTATGAACTTAAAGTAAAAAAAACCACTAAAAATAAAGCCTTCCACTCTATTTTATTCAATATATTTTAAGTATTAATTAAAAATCAAATATCTAACCATTTTGCAAATGTACTGTATAAAGGATATATGAGGTTATACCCTTTTCAATCTGACAGGAGCTATGAATGATGTCTAAGTATATGTACTAAATGCTTATAATCCTTGCTACAAGCTTCTTCTATAACTTTACTAATGTCACTTTTAGACCAATTCTGTTTGGACGCAGCAAAAATAAAGACTGCTAATAAAACAAACTGATGTTCTCCAAAGCGAAAATAAACATTATTAACCTTTTTCGATGGTTTAAATAAATTCATAGCGGTGTTACATACATCATTCAAGGTTAATAAAATCAAATAATTTAATTATTTATTATATAGTTAATGCAAAATTCAGTATAAAACATATTATCTATGATATTTTTTAATTAAAATTTAGGCACTCCTCTATTTATAATTATAAATCAATAAGTTAATTACAATTAATTAGATAAACTTTATAAGATTGAATTTTATTTAATATTTTTAATATATCAACAAATTTAATTAGCTCTCAGTTTAATACTTAATTTCACATTTTGTCCTCTTTAACAGATCATTAAACAATCAATCTTTGGTAATGTTCAACATGTTTTGAAGAATTCAAGTTTCGATACTATATAGAGGTATGCCTGTACTGATCCTTTAGATGTTACTACTGACTGCATCTTAATTTAACTTCCATACATGAAAAGGCCTATCTATTGGATAGGCCTTATATATTTTTAAATAAAAATGTTATTATTTTTCAATATCTAAATACCAAATAGTTTCACCCCAAGCATTGTCTTTAATGTCCGGCATAATTTCACCTTTAGTAAAATATCTCTTCTGCATATTATTAGCTGGACTATACCAATCTCCAGAGCGTGGACAAACATCTCCAGCATCACACTTTAATAACTGCCTTTCTAACACATCATTATCAGGATGGCTAATTACTTCCCAAGTATTTCCGTCAAAACGTATAAGTTTTTTATATGTTAGCACCCAAAGAATATTTTCTTTAACCTCAACCGATATTACTCCTTGAACTACTTCTAACTCAGAGACTAAAGAATATCTTCCCGCGTCATATTGATAAAGGCCTTGTTCTGAAGCTATATAAATTTTATTATTATAAAAAGCAGCATTATAAAATGTAGAATTAATACTTATATCTTTTAAATTTTTAAATCCATCATCTATATTACCTCTTAAAAGAGTACCATACTGACCCAAAACTAGAATGTTTTTTCCATCTGGACATGGAACTATCGTATATAGTGCAGAAGGTGTGATACGATCAACTTCAATCCATTTTAAGCCATTAAAAAATGCAATAAAACCTTCATCATTTTGTGTTCCACATACATAAATATTATTTTTATCAAAACCATGTATATCGTAAAAATTCTTTTTAAAAGCTAAATCTTGATCATTATTTAGAAAAAATTCATCATTTTTAGGAATTTCTAAAGGTTTCTCTTCTAAGTTATTGGCGATACTCTTCCAGTTTTTCTCTTCATAAATATAAACTTTTGCACCATCTCCACAAGCATAAATATTATCTTGAATTACACGTAATCGATTAAATTGTCCATATATAAACTGCTCATTAGTATCAGGACATATTTGTTGGTACTCTTCACCAGCCTGCTGAAAAATTTCTACATTTCCGTCTTTATCAAGCGAGATTAGAGATCTATTATTTAATAAATTTAAATAAGCCACTGAAATAACTTTCCAGCCATCTAAATCATGGCTAGACCAATTTATATCGGATTCATGTCGATAAATAAATACTCTGCTAAAAGCATCCCATGTATCTAATTCATCAATACTAGCAGAAAGGTAATAGTTGTTATTACTAATAGCGCATCCTGAACTAAAAGTAATAGGTATTTTTTTCATATTCCAATAACTTCACTTATTTCCAAATTTTCATTGATATCTTTGGAAAATACAAAATAGGATAAAGAAAAATCTTGTGCTTTATAAAATTCCCTTGTAGGCATTCAATTAATTCTCACCATCCCAAGACCAATAAACTTCCCCCCAATCAGTTACTAACTGAGGAAAAGCATCGCCTTGTTTAAAATAAGCTCTCGAATTAGGTTTCGCAACTGTATACCAATATCCAGTTTTAGGACATTTTTCATTTGCCCTCACAGTTAAAGATATTTTTTTATATTCTTTATTATCTGGATGATCAAAAATTTTCCAAAAATTTCCATCATATCTACCTATAAGTTTATTAGTAAAAATCCATAATGTATTTTCAGTAGAATCTACTTTAAAAACAAGGTTATTATCTATTTCCTCATGAATATACACTTTAGCAATTTCATTTTCATAAAATTTATATAAACCGCATGCCGAACCTATATAAAGAATATCATTAAATTCAGTTAAAGAATAAAAATCATCTTTTATACTTAAGTTTGTTTTACGATTAAGAGTAGCATCCTGATTAATTTCTATTAAATTTCCATATGTTCCACAAGCGATTAATTTTCCATCTTTTTTGGGAATAATTGAATATAATGTAGCAGGTGTAACTTTTTTCAATACATTCCATCGCTTACCATCATAATTAGCAATTAATCCATTATCTCCGATACGACCTACACAGAAATAATTACCATTTATTTCACATATATCTATAACAGAAATATCATCCTCATTTTCAAGATATTCAAAATCTAGTATTTGATTATTACTAAGACTTAGACCATTTGATAAGTCAAACCAGTTAAATTCGTTAATATAAACTTGCCCATCATAGCCACAAGCAAATAACTTGTTATTTTGAAATTTTATTGTGGAAAGATAACCACGATCTTTGCTCCACTCTTGATTTAAACCAGCTCCATCTATGTGTTTAAAATTACTATCTTCACCATCAAACTCTTCAATTTCACCTTCATCACTTAATGCTATTAACTTTTTATTATTTTCAACATTATAAAAACATACATCAACTACAATAAAATTAACATCATGATAATACCATCCACCTCCATTCTCTTCTGTATAATCGTACATAAACAATCGACTAAATTGCTGATTTTCATCAAAGTTATCCAGTGAGCTTGAGCTTGCTACATATACCATATCATCTGAGATAGCACATCCTGAATTAAAAGTAATAGGTGTTTTTTTCATATCCCAATAACTTCACTATTTTTTCACTTTTGCATTCATATATTTAAAAATAGAATAAAAAAGCCCTAACGGGCTTTAATCATCCTTTCCTAGGCCTTGTTCATCCACAAATTTCCCGATATCAAGCATCATTCGTGGTGTATCAAGAGAAGCTAGAAATTGTAAATGTGAAATAATCGGTAACTTGCGAACATTTTCCAGTTTTGCTTCACCACCTAAAATTAAAGCGGGTTCAAAACCAAACGTTTCATTTTTATTCAATTCTCCATATTTTTTTACTGCTCGATCAAATAAAGGCTTATTTTTCCAGTCCTTAAAATCAAATGTTTTTTTATTTGGAGTTGAAATGTAATTTCGTAATATAAAATCTTCTTCTCCTTGCTCCATTTCTTCCATATTTGGAAATATTTGATTCGTGACAGAAGATATTTTTAAACAACGACCATGTATAGTTCCCCAAATAATTAAGTCACCAAATGCACTACGAGCAAAAACAAAATACTCTTCGTGAGGGGGGAGTTCAACATTCTCTAACCAAACATCCAAAACATCTTGGTAATCCTCAGGATTTACCAGCCAGAACAATCCATTGCCCCATCCTGAAAATCCATAGGCTTTCCAGTACTCAAGCAATTGATTCGGCAGTTTCTTTTGATATTTTTTTATAATTTCTTCGGAAACAGTTTCTGAATAAATTGGTGGTCCAAAACCCTCATCGTGATAGAAAATTTCAAAATGCTCATCCATCGTAAATTCACTCATTTTTCCACGTTCGTATTCATACTTTTAGAAAATAAAAAAATAGAATAAAAAAAAAGCCCTTACGGGCTTTAATCATCCTTTCCTAGGCCTTGTTCATCCACAAACTTGCCAATATCCAGCATCATTCGTGGTGTATCTAAAGATGCTAAGAATTGTAGATGTGAAATAATTGGCAACTTACGTACATTCTCAAGCTTAACTGTACCCCCAAAAACTAATGCAGGTTCAAAGCCAAACATCTCGTTCTTGGTCAGTTCACCGTATTTTTTAACGGCCCGATCAAATAATGGTTTGTTTTTGTAGTCTTTTATATCTATAAATCTTTTTTCTTTAGAAGACATAAAAATTCTTATTAGTAAATCTCCCTCATCTTTTTCCATAATTTCCATACTTGGAAATATTTGATTTACAAGTGGCGAAATAGTAAAGCATTGCCCATGTATAGTCCCCCATACACTTAAATCACCAAAGGCTGTTCGGGCAATCACAAAATATTCTTCGTGAGGAGGGAGTTCAATATGCTCTAACCAAGCATCCAAAACATCTTGGTAATCCTCTGGATTTACCAACCAAAACAATCCATTACCCCATCCTGAAAAACCATAAGCTTTCCAATATTCGAGTAATTGATTAGGTAATTTCCCTTGATATTTTTTTATGGTTGCTTCGGAAACTTTTTCTGAATAGATTGGTGGACCAAAACCCTCATCCTGATAGAAAATTTCAAAATTTTCATCCATCATAAATTCACTCATTTTTTACACCTTTCCAATTTTGCATTCATACCTGTTTTACTTCTTTCACCTACAGGAACTTTTTTCGCAGCATCATCTAATACCTCAACCCTCGTTTTCCATTGGCTACCGATTGAAGAATTAGTATTTTTTAAACCTATAGCATCTGATGCGACTTTGTTCTTCCCACCTACAATTTGGTCTGGATTATGCAATGCTGCCATTTCATTCATAATACGGCTGGATTTACCAGAGGCTAGTTTCTTCGCCTCTCTCGGCCCTATGCCTTGTTTTTCATATTCTTTTTGATATTTTCTAATTAATGTTTCTTCATATTTATCTCGTGCTTCAGCTGCTGGTCCTCCACCACCTCTTCCTTTATCATCAAAGGCTTTGCGCCCCTCAAGATAATCCTCTACGCTCATTTCATTGAGGCCTTTTTGCTGGTTCGCCAATTGCCAATCGGTCTCTTTTTTTAAGTATTCATCAACTGTTAAATTCTTACTGCCTTTTGGATAATCCTCTTTAATCATTTTAGCTGCATTTTTTCTTGCGCTATCCGTATTTACAGGGTTGAAACAGTTTACCTTTGTTTCCTTCATTTTTTTAGTAATAGGTTCTTTTACTTTTGGCTGATGTACATTTTCAGGTGTTTTTCTCGCAGCACTCGAAGCTGTGCCTGCACTATGTGCAGCATTTGCCTGAGCAGTTTGAGGGAAAGATGGTCTAACTGTTTGGGTAGGCGCAGAAACAGGCTTCACCTTTGTACCCACAGTAGCATAAGCAGGTTCATACTTAACTGATTGCTTTAATAAGTTTTGCAAATGCTCATCAAATTCTTTAAAGCCTTGTTTAATTTTTATGGCTGATTTATGAATCATTGAAACTAAAGCGGCTTCAAATCTCTCCATTCTCACATAAATAGATTTAGCCCATCCTAAACCCATCCAATTAATTTTAGCTCCATAGCTTAACAGTGACTTAACACGTTTTACCAAACCTAATAATTGATTAAGTATTGAGGTGATAATATTAGTAACAGAGGTAGCGTAATCTGAATACTTTATCCTTTTCAGTGTCGGAATAATATTTCCTTTCATAAAACCGTTTAGTTTAGAGACTATCGTCGCTAAATGAGGTGTTTTTTTAATAAGGAATAATCCCACACATTTAACTACATTACCTATTTCACTACCAACAGCCCCACCAATAAGACTGCCCACACCAGCTCCGGGAGCTGCGCCAACACCACCAAAAACAGCCCCACCTGCTCCACCAGTTGCCGCACCTGTTGTAGCAGTCACACCAACTAAAACAAATGGAAGCAGATAAACAGCTAATAACATCCATTCCTGTACATCATCTTGTTTCTTGGGGTCATTTAGCATTCTCATAATAACTGCAACCGCATCACGAGCACTAAATACAAGAACCGTCCCAGGAACAAAACCTGCAAGCATTTCTGTGACAATCACAGAAACAGGACGCTCATCGGTATTGAATTCCCCATAAATAAAACTTTTAACCCAACTTTGAGCACCGTCTAAAGATTTACTATACTGTGCAATAAGCTCATTAAGCTCTTTCTCTATCCATGTCGCTGTCTGATTAAAATTGGATTGCAAACTATTGACAGATTGATTAAAACTTTTCTGAAGCTGTCTTTGATAACCAATAAATGTCTGTAACATATCCATAATTAATCTTCTGCTTGATCATCTGCAAGAGGGAGTACAAAAATTTCAGTTTTAAATAAGTTATCTATTTCTTGCTCGAACCTCATTTCTAACGCTGAACCTAATGGGTTGCGATCCTCCCCATATTCAATGACAGCACGTCCATTTTTCTGGTCATTATAAAACGCCATACCATTCGAATCAGTTTTACCCTTTTGTGTAGTTCCATCAGGCAAATGAATTGTATAAGGAATATTTGGACTAGGTGTACCATCTGCATATACCTTTCTAAATTCAAGCTGTTTCTTAGGCATCGAGAAAGCAGGTAAAATTGGTAAATTCTGTGTTGATGAACTTCCCCCCATAAACACATGCTGCCCAGCTTTCACCTCAAACTTACCACCAGTGACAGGGAAAATGCCTGAGCCATTAATCTTGATTTGAGAACTACCTGCTGTAATAACAATTTCTTTAGAAGCACTAATAGCAATCTTGTCTTCTGTTGAAATAATCTGAATGCCTTTACGGGCAATTAAATCTGCTCCATCGCCTTGAGCTTGTATTTCAACCTTTCCTTTGCCCGCATACAGCCGTGCTCCCTGTTGGGCAGCAAATAGACTTAACTTATTTTGAGCATGTGCAATCAGGTTCTTTTGAGTGCTTATATTAATGCTGTCTCCGACACTTTGGTTTAATTGACCATCTGCACTTAGGTGTATATCTTCATTACTCGCTACAGCAATACTGTTAGGTGCGGTTAATACCATCAAGGCTTGCTTGAAAGCGGCCGCTTTGTCTTTATCTTGCTGTTCAATCTGTTCTAAGAAAGTTTTTAGATTATCTAATACTTCCAATGGGTCAGTTTGCTGGTTTTTAGCCACTTCGCTAAGTGCCTTAGCATTATTAAGACCACCTTCTATTTGTTGCTTGGCATCGGCAACGTCTAAATGTGTGCCTTGAGCTTGGTCTTGTTTATGAGTGGTAATGAGTAAACCCTTACCTGCTCTAACAGCACCCCACTGGTCAGTTCTCAGTTCAAAACCTTCGCCACGACCATCACTTTGCGCTTTGTCTTTTGGATAGCTTAAGTTACCTAAGTTTAACTGACTAGCCGCATGGCTACTTTGTAGCTGAGCACTAATTTGTCCAGTCGTATCATCAAGACGTAACTGGTTAAAACCTTTGCCACCTACTTCTTCTGAGCGAATACCACTCAACTTTTTAGTGTCGGGTAGGTGTCCTTTCTGATCAAACTGGGTCGGGTAGCGTTCAGCTTCGTGAATACGTCCCGCCACAAATGGTCGGTCAACATTACCGTCAAAGAAATCAATTACAACGATTTCACCCACGCGTGGTAAGAACCGTGCCCCATAACCTTTTCCAGCCCACGGGGTTAAAACATCAACCCAAGCCGAATCCGTGTCATTGTCGTTACTTCCTGCTCCACCATCATGGCGGTGGTCATCAGCTCGGGTAAACAAGAAACGAACTTTAATGCGTCCCCATTGATCAACATGAATTTGCTCGCCTTCTGGTCCAACTACACGCGCACGTTGTACAGAGGCTTTAGGTCGATTTTCCAAAGGTTGATACTCTGGAACGACTTTAATATTACGACGTTGTAAAATCAGTTCATTGCCTTGGCGCTCATCTGTTTGACTCGCTTGCCAATGGCTTTGTTGGACTAAGGCTTGAATTTGTTGGTTTAAGTCTTTCGGTAAGTTGTTTTGGTTATAGTAATGCTTACCAATGATTAGAAACTCTTTATCCGCACCGGTATGAAGATCAATTTCAGGGTGTTCATTCAGCTCAAACCAATAGCCGACTTGAGTATCTCGTACTGTGGTTTGAGCAACAAACTGTTTAGACTGGGCATCATAATAAGCACTTAGGTTCTGATTGAACTTTTCTAATTGTTGATTGCTTGCTGAGGTTGCACCATCTTCACCTTTTAAATCTTGCATCCATGCCGGGCTAAAGTGCCATGCATCTTCAAGGCTTAAACTTTGGTTGTCATAGTTAGAGCTATGTTGATGTTTACTTTGGACACTGCCTACCCCATCAGTTTGCTCTAATACATCTGACTGCCAACGCTGCACAAAAACAGAAGTGGGCTGTAAACTACGGTTAGCCATTAAGCTGGTCATGCTATCAAATTGTTCAGTTGCATGACTTCGATGGTAGCGAATTGTTCTTCTTGTTAACGCTTGATATTGGTTATTGTCATCAATAAGACGTAGTTTTTGTGGCTGAATATGATTTGTATTGCTCGTTACAGTAAGCTCAGCTTCATCAATCAGCCAGCTCATGCCTTCACTACGCCATAAACGAGTTAAAAAGTCGTAGTCACTTTCATTGAGCTGCATAACAAAAGGACGGACATCATAGGTCTGTTTCAACCCGCTCAAATCTAAAGTCAGACTAGATGCAAATAATGGACTTTTCCCCTGCCATTCCTGAAACAGAATTTCACTAATTTCTTTTACACTCTTGTTCATAAACACACGACTGTTTCTGCGTTTATGCCAGAGATAAGTTGGATCACTTATGGTGAGTTTATATAAGGTTAGAGCACCATCACTTTGCCCCTGCGATGCTCCTGTAATAATACCTGTAGTACGGAAAAAGCTTCCTCGGTCTGTTACTTGGTCAACAGCAACCCGCACTCCAATAAATGTCTTGAGTGCAATATGGGCATGGGTTGATAAACAAATCAGCTCGGCTGTCATACCCTGATTAAGAGAATGTTGCCCATCTATACGTTGTAAAAAAACTTGACTATTCAGTGATGCATCTGAAAACTGGAGATACACCGAACGATGTTGTGAGAGAAAACCAATACTCTCTAAAACTTGGGAAATATTGTTAAACATTACTTTGTTTATAAATTTAGGACTTCATTTATTATATTTTATAAAATACGTACAGATCTGTCTATTTTATGCTATTTAAAAATAGGTTTGTTTACATACTGATGAATTACATTCAATTAATACTAAATTAATGGTGAGCACTACTCACCTACAATGCTCGCACTTCAGTAATCCAAAGCTCTACCATTAATTTAAAAAATTCATTTATGTTAAACAGATAGGCTTAAAGAAACACTCCACGGCTACATCCCTGTTCTCCAAACTATTTGTACTTAAAAACTCAAATATTAAGCCATCGATCAGGTTTAAAACCATCTCAGCATCTGGTTTTAACGCATGTATTTCTAAGCTAAAAATCAAATCAAAAATCTCATGAAACAACCATTTCCTATATTCAACTGCCATACGCTAAGCCTGCGGGTAAGCTACTTTAATTTCAAAAAAGGCTTTAAGTAACAAGTGATACAGACTATTAGAGTTAACATGTAGTACCACTATTTCTTTTAGTTTATCGATAGGCGTGCGGTAATGGCTCGAATAAATAATGGCGAGCACTTCTTCTTTAAGTAAGCGTTTTTGAAAGGCAATGCACATTTCAATCAAACCCTCTTTTGAACGAAAGTAGTTGTAAAGCGTAGCCTTTTGAACTTCGGACTCTTTAGCAATCAGATTTACGCCTGCTGTGTGGAATCCATAAGTTGTAAATAGACGAATAGACGTACGGATAATGTGTAATTTTTTGGAAGAGGTTTCTAAATTTCGCATAGTTTTTACCGTTATAAATTCTTGTTGTTTCTAAAAGAGAAAAAAGCCTGTGCCCTTTTTGAGAGAAAAAAAGCACGGCAAAGCCATAAAGACTATGCTTGGCACATCTCAAATTTTATTGTTGATACAAATTTTTGAGCCGTAATGACTTAAAGCCTGAAAACACTAAAGGCCATCAAGCTTTTTAAAGATGATTTAAGTGGTGTCGTTATAGCTTTTGGCATCGAGAGCCAAGAAATAATGAATGTGCAAAGCCAACTCCTTCTATTGGGAGTTCTGTCAGACATTAAAATTATGGTGGCAGAACGAAACGAAAGGGGTTCGCAGACTGGCTTCAAGACCTAGCATACAAAGGATAATAGCCAGTATATTTATCGTCAAGCACAAAAAGTGACAACTGTTTTAAAATAAATCAGACAAAGTATTTGATAAATCAGTGGGTTTTAAGATGAACTACAAAATCTACGAGTAAAGTCAGATGTTGTTATTTCTATAGTTTTTTTAAAAAATAATTGCGTTCAGCAATAAAAGATTGGGCTATTTATGTAGTACCCAATTAGAATGGATATGAAAAATAAGCCTCGTACTCTCAGTTGGCTTGAGGCTTGGTAAATTCATTTCAATAGCACCCGTTTAAAGATGCTACATAAAATAATTAATGGTTCTTTTTAGAGAATTTATGAGCTTTAGGAAGTGGAGCATCACATGGTTGATCCGTCTTTACATCAACCATTTTCACTGGCCCATCATTATAGACCGTTACTTTACAGCCTTTTACAACATATTCCTGTTCAATACCACCGTACATTTCATCCTCAGAAACAGGAGCTACAGAAGTTACCGCATCACAAGCTTCATCAACATGACATCCAACCTCTACGCTACCAATCTCCGCTCCACTCGCCTCTGCCACTTCTGCTCCAGCAGCTTCCATTGCATCAACCTCTTCAACCTGTGTCTTTGCTGCATATGTATTTGAAAGACTCATCATCAGAAAAACTGCAAGAAAGAACTTACTACTGCGATTTATTGAATTCATGTTTTATCCATAGCTTTAATATTCATCA
This sequence comes from Acinetobacter sp. ABJ_C5_2, assembly GCF_044538485.1. NCBI lineage: Bacteria > Pseudomonadati > Pseudomonadota > Gammaproteobacteria > Moraxellales > Moraxellaceae > Acinetobacter > Acinetobacter sp. ABJ_C5_2. The sequence continues at coordinate 390,372 of NZ_JBIUCS010000001.1, read as the reverse complement.
GGATCCGTATCCCACAAATTAGGATTTGGTTCCGCATATATAGAGTTCTCAATAACTTTACACCAGCCTATACCATTTAAAATATACTTAAATCTAAAATCTTGAAATGTTCTTTATCAATTCTTTCTAATGTAATTAAACTACGTTTAAAGTACATATATTCCCCTCCAGAGCCAGCAGGCACTCTTTTATTTAATTCGCTCCATGACTATTCTAAAACTTGTCCATTTATATTTAAGAATCAGCTATTAAGTAATACGTCTAACTTTTAATAATCTAAATTATTTATTCTTTTTTTAACTCATATATCATAATACCTTCAATAATTTGGTCAGGATATTCTTCTGAATATGCGGTCCTATAATTTGTTGTTATTTCTGCTGGAATAAGCTCACCTGACATTTCACTATCTTCTTTATATTCTAAATAATGTGCATCACCTTCAAAATAGAAATTAAAATCAGCCTTAACTCTATCTAAACGGTCACCTATCTCTAAAAGACCTAATAATTTTCCTTTATATCCTTCACTAACAAAAATTCGTATTAATTTTTTTGAATTTCCATCAAATGTTAAGGTGACAGTACTTTCCCATGAACAGTAAATTTCGTTAATCCACTCCTGCCACGGTAATAACTCACATCTATAAGAAACTAACCAAATATTTTGCTCTTGATCTGATTCATATTCTTCCTCTCCTGCATCAAGGCAAAGTGCCAAACTTCGGAATTCATCATAATTCATTCCTAATGAGATTCCTGCTGCTTCCTGCAGAGGAACGATATCTTTATAGAAATCTGGCACTAAGTGATTCATTTTATTCTCAATATTTAATGATTTTCTATTGTATCTCATCTCTATTCATCAAAATAAGCCTCATTTTATAGCTGGCATCTTTTAGCTATTCCACAAACTATCCTTAAATTAATAAAATCACTAAAATATATAAAATACTAATAATCTTGTAGATATATGAACGAAAAAGCAATTAGCCAATATTTAAGTTTTATTCTAAGACACAAACCAGAAGAAATTGATCTAACATTAGATCGTGAAGGTTGGGCAAATATTGAAGACTTAATTTCCAAGTCACAACCAGTCAAGAATGTAGCTTTAGACGAAGAAATTATTAAGAAAATTGTGAGCAATAGCGATAAAAAACGCTTTCAAATTTCTGATGATGGAAAATATATTCGCGCTGTACAAGGCCACTCAACCACAAATGTCGATATCACTCTAAATAAGCTTGTGCCGCCAATTTCTCTTTATCATGGTACAGCTCAAAGGTTTATAAACTCTATAAAAGAACAAGGTTTAATCTCTAAAGATCGTCAATATGTACATCTAACAGAAAACAAAGACACTGCTCTATCCGTGGGAACACGTTATGGCAAACCTGAGATTTTAATTATTCATGCTTTAGAAATGCATAAGAATGGATTTGAATTTTTCCAAGCTGAAAATGGAGTATGGTTGGTTAAACATGTACCAGTAGAGTTTATTGTTTTTCAATGAATAGTATCAAGCTAAGAACCAACTTTATAAAAATCAGCTAGACATAAAAAAAGCTCCTATAACAGGAGCTTTTTTGAATCTTGGCAGAGGATCAAGGATTCGAACCTTGACGAACGGTTTTGGAGACCGTCATGCTACCATTACACCAATCCTCTATATGTACAATTAAACCCTTTAGATTTAATCATAAAAAAAGCAAGATCATCGTCTTGCTTCTTTCAATGGTGGGGGCGAAGAGACTCGAACTCTTACACCTTGCGGCGCTGGAACCTAAATCCAGTGCGTCTACCAATTTCGCCACGCCCCCATCTGGGACATTTATTTAAAATAAATGTGGCAGAGGATCAAGGATTCGAACCTTGACGAACGGTTTTGGAGACCGTCATGCTACCATTACACCAATCCTCTTCCAAGATCTAAATGACTTAACATTCAAATCAACTTTAAGACTTAACTTAAAGTGGTGGGGGCGAAGAGACTCGAACTCTTACACCTTGCGGCGCTGGAACCTAAATCCAGTGCGTCTACCAATTTCGCCACGCCCCCGATGGCTGTGTATATTAGCGATAAGATCTAACAGTGACAAGTGTTTTTTTTCTAAAAAAAACTGACCGTGTAAATTGTATACAGATACTAGATCAATGATTTTTATAAGTTTGAGAGCGCATTTAAACAATTGATTGCTTCAAATGCATTTGAAAAACGGTTTTTCTGTTGTTTTTGCAATAACCCTACAAGTAAAGGGTAAAAAAATTGAACTGAATCAGGCAACTGAATGTTTAAATTTTGACAATGCAATACAGCCCAATCATGATAAGTATTTGCTTGTAAACGTATTTGAATTAACCATTCATACAACACAATTCCAAAAGCATATAAATCGCTTTGTATACTCTTACTGGCTCCATGGAACAGTTCAGGTGCCATATATCTTGGCGTAGCATCAATGATTGAATCAGGATTCGATATACGCCGTGTTTTTTCAAAATCAATTAAATAGAGCCCTTGATCAAAATTTCGAAAGTGCTCCCTTTTTATATCTCCATGAATCCACCCTAGCTCATGAAACTCTGCTAAAGCTATAAGCGAGGTATAGATCATCTCACGAATATCTTTTAAATTTTGCTTTTGATCTAAATCACCAAACCAGCAATCGGTGTCTGGCAAAATTAATGCTTTCCCTTCGAACTCATGTAATTCGGAAATAGTACTGACATCAAATATTTTAAATGGCAAAAGCCAGTTCACTTTTTTATGCTGAATATCTTCATAGAATTGCAATTCATGCAAAAAATCTTGCTCACTTTGAGCATGTACATGCGGCAAATGGTATTTTAGCCAGTAGTGATGAGCATCTATAGTACATGTCCATAGATGCCGCCCTAAAGCTGCACTTTTAGGTTTTGTTACGCATTTTAGGTTTTCTATATGAGAAGCAAAATCATGCTTCAGCATAATAAGACTCTGGTTGTTGTCTCTTTTCTTCAAAACGTAGAACTTCTAAACAATGCTGAATTGTTTTACCAATACGCGCATGAGTTTCTATAGAAGAGATTTTCGGCCAAGTCGCCCGCTCACCTTCTCGTTGTAAACGCTTAAATAAATGCGGACGAGGGTTTTGTAACGTATAGGCATAATGTTTTAGGCCATATTTGGCAATAATATTGACATCGCCATAATAGCGCTGCCCTATTACTCCATACCCATGATCAAGCAATCTTCTTACTGGAGAAATAGCACCGAGTCTTTGACGAGTGAAGTCCATTACTCCCATCGACAAGACTTTACCTTGGCGTCTTAAAATTCGTTCAGGCCAACTTAAAAGATCTTTACGGAAACGGTGTGCATCATCTTGCATAAATGGCACAACATGCGGATTTACTTGGCTGGCAATGGTGTAGTTTAAATTATAAAGCCTTGCCATTCTTTCTTGTGGAAAGTCACTGCGCACACTGCCATCTACCCATTTAGTGTTTGCCATATACGGCGTATGTTCACCATCATAACGCTTACTGGTTAATCGCACAGGCGGAAATAGAACTGGCACAGCACAAGAAGCCAATACAGCACTCCAAACTAAAACGTTGGGTGTCATAATTGCATTCATAATTCTTGGGTTTTCTGTTGCATCGTACGGTGCAACTGCCACATTAATATTTAAACCCGATTTTTTAAATGCTTCTTCAAAAGTCAAATCACCTAAGTTTTCGATAAGGAATTTTTTCAAATAATGGACATCCGCAATGCCCCCATTCCCTTTTATGAGTTCACGAAGCTTTCTAAAGTGAAACGCATCACTAAAAAATTGCTCGCCATTTAATAAGTTTTGAACGTCTTCACTCGCAGAAGTCCCCAACATACCTGTCATAATGGCGCCAGCACTTGAGCCAGACAGGACTTTGGGCATTAAGTCTTGTTCAATTAAAGCTTTACATACGCCTGTATGAAAAAGACCTAAAGTTGCACCACCCGAAAACATAAGCGCGGGCTGTCCATATGCTTTTTCACAATTTTCAAAAAACTCGATTTTTTCTTTTCTTTGAAAGGTAATACATTCACTAGAAGCAATATAAGCCAAGCTTTGGCTGACTTCTTCAATATAATCTTCAATTAACTTTTTTGTACCTACATGGGTTGCAGCAAACAACATAGGGTGGCCAATGTTTGCAATATCGTAGGTCAACCCTTCTTTTAAAAGATAAATCAAATCTAAAGTACGATGTTGCTGACGATATCTTTTCAGTAAAGTGTAACGATAAGAAATAAGCTCAGCATCAAAATAAGGTGAACTATTATCGAACTTCCACTCTTGTGCACCTGTTTCTTCATCCAGTTTTAATGCAAAAGACTTCCACTCTTCATAAGATTCAGCCATGTCTAACTGACGTTGTAATTTTTTGATACGGTAAGCCTGATGCGGATTCATATCACTTCGTATTTTTTCAAACATATTTCGTCCTCATCTTCACAGATGATTTTACTGAATAGACATGACAACACTATGCGCGGTCTGAACATTTCAATCAATTGCAAAACCGATAAACTGCATTGGCAGTATCTTTTTTGTCAGCATGCAAATTTCGGTGTTAGTATCCTAGTAAATTACTGTTTAACATGATTGATTAACCATGGCTACCATTGATTTACCCGACAATTTAGTTCAAACCTTATCACTTGTATTAAATCAGTTACAGCAAGTCTTACCCGAACCTAAACAAGAAACTGATTTTACTGCACCCGCTTTTAGATGGGAAAACCAGCAACTGAAAGCCATTTATACGCCTAAGAATATTTATCTTGATGACTTAAAAGGCATCGAACGTCAAAAAGAAAAAATCATTCAGAATACTTTGCAGTTTTTAAATGGCCTACCTGCAAATGATGTACTGTTAACGGGTTCACGTGGTACAGGTAAATCCTCTATAGTGCGTGCTTTACTCACTGAATATGCGCCTCAAGGATTACGTTTAATTGAAATTGAGCGTGATGATTTAGCAGACTTACCTAAAATTCAAAAAATTATCCAAAACCGACCTGAAAAATACATCGTCTATTGTGATGATCTAGCATTTAATGCTGAAGATGAAAATTACCGTAGTTTAAAAAGCGTATTAGATGGTTCCTTACAGTCAGGTTCAACAAATTTTATTATTTATGCAACCAGTAACCGTCGTCACTTGTTACCTGAGTTCATGCATGAAAACACCCCTGTAACCAAAGTAGATGTGCCTCAATATACCGAGCTTCATCCGCAAGAAGCGATTGAAGAAAAGATCTCTTTATCTGACCGTTTTGGTTTGTGGTTATCTTTTTATCCAATGGATCAAAACTTATATTTAGAAATCGTAGAGCATTATCTAGATAAAGCAAACATGCCTTTTAATGATGAAGTTCGTGCTGAAAGCTTGCGTTGGTGCCAAATGCGGGGTCAGCGCTCTGGTCGAGCTGCTTATCAGTTTTCTAAGCATTGGATTGGTTTAAACGCCTTAAAAGATTTGTCTAACAATTAAGTAAAATGTCCCACAAAGCCTTAGCTTTGGCCTGTAAACCGCTTAGCTTTGGCAGTTGTTTTTCATAACCTAAAACCAAGATTGTACTCATTTAAGGTTATATATGAAAAAACAATTGCCCAAAATTTCTATAGGCAGCAAAGTTTTAGGTCAAAGCTTATTGCTCGCGCAAAGTGTTATAGATAAAGCAGAAAAATACTCAACTCTTTCTTTTTCTCAGCCTCATATCATTCAGCCCCGAGTTGATGAAAAATATTATAGCTGGACCCACTACGGAATCTTTTTCCCACTTTTGCCAGAGCCGCATCGCTATTTAAATATTATGATTTTATTAGGCACACCTGGTGCGCTTGCTTTTGATCATGATGACATAATTCATGGAAATCCTCGAAAAACAGCGTCAAGCACAGCTGCTCTAAAACAAGCGTTATTGAAAGCCTATATCATTCCCAAAGATACAAAAATTAATACAGATGGAAGTTTGATAGAACTTGGTCAGGAAATTTCAATTCAAGGAAAATTTCCACACATCCATATTAATGGCTATTATGAAAGTCTAGATTTTGACTTTGATATTGATGTGACCTCACATGTTTCATGGTTTGTAAAAACGCCTGTTTATGATCATTTGAGTTTATTGGCAAAGTTTAAAGGTTTTTTAAACTATCAAGATAAATACATTGAAAGCGAAGGACTTTGCACTTACGAATATGCTCGAGCAGTTGGCCCCCACTCATTCACAAATAAACTTATTCCTGATGCTTATAAGCTGCCCCTTGATTTTTTTACTTATCAAATCATTAATTTAAATGAGACCACTCAACTTCTTCTTACCAAAGCCGATATTGCAGGACAAACAGCTACATACACCCTGCATATTAGACATCTGGACCAGCTATCTGAAATTTACACAGATGTCAGTTTTGATATTATTTCGCATCAAGTTGATGACTTCGTTTCACCTAGTGGGCAAAAGATGCGACTTCCTAAATACTTTTCTTGGATTGCTCGAAATGATGCAAAGCAAATTATTTTAAATATTCAGGCAGAAATTGATTGCCCATTTCGTTACGGTCATGGGCGAGGTTATGCAAGTGGCTATAGATTTACGGGTAATTATTTCGGTAAGGAAGTGCAAGGCCGTGGTTATATCGAATATATAGATATTGAAAACCAACAAGCCTTTGCAGATAAATAATTTTATTCAGGAATAGATAATTCAGTCATTGGCCAACGTGGTGTAGTCGTGACAGCCAAGCCATCATGTTGGCCTGCTTTTAAACGTTGATAACCAGCAAAAGCAATCATTGCACCATTATCAGTACATAAAGCAGGTTCTGCATAGTAAACCTGAGCTTTAATTTTCGCCAATGAAGTTTCTAACTGTTCACGTAGTCGTAAATTTGCACTTACACCACCAGCAATCACTAAACGCTTAAGTCCAGTTTGCTTTAAAGCTTTCACTGATTTTTTTACTAATGTGTCTACAATGGCTTCTTGGAATGAAGCAGCAATATCTGCGTCACGGTTTTCACCATTCAACTTTTTCAATTGAACAGAAACTGCCGTTTTTAAACCACTAAAAGAAAAATCTAGGCCTTGATGAAGCATTGGTCGTGGAAATTCAAATGCTAACGGATCACCAGATAACGCTAGTTTTGCGATATTTGGCCCCCCCGGATATGGCAAGCTCATCATTTTCGCAACTTTATCGAAAGCTTCACCTGCAGCATCATCAATAGACTCACCTAAGAGCTCATATTGACCAATTGCATGAGCTGCCATCAATTGTGTATGGCCACCTGAAACAAGCAATGCTACAAATGGAAATTCGGGTGGCTGACTTGAAAGTAATGGAGCCAACATGTGTCCTTCCATATGGTGAACACCAATCGCAGGCTTATTTAAAGAAAAAGCTAGAGTTCTTCCAAACAATGCACCTGTCATTAATGCTCCCATTAAACCGGGGCCACGTGTATAAGCGACTGCATCAATTTCTTGTTTTGTTACACCACTTTGTTCAAGCAATTGATTCATTAAAGGAATGAGCTTACGAACATGGTCACGAGAAGCAAGTTCAGGTACTACCCCACCATATTCAGCATGAAGTTTTATTTGGCTATAAAGAACCTGTCCCCGTAAGCCGAGTTCGCTATCATAAAGTGCCAACCCTGTTTCATCACAAGAAGTTTCCAAGCCTAAAACAATCATCAAAACTGCCTTTTATATGAGTCAAAATATTGCAATCGCTATTATAGACTTGTGATATGAGTTGTAAATGAGTAAAATACTGACCTTCACTTGTGATCCGGCGCAATGGTGTGCCTGATCTTATCCATAATCTAGAGGATTTTACATGCCACAAGTTAAGTTGAAAGAAGGCGAACCAGTTGACGTAGCTATCCGTCGTTTCAAACGTTCATGCGAAAAAGCTGGTGTTTTAGCTGACGTTCGTAAGCGTGAATTCTACGAAAAACCAACTCAAGAACGTAAGCGCAAAAAAGCTGCTGCAGTTAAACGCTACCAAAAGAAATTGGCTCGCGAATCTGTACGTACTACTCGCCTTTACTAATTAATTTGTGATTGACTGCTGAAATTATGACTACTTTAAAAGACCAAATTACTGATGCATTAAAAACTTCTATGCGTGCCAAAGATATGGCAACAGTGACGGTTTTGCGTAGTCTACAAGCAGCAATTAAGCAAATCGAAGTTGATGAGCGCATAGAGCTTGGCGACGCTCAGGTTCTTGCGGTCATTGAAAAGCAAATTAAACAACGTAAAGAATCGATCAAAGCCTTTGAAGGTGCTGGTCGTGATGATTTAGCTAGTAAAGAACAAGCCGAAGCTGAGATTATTTCCCAGTTTCTACCAGAAGCTATGACTGAGGAAGAGCTTGATTCTATCATTGAGCAAACGATTGCTGCTCAAGAAGCAACTAGCATGAAAGATATGGGTAAGGTGATGAATTCTCTACGTCCGATCATAGCCGGGCGTGCCGATCCTGCTCAAGTTTCAGCAAAAATTAAAGCTAAGTTAGCTTAATTCCCTCCTCTTTCCTTATACATTCTTAGACTAAGCTTTCATTTATTTGTTAGTTTAAGTACATTTGTATCTGCGAAAATCCTAAGATCAAACTAAATCTACTAAATTTTCATTCGTCGCTCATCTTGCATTTGCTTTAATCGACTATCTATTTTAGCCGACATAGCTTGGTTGCCCTTCGCTAGTCTTTGCGCATGCAACATAGATTTAATTGCATTTTCTTCACTGCCAGACCAATACTGTGCTTCTGCACGATATCGCAATACATTCACCGCTCTTAATGGCGATTGTTTATCTAAATTAGCAGCCTGCTGTAATAGTTGCCAGCCCTGAATATCTCGAGCATTTTTATTAATAAAACGCTGCACGAGCGTCTGTACTTGCGCATATTTTCCCTGACGCAACAACACCTCAGCCAACTTATAGCTAAACGCCTTATTTTCAGGTATGGTCATTTGCAATGGGGCAATCGAATTATAGGCCTGATCAAGCTTATTTTGGCCCAAATAAATATCTGTTTGAATTAGAGTAACTAGTGGCTTACCACTAGATTTCACTTGATCTAATGTCGTTTGAGCCTGTGTGTAATCTCCTTGTTTAAGATAAAACGCCGACAAAGCCAATATCCCTGCCAGATTTTTTTGCGAAGCTAAACTCTGCAGCTGATTTTCTGTAGCTTCTCCAGCGACCACCATGGTGTACCATTTTAAAATTTCAAAATCGACATCATATATTCGGCTTTTAACCTTAGGCATTTGATTGGCTCTTAAACGAGCTTCACTCATACGTTCAGTCGTTAAGGGATGCGTAAGCCAAAAATCTGGCAAGAAACTTACATGGCTAGTTGCTCTGTGCATTGTTTCAAAATAATCTGCCATACTTTGTGGGTTATAACCTGCGGCATACATATACTGCATTCCAATCCGGTCAGCTTCACGCTCTTGATTACGACTATAAGTGAGCTGTTTATCAAGAAGCGCAGCTTGCGTACCTAACATGACCGCAGCTCCAGCATCTCCGCCTGCCTGAGCAGCTAGAGCCACTCCTGCTAGTAAACCAGCCAAACTTAAAAGTGCCTGCCCTTTAAAAGCCTCTTCTGAACGGCTAAAGTGCCTCTGAGAAACGTGAGCAATTTCGTGTGCCATCACACCAGCAATCTCATCAATATTTCGAGCTGATGAAATAAGGCCAGTATTTAGTGCAAATAACCCACCTGGGACAGCAAATGCGTTAATTTGAGGATCTTTAATTACAACCAGCCCAATAGGTTGTCCAAGTTGTGTTTCACCCAAGATATTAGAGAAGACTTGGAAAAACTGATCTTCCAGCCACACATCTTGTATGACTGGCATTTGCTTATGAACTTCACGGAAAACTTTTTCACCAATAAATTTTTCTTTCTGTTGGTCAAGCAATCCTATTCCACTACCAATATTGGGAATTTCGACTTGTCCAGAAGCGGGCTTTGGATCAAAAGGGTCAGCATAAGAGGCATTTGTTATAAAAGCCAAACTTAAAATAACTGGCAAAAATTTCAAAAGTTCTTCTCTATTAAAATTAAACTAACAAAAAAGCCCATTCATAGAATGCTTGAGTTTGCTGCATCATATGAACAGGCTTTCACTATAACATTGAAAATAGACTATATTTGCAATGAAGTGTTATTCAATATTTATACGAAATTAGGATTCACCAAATATCTTGGTGTTTTATCTTCCAATGCTTCTACCAAATTTTTATATGCTAAGTTTGCCATTTTTTTGCGTGTTTCAGCTGTAGCAGAACCTACATGAGGCAAAGTAACTACATTTGGTAATTTGAAAAGTTCAGAATCTTGCAAAGGCTCTTTTTCATATACATCTAAACCTGCAGCAAAAATAACTTCCTGCTGTAAAGCTTCAATAAGTGCCTGCTCATCAACCACTGAACCACGCGCAATATTAATAAAAATAGCGTGCTTTTGCATAAGCTCAAATTGAGCTTTACCCATTAAGGCTTTAGATTCTGTATTTAAATCAACTGCTGTGACTACAAAATCAGACTGCTGTAACAACTCATCTAAACCTAGGTATTGAGCATTCAATGGCTCAGCCAATTCAGGCTTTTCACGTCGATTATGGTAAACAATATTCATGTTAAAACCATAAAAACCACGACGTGCAATTGCAGCACCAATATTACCCAATCCAATAATACCTAGTGTTTTACCAAAAACATCCAGACCAAACTGTTGTGGCCCAACAGTTCTTTTCCATTCACCTTGTTTAGTCCAATGGTCTAGAAATGGTACTTTTCTAGCTGCACTTAACAATAGAGTAAAGGCAAGATCTGCTGTAGTTTCAGTCAAAACATGTGGTGTATTTGATAACCAGATTTTCTTTTGGTTTAAATAAGCAACATCATAATTATCGTAGCCGACTGTCACAGATGAAATAATTTTTAATTTTTGTGCTGGAGCAAGGTTACTTTCATTAAGCAAGCGGCCCGCCCCAATCATTCCATCAGCATCTACCACTTCTTGTCGTATCTGTTCATTAATATCACCCAATTTAGGGTTTAATACGACAACATGATAGTCCTGCTGCAACCGTGACAAAATTTCTTTATCGATTTGGCTAAAAACCACAACCTTTTTCATGTATATCCCTACTACTCATTGTTATCTTGCATAAGTTGCCACAACCTTTTTTTAAGGAGAGGCTTATCTAACATTTCTTTTAAACTAGCTAAATGAATAATATTTGTATGTTGAATATAGGCACATTTACCCAAACATAAAATCTTTTTTTCTGCCGCCACAGCATCTAAAAAACCTTGAATATATGAACCTACGCCGCGTTGATCCTGATAAGCAGCTAACGGGAAAGGCCATTTTAATTCAGCATAGTGCCCGACTTTGGCCTTTTGTATATTTGCCCAAAGTTGTTTTTCTTCTTTTTCTAATGCAGTTACATCAACAAAGATTACACACTTTTCAAGGCAATAAGCTTGCATCTCAAATGGAGCAATTGCCTCTTGCTCAACAACTATAGGTTTCTCAACAACCACTTCAGACTGTGGAACATCTACAATTGCTATTGAAGGCTCCTCTACGACTTTAGGAACTTCAGGCAGCACAGGCTTAGATGGCTTTTTTTCAAAAGTAGGAACATCTATTGTAGGTGCGATAATTGGTGCTTGAGATTCGACAACCTGATCTCGCCATACAGTATGGGCATTATTTTTTTGGCACACTTGTGTTCTAGGAATCCATACATCGATTCCTAAGGTTGCCAGTATATTTCTTTGCTGCCCAATCATGTTTAAATCAGTACCTCTAATCTACACACATTCTAACGGGCTTCTGATTTTTTTTCAGCGTTTTCTTTTAATGATCCCTATTGGAAACCACATATGTTTCTTAAATAATCATAACGCTATTTTTCTTCTGCATTTGTTCTACAATTTCATCAGACTCGAAACCAAATCGCCAGTAAAGCAATTCAAGCACATCCAGTTCATCTTGCGTAATAATTCGGTCACTCCATAAGCACATCTCAGCAATGGCCAAAATACTTAAACGATCACGAAGCAAGAGCCCAGCAATGTCATTTAAAATTTCGGCCAAATCTAAAGGCTCATCCGAAATTTCATCATAAATATGCATTTCATCTGGGTTAAGTAAAGAGCGCAAAATACGTTCGCGGACTTCCAACTGGTTTGGACTATTAATTTGCTGCACATGAAGCAATGCATCAATCAAACGGACTATTTGAGGTTTCACTTCTTCAAATGCTGTTGGCAAATGAAGTGGCATCAAATTCAATTCATACTTGACCCGCTCTAGTAATAACGCATCAAGCAGTCCTATTTCGCCATCTTCCTGAATAATCAGTGCCAGTTTTGTCAAAAATTGACGTGCAATACTTGCAGGCATGTGGCCAATATTTTTACAAGCGTCGTGAAATATCTGAATATGAATACGACCATCCAGATTAAGCAAAGCATCGACAATCGAATGGCTTACCGGAGCTTCTTGCGGAATAAATTCTCGATATTGACGAATCATTAAAATTGCAACCATCACCTCACGCGAACCAGTAGCTGTCTGCAATGCACGCTGAATAAGTTCTGGGCGCTTTTTATTACGTCGGATATCGATGCTCAAAGGCTTGATCGCATCATTTAATGCAAAACTAATTGGAGAAAGACGCAATAATGGCAAAGGTTGTGGTGATGACCACGGAATATAAATTTCAGTCTCAGATTCTTCCAATGAGCGGAAAAGGCTAAATAAAGGCCTATTGCGAAGTTTCTTTAGATTTTCTAATTGTAAATCTTGCAGTAAAGTTGGGTTAAGTTCGTAAATGCGCTCACGAATACTTGGATGAATATTCATCCAACTTTGGGGACTAAGTGAGTTTGCAAAACACATATGCGCGATTGATTCAGAATAAGCACTATGAATTTGTGATCCTGAATGGTGAACATAAATACGTAATAATGTTTGGGTATTCGTACTATTTTTTAATAATCGCATGGTTTTTTGGTCATTGCGAAATGTACGGCCACTTAATGTTAAATATTTAATAAAACGAGTGATTAATACACCCAAGCTTCCCGCCAACCAGATTACACCACCGACAGCTACAAATACCGTTTCAAATTTATGCTTATAACCGGGACTATAGCGTTTAAAACCTTGCTTGGCGAGTTTACTACCCCATTGACTGAAAGTCGTTAAACCGCTGTATAAAATTTTTAATTTAGTATTTTCTACAGCTTCGCCCGATAAAATTTGGTTAAACTCATGGCCCAATAAACCATAGAGCTCCAGTTCATCCAGATTCTGTAAAGCGCCCCAAGTCAAAATAATGACAATATCATTTGAGTGAAAACCTGCAGTTAATGCATTTACACCTACTTCATCAGGCAAAACATAGAGAGTTGGAACGTTAAGAGAAAATGTTTGCGCCAAATGTTCTGTAATTTTTAATGCCGCATGCTCTTCTGGTGTACTCTCGCCTTTCACCAAACGACGTGCTTTAAGCTGTTTAGCAAGGGAGTGTCCACCTTTACGCAAAATATAAAGCTCGGTCACTACAGACCAAACCATAATAAAAAGCAAAAGAGCAACAAAATATGGACTTAAAGCATGCCACCAAATCGGTTGGCTATAATCAAAAAAATGAACAAGTAAACCTAAAATGAGATTTAAAATAAAAATAGTTAAAAGCACAGCGACCAAACACATAGTGATGGACCATGCCATATTTTTATTTTCGATTAAATAGTGGCTTACTTCTTTCAATGTAAATAATCCCAATTACATTGTTAAGTTTCATCATAAAAGAAAAAAGCGGGAAACACCCGCTTTTTTCGGCTATTTCTATTCTTCTTTAATACCCGTCAAATCTACTGACGCTGCATCAATATTGACATCAATATAACCATCTTTTTTCTTTTTCGCAGAATCATTACGCTTCTGCTCCAAATTATTCAGATAGTCTGCATCGATTCCACCAGTTACATAGATACCATCAAAAACAGAGCAATCAAACTCAGTCAATGTAGGAACCTTACTTGTACGTACGGCGTTCTTCAAGTCTTCCAAATCTTGGAATACTAAACGATCAGCACCAATAATTTCCTGGATTTCCTCTACGCTGCGTTCTGAAGCAATAAGCTCAGTCTTAGCAGGCATATCGATACCATAAACGTTTGGATACATTACTTTTGGTGCTGCTGAAGCAAAGTATACTTTTTTCGCACCTGAGTCACGCGCCATTTGAATGATCTCATTACACGTAGTACCACGTACAATAGAGTCATCAACCAATAGAACGTTCTTGCCTTTAAACTCTAACTCAACAGGGTTCAATTTCTGACGTACAGATTTTTTACGCTGTTGTTGACCCGGCATAATGAAGGTACGACCGATATAACGGTTTTTCATAAAGCCTTCACGGAACTTCACACCAAGAATATTTGCAAGTTCTAATGCTGAAGTACGGCTTGTATCTGGAATTGGGATAACCACATCAATATCATGGTCCTCACCCCAGTCACGCAAAATCTTATGCGCTAATTTTTCACCCATTTTTAAACGGGCTTTATAAACTGAAATGCCATCAATAATTGCATCTGGACGAGCAAAATAAACATATTCAAAAATACATGGGCGGTATTTTGGTTCTGCCGCACACTGTTTAGTGAATAACTGACCTTCAGAATCAATAAAAATTGCTTCACCTGGTGCAATATCACGCTCGATTTTAAAACCAAGTGCAGTAATCGCTACAGACTCTGATGCAATGATATATTCCATCTCGCCCTGTTCAGTTTCACGCGAACCGTAAATAAGTGGACGAATACCATTTGGATCACGAAAACCAACCAAACCATGACCAGTGATCATAGCCACTACGCCATAAGCACCTTGACAGCGCTCATGAACACGAGAAACCGTATGGAAAATATCTTCAGCTGTAGGGTTTAGTGTTCCTTTCTTTTGCAACTCATGTGCAAAAACGTTTAAAAGAACTTCTGAGTCAGAATCAGTGTTCATGTGACGTAAATCTGTTTTAAACAGGTCATCATGAATTTCTTCTGCATTGGTCAAGTTACCATTATGTGCAAGTGTAATCCCGTATGGCGAGTTCACATAAAATGGTTGAGCTTCAGCACTGCTAGCAGAACCCGCAGTTGGGTAGCGCACATGACCAATACCGTAATTACCAAGTAATGCTCTCATATGACGAGTATGAAAGACATCACGCACCATACCGTTATCCTTACGAAGGAAAAGACGGCCTTCATGGCAGGTTACTATTCCAGCTGCATCTTGCCCACGATGCTGCAACATCGTTAATGCATCAAACAACATTTGGTTCACTGGCGATTTACCGGCTATACCAACAACTCCACACATAGCAACCTCGCAGACAAGCTAGGAATTAATAAAAAGGATTCTTTGTTGAATGGTCGGGTCGGATTTCTGATTCTTCCGACTCGTCCATTGGTTTTGGAGAAGTGCGAGACACACCGCCTCCAGATGTTATCTGATGATATGCCTCACTTGCTGCGTCTTTAGAAAGCTCTGTAGCTAAAGGCGCATAAGGCAGTAAAAATTGTATAAGTATGGACTGTTTCCAGTTTGCTGAACCTTCAACCCAAGGTCCTACACCTTGCATGGTAATAAGAACGACCAGTAAACCTTTCAACGAACCAAAAGCACCACCTGCTAAACGATTTAATGGCCCCAATTTCAAACTTTTCAAGAGGCCATTTAAAAGTGCAGTGACGATCCAAGTTAAAACAACAATAATAAGTGCAATAAATGCAAAAGCCGCAATCTTTTGAACCACCGGATCCTGACTTAAACCAGACATTGATGGAGCTAGAAGAACAGCATATTTTGCACCCATAATTAATGCAAAAATCCATCCTACCAAGTTCGCAAAGGCTTTTATAAATCCTTGTCGCAAACCGTTTAGCCCCCCAATGAGCAAAAGTATTAGAATGATGATATCAATAGTGTTCATGTTCAATTAGGTCATAGCTTCAACACATTGCTTTACAAGTGTTGGTCCTGTGTAGATTAGACCACTATAAATTTGAACAAGTGTTGCCCCAGCTTGTTGTTTCGCTAAAGCTTGCTCACAAGACAAAATACCACCCACACCGATTAAAGGAATTTGTCCTTTTAATGATTGAGCAAATAAACGTAAACATTCTGTACTTTTTTCAAATACAGGAGCGCCTGACAAACCACCTGACTCATTACCGTAAGGCAGGTTTTCCACCCCTTCTCTCGATAAAGTCGTATTGGTCACAATAAGACCGTCAATTTTAAAATCTAATAATTGAGCAGAGATAAACTCAACATCTTCAGCTGTTAGGTCCGGAGCGACTTTCAAAACTAAAGGAACATAATGATTATATTGCTCAGCCAACTCAAGTTGACGCGCTTTTAAAGTTTGCAGTAATTCAGTTAACGCATCGCCACTTTGTAAACTACGCAAGTTTTTAGTGTTTGGAG
Source organism: Acinetobacter sp. ABJ_C5_2 (assembly GCF_044538485.1). NCBI lineage: Bacteria > Pseudomonadati > Pseudomonadota > Gammaproteobacteria > Moraxellales > Moraxellaceae > Acinetobacter > Acinetobacter sp. ABJ_C5_2. The sequence goes on along the minus strand of NZ_JBIUCS010000001.1, from coordinate 373,782 downwards.
ATGAAATATTAACTGTAATGTATGACGCGTAGTTATAAACTTTCTCAAGACAAATTAAGTAATCATCAACTGCTTTTTCGACAGGCGTATCAGCATTTTTACCAATATTGATTCCTAAAATGCCTCTAAACTTTGAAGCTTTAACATTTTCAATCAGCTTATCAACACCATCATTATTAAAACCCATGCGGTTAATAATGGCTTTAGCTTCAGGAATACGAAATAAACGTGGTTTTGGATTACCCGATTGTGGGCGAGGTGTAATTGTGCCAATTTCAATGAAACCGAAACCTAATCCAGCTAAGGCATCAATATGAGCACCATTTTTATCTAGGCCTGCTGCCAAACCTACAGGGTTAGGAAACTCGATTCCCATACATGTAGTAGGTTTTGCTTCTACAGCCTGACGCATCATGCCTAGCTTATGTGCTTTATCAAGCATGGATAATGTTAATTCATGGGCACGCTCTGGTGCTAAACTAAACAACATCGGGCGAGCAAGTGAATATAACATACCAATCACAGTCTACTGATTTTAGGTATGCATATTATAGGCACAGGCAGCGCAAAACACCATGCCTGACATAAGCATATTTTAATATGTTATTGAACTGTCGCTGTTAATTTAATCTGACCTTCGCTTGAAACCATTTCCATCTTCTGAATACTAAGGCCCATCTGTGCAAGTTGTGTTAAAAAGTTAGCTAAAACCGCATAATTCTGATGTGTTACAACAATTTGTAACTGCTCTCCATTTTGCTGAGAAGTCACAGTTAAACCTTGCTGTTGAGCCACCCTTTGTATTTTTCCAGACTTATCAAGTTCAAGCTCATTTGCGGGTTTCATAGTAACCGCATTACTCTGCATCCACACCATCAAATCTTTTAAATCATTTAAGCGTTTTTGCTGTTGTTCTGCCAAGGAATGCATTTTCCAAAGTGAAGATCCAACAATAGCGACTACAACAAAAATTGTAGTAAAGACCACCATAATGCGTTCACGGACAGTTAAACGATCTAGGTATTGAACAACTTGTTCAATCCACTGATCAAAACGATTTTGCAATTGAGCTAACATTTTCATTATTGTATTTTCACCACTCCAATTGCCCCACCACCATTTGCTTGGACATTACCTAGCTCAGCTTTAAATCCTTGCTGATTTAATTGTTGTGTCAAAGCTTGTAAATCATCGGCCGATTTTGCTTTTAATGCCATCGTTAAAATTGAAGCATCATAATTAAGTTGCTGAGCCAAAATCTGTCTTTGCATTAAAATTGGGCCAACACGGCTCAATAAAGAAAGTGCTTGTGTATCACCTTGTTGACTCATTCTTAAATGGCTTTCAAATTGGCCTTTAATGTTTTGTTCAGTTACACGACTAGATGGCCCAAACCAATATTTATATTGTTCAATCGTTTGGTCAGCAGTTTGATTCGCCACTTTTTTCAATTTGACCCAACGCAATAAATCATAGCTAAACTGCACCACAATAATTGCTAAAACAACAGCAGCGCAAGCTTTCCAATAACCAGAGAAAGTACGCTCCTGACCTTTTGATTTTGGCAAAACATTAAAAGGATGCTGCTTAGTTTTATCTAGAGACTGAAATTGATAAACAAACTCAGAACGTTGCTCTGCGCTTGAGGCAGCTTCTAAACTCTCTAGTTGCTCTGCTGTTAAACTGCTATATTGATAATGTATTTCAGCTGGCTGAAATTCTAAAAAAAGCCCCAAATCATCAATTGAATTACCTAACCACTTATTTTCACGTACCAAAAGTTGATGGTTAATATTACACAGAATAACTTGCTCAGTTTGTGGTTCAGGCAAAATCAGAAAATCAGGTAACAAAGCAACAAGTTTGCTTGGCAGTAAAGCCAAGGAATGTTGCCATGTCTCAACCATACCTTGAGCAACACCTAAGACAGTTAACTGATCCGCATGAAAATGGTGGACCACTTTCATGTGATCAATAGGTAAAGTTACAAACTCTTCAAGTAGATATTTAACCCCATCAGCCCCCAGCTGTTTATAGTGGGACTTCGCCATAGATTGCTGAAGCATTTGAGCATGGCGACTCGGAAAAAAGACCGTAGCTTCTTTTCCTTGATGTATTTGCAAGTCTTGTATTAATTGATCGAGACTCGCAGCCTGCAACCAGCTTTCTCCGTTAGACCAATGCCATGTTCCATTGGTTTCAGGCATCCATATATACAGCATGTCGGCTAAATAACCTTTTTAATTATATTGTGGGTATAAAACGATTTTTTTGTGTTGATAAACCATTTGCAATCACAGCTTGATCATAAATTCTAGCTTCAGCAAGCGCAAATGGATTGAAATTTTCATGAGTAAGCAACTCTGCAATATGACCTACAACATTCATATGGCAAACCATCACAATCGACTCATAAGGAATTTGAGACAACCACTCAATTGCTTCTTTTGCATCATCATCTGGCTTAATTTTATCGCACAGTAATACAGGCACATCTTTAAAATATGTCTGAATATGTGCCAATGTTTCTTGAGCACGCAACAAAGGACTGACTACAAAAATATCAGGTTTTACAATATCTTTTAAAAATATTGCTGTTTGTTCAGCTTGTGCATGTCCACGCGCAGTAAGTGGACGTTTAATATCATTACCATTTACTGGTGGAGCAGCTTCCCCATGACGAACTAATGTCAGTTGCATAAAATTTCCTTGTTAATAATTCCTGCATTATAACCACAATTTATGACATTTATTCGTCAGACTTCATGATGTGGTAAAACAAACTCAACATCACTACGGTGCCCATTTTTCATAAGAGAAAGTGCAATATTTAATGGCGGAGCGCCTTCAAAAATCACCTCATATAAAGCATTGGTAATTGGCATATATACGTCCAGTTCTTGTGCTTTACCACGCACCTGAACAATTGTATTAATCCCTTCAGCAGTTTGACCCAACTCTTTACTAGCTTGATCCAATGTCTTACCAGAACCTAGCGCATATCCGATTTGGTAGTTACGGCTTAATGGACTATTACAAGTCGCAAATAAATCGCCCACACCAGATAAACCTAAGAACGTAAGTGGATTTGCACCCTGCTTTACCGCGAAACGGCTCATTTCAGCCAAAGCACGCGTTAAAATCATACTCTTGGTATTTTCACCAATTTTATATGCTGCACCAATTCCCATTGCAACTGCATAAATATTTTTAAGCGCTCCACCCAATTCAACTCCATGCACATCATCACTACCAAAAACGCGGAATAACGCACTATGAAGCGCATGCTGCACAGCATAACGAACAAGCTCGGAATCACTAGCAATCACTGTACCAGATGGCATGCCCGCCATAATTTCTTTGGCAAGATTTGGACCTGACAATACTCCATATGGAACTTCTGGTAACTCTTCACGAATAATATCGCTCATGAAACTAAACGTTTTAGCTTCAACGCCTTTCGTTAAAGAAACAACCGCTTGTGCAGTAATATAAGGAGCAATTTGTTTTAAGACATCACGGAAAGAATGACTAGGAATTGCAACCAAAATAATATCTCGATCACATACAGCTTGTTCCAAATCAGAAACTGCACGTAATGAAGATTCTAAAGTGAAGTCTGGTAAATAACGTTTATTAATATGGGTTTTATTAATTTCTTCTGCTGTTTCGGCATCACGAATCCAGATCATGGTATCGCAGCCATTACGAGCAGCTAAATTCGCCATGGCTGTACCAAAGCTACCGCCCCCTAAAACGGTAATACGTAATGCCGTTTTTTTATCGACCGCAACAGGTTCCACCAAATCTGTAAACTTAAATTCAGCCATGCTTTATTATCCTATTTCTTACTTTTACAGACGTTTAAGCCTGCCAAATTTTTACGAATTCTTTACTTTCAATATCTGCACGAGGCGCAATTGCTTTAGCTGCAGTGCCAACGTAAATAATACCTGAAATTAAATCATGTGGTTGCAGTCCTAAATACTGTTTTAACCAATTTGATTCAACAACAGCTCCACTACGCCACATGGTTGAAAACCCTTGAGCTTGCAAAGATAACAAAAGATTTTGTACTGCCGCACCTGTACTTAAGATTTGCTCAAAATGTGGTACTTTTGGGTGATCTTGTAACTGAGTCAGCGCTAAAATAAGTAGCGGAGCGCGAAAAGGATGTTGCTTAACACGTTCAAGTTGAGCGGGATCAGTTTCACCTAAATCTGCCAAAGCTTTTGTTAGAACCTCACCGAAAGCACCGCGTTGCTCACCTGGAATAACTACAAAACGCGTTGGCTTAAGTCTATGATGATCTGGAGCCGTTAAAGCAGCCTGAAAAGCTAACTCTAGTTGCTCTGAGTTTGGAGCTGGTTCAATTAATTGGCCAATAGACTGACGCTGATGAATATTTTGGTGAATTATTTGTATTGCTGAATCCGTCATTAATATTGATCTAACTCAAAAATTCGAAATAGATTAGCATAATCTACCGTTAATCCACCATTGAATCTAGCTTATAAACCTAGTGAACTTATAGTTTGACATTTTTTAATACAAAACTTCAAAACTCATACAACGTCTTCAAAATCAATTAGAAAACTTATGTTCAAATAGCTATGTCTTTTGGCGATTAACTTAGGTGAATCATGAAAAAAATAATTTTAGCGAGCGCAATGAGCGGCGTTGTTTTATTACTAGGTGCTTGTGCAACCACCCCTAAAAATACTCTAGCAATTCAAAAAGAAAATAATCAGTTTGAAGTGACTGGTATTGGTAAAACTAATTTAATTGCAAAGAATAATGCAGTTACTGCGGCACAAAAAACATGCTCTAAAAGTACAAGCCCAGTTATTGTAGATGAAAAAACCTCTTATCACGGCGTATTAAAAGATGTGGTCAGTGAAAAGACTGGTCAAATGGTAGAAGCTGCTGCGGGTGTCATTGGTACTTTAACCGGTAAAAATGCGTCTTTGGCTAAAGATGATGACTACCAAACTACCCTTACTTTTTATTGCAAAATTAATTAAGTAAAAAAAATCCCAATCAATTGATTGGGATTTTTTTATTAGCAGTAGCCATCTAATCGGGTAAGCGGTAATTTCTTACCAATTGCTTTTTCAATTTCCGGCAAATAGAAAGCATCATCTTCAGATAAGAAACTAATACTTACACCCTGTGCCCCTGCACGGCCTGTACGCCCAATACGATGAACATAATCATCAGATTGTTCAGGTAAAGTAAAGTTGACTACATGAGATACGCCATCTACGTGAATACCACGACCAGCGACATCCGTTGCAATCATGATGTTATGCTTACCTTGTTTGAACTGCTCCAACATTTTCATACGTTTATCTTGAGCAATCTCGCCAGATAGCATCCCTACTTTATATCCATCTTTTTTCAAATGATCGTAAAGACGGCGCACCTGATCACGACGGTTAGCAAAGATCATGACTTTATCAATTGGCTCTTCACGTAAAATATCTTGTAAAAGACGATATTTATCTTGTTTAGCCACAACGTAAACACGTTGTTCGACATCATTATTGGTCTTTTGTTCAGGCTCAATTTCAACTGTTACAGGTTCAAATAACCACTGTCTTGCCAAATTTAAGACATCGTAACTAAATGTCGCCGAGAACATTAGAGTTTGGCGCTGTTCCTTACGCGGTGAATAACGAACAATACGTTTTACCGAAGGAATAAAGCCCATATCTAATAAACGGTCAGCTTCATCAATCACTAAAAATTCAATTTGATCGAGCCAAACTTCTTTTTGTTCTACAAAATCAATTAAACGCCCAGGTGTAGCGACAATAATATCAACAAAATTAGCATCAAGTTGCTTCTTCTGCTTATCAAAATCAACACCACCCAATAGGGTCACGACATGTAAATTAGAGAATTTTGTGAGGAATTTTGCATCACTTTCAATTTGCAATGCCAACTCACGAGTAGGCGCCAAGATTAAAGCACGAGGCTCGCCACGGAAACGTTGCTCTTTAATCGGATTATTGAGTAAATCATTGATTACACTAATCAGAAAGGCAGCGGTCTTACCTGTTCCTGTTTGTGCTCGCCCAATTGCATCATGCCCGGCTAATGTATATTTTAAAACCTTTTGCTGAATTGGGGTCATTTGAGTAAACCCTAAAGCATCAATCGCCTTTTTAAGTTGCGGATGTAAATTCAAGGTTTCAAAACCAGATGTCATAAATACGCGCTCTAACAAACAATCTCTCGAATGAGAAGATCATTATAAACAAAAACGCCCCAATTCAAAAATTGGAGCGTCCATCATTCATCAAAAAGATGAATTAGTCTTAGTCTAAAGGCTGAACGTTTTCAGCTTGAAAACCTTTTTGACCTTGTACAACGCTAAACTCTACGCGTTGACCGTCACGTAGAGAACGGTGACCGTCACCTACGATTGCACGGAAGTGAACGAATACATCGTCGCCGCCGTTACGTTGAATAAAACCAAAGCCTTTAGTGTCATTAAACCACTTTACTACGCCTTGTTCACGAGCTGTCATAAGTCAATCCTCAGATGATGAAAAAAGGACCTTCCGGTGTTGCAAACAGCAGAGTAAACAAGTATTTAAAATTTTTATAATCTTAAAGCTTGTAATCATTCTGTAAAACTATCAACAATTTCCGGTTACATCCATTTGTTATAGGTTATTAAAACAATTTAACTGTGTGGTAATCCCTAAAACGGTTCGAGCTTAACACGGGTTTATGACAATTAATAGAATTTTTTTCAAATATTTCCCCTATTTTTAGCTCTTTTTTTAAACAGCTTATTACAATAATTTTTATATAATCCTTTACCTTTTAATTTTTATAAAACACCTAGAGTTCATCAAAAAATTTGTTAGAATATTTTTTTTAGTTGTTTTTATAATGAATGAGCACTACCTCTTCTACTGTAACGCCTATTGAAATTAATGCCCTTGGTCAACCATGCCCAATGCCTTTATTAATGTTGAAACGTGAACTTAAGAAAGTATCAGGAAAGCAGCTATTTTTATTGAAATCATCTGACCCTCATAGTGAAATTGATGTAACGCGTTACTGCAATTTACATCATTTTATATGTCAAACCATGCAAATTTCAGAAAGAGAATTTCACTATTTAATTGAAACTCAATGATTCTTTGTTAAAATCTAAGATTAGTAACTGCATAAAATTTTACATTTTTCTACCCAATTTTCCTTAATTATGAAGGCAATTCAAATTAAGATGAATTTATTGGTTAATCCATCCTATCCTATAAGGAGAACTCATGAGTGACAGCAGCAATCAATTGATGCCCCTGTCATTGTCTGCGCCCGGTGTAAACCTTGGTGCATATATCAGTACTGTCAATCAGATTCCTATTTTAACGGCCGAGCAAGAAAAAGAACTTGCTGAACGTTATTATTATGACCAAGATCTTGATGCCGCAAAAATGCTGGTAATGTCGCATTTACGTTTTGTCGTTCATATTGCGCGTAGCTATGCAGGTTATGGCCTACCACAAGGCGACCTTATTCAAGAAGGTAATTTAGGCTTAATGAAAGCCGTAAAACGTTTCGACCCAAATATGGGCGTACGTCTAGTATCTTTTGCCGTCCACTGGATTAAGGCAGAAATTCACGAATACGTTATTCGCAACTGGCGTATCGTAAAAATTGCAACAACTAAAGCTCAACGTAAACTTTTCTTCAACTTACGTAGTTTAAAAAAATCGAGTAAAAAATTAACGCTCGAAGAAGCACAATCTATTGCCAACGACTTAAATGTAACTCCAGAACAAGTTCTGGAAATGGAAGGTCGTTTAACTGCTTATGATGCTGCTTTTGAAGCGCAAGGTGATGATGACGATGATACGCCACATACCGCCCCTGCGTTGTATCTTGAAGATAATCGCTACGACCCGGCTCGTTTAGTTGAAAATGAAGACTGGGAAGAGCAAAGTACATCTGCTTTACATGATGCCATGGACCAGTTAGATGATCGTTCGCGTAATATTTTGCAGCGCCGTTGGTTAGATGATGATAAATCTACCCTACACGAGCTTGCTGCTGAGTATAATGTTTCGGCAGAACGTATTCGTCAGCTTGAAAAAAATGCGATGGAAAAAATTAAAGTCGCTATGTCGGCAAGCTAAAGTAAATGAAAAAAATAAAAGGGCGATAAGCCCTTTTGTTTTATCTGGCTATGTTTAGCCAACCTATTCTATGGTAACGTTGCCTTTCATTATTCAGTTGCGTTTTTTGTTATGTGGATTGCCATTTCAGCCCTTAATCTTGCTTTTGCAGTCATGTTGGGTGCTTTTGGAGCACATGGTCTTAAAGCTCACGCGAGTCCCGAGCAACTTGCTTGGTGGCAGACTGCAACCGACTACTTTTTTTATCATGCTCTAGGCCTATTAGCACTTGGTATTTTAAGTAAGGTTCTTCCCCATTTCCCAATCAAGTTATCTTTCTTATTTATCCAGATTGGTATTCTATTTTTTTGTGGTTCGCTTTATATCATGGCGCTGGGATTACCAAGAATATTAGGTGCAATTACGCCAATCGGTGGAGCTTTAATGATTGCTGGATGGCTGATCTTGGCTTGGAATGCTTTCAAATACGCAAAATAATCGGAATGTGATCATGCAAATTTATTTAAATGGCGAATTAACGGACACGCCTAGCCAAAACCTGTTGCAACTCATTCAGGAGTTGGCACTTGAAGGAAAACGTTTTGCTGTCGAACACAATCAGCAAATCGTTTCTAAAAGCAAATTAGAGCAAATTACGATTGCTCAACATGACCGTATCGAAATTATTCACGCTGTTGGCGGCGGCTAAGTCGGAGTTATCCATGCAAGACACCCCTCTCATTATTGGTTCACGTTCTTTTCAATCTCGTTTATTGGTAGGAACTGGCAAATATAAAGACTTAAATGAAACGGATTTAGCTATTCAAGCCAGTGGTGCAGAAATTGTAACCGTCGCAATCCGCCGTGTGAATATTGGACAAAATCCAGATCAACCGAATTTACTCTCGGTTATTCCACCAGAAAAATATACTATCTTGCCAAATACCGCAGGTTGTTTTGATGCTGACAGCGCAGTACGTACATGTATGTTAGCGCGTGAGTTACTCGATGGTCATAACCTAGTAAAGCTTGAAGTGTTGGGTGATGAAAAAACCTTATATCCAAATGTAACCGAGACATTAAAAGCGGCTCGTACTTTGATTGATGATGGTTTTGAGATTATGGTCTACACCTCTGATGACCCAATCATTGCGCAAGAACTTGAAAGTATGGGCTGTGTTGCAATTATGCCTTTAGGTAGTCTGATTGGTTCAGGTTTAGGTATTTTAAACCCCCACACCATTTCAATTATTAAAGAAAATGCGAAAGTACCAGTTTTAGTCGATGCAGGCGTTGGTACAGCAAGTGACGCTGCTATTGCGATGGAACTTGGTTGTGACGGCGTACTGATGAATACTGCCATTGCAGCTGCTCAAAACCCTATTTTGATGGCTTCTGCAATGAAAAAAGCTGTTGAAGCTGGACGTGAAGCATTTTTAGCGGGTCGTATGCCACGCAAACGTATGGCAAATGCAAGCTCACCAGAAACAGGGTATTTCTTTAAATAATTTATTTCTAAGGAATCACTGTTTTTTCAGTGGTTCCTCTCTCCTCTCATGTAACCATTTTCACTTTTCAAAAAAGATTAAAAATCTATATAACTTTATTCAATCAACAGATCTAAATTTTATATTTAGCTTAGGCTATTCCAATATTTTCTTTAAATTTTGCTTGGCGTTTAACTCAAAATTCTTTTGGAAATATGTAGTTTGATAAAGCGGCTCAGACTGATAAAAATGCATTAAAACTTGTTTTCGCTTAATTGCATATACTTCTGGATCAACCCAAGCATATTCCTGCTGAATTTGCTGTTCATATTGCATAAAACGTTCAGGTGTTGCTGCCAAAATAGCTAAATCAATATCCAATAAAAATTGCAAATCTGTTTCATCGGTTAATGCATGCTTTTGAGTCGCAAGAATCCAACGCTTTATTTTCTCTAGAGTATCGGATGATAAATCTTGCACCATCGCTTGTTCAAATAACTCAACACTCTTAAGTTCATTATCTTTAGCTTCTGGATCATAGACCGCATCATGAAACCAAAGAGCCAATGCAACAGCATACGGATCATTTAATTCGTATTGAACCGCCCCCATTAAACTCAAACATTCATATAAATGTTGGACGGTATGGTAGGCTCGTTGCTTTTCACTATAAATCGCAATAAGTTCATGATAGATTTTGTGCGGTTCAGAAAAATCATAATGCTGATGCAGCTCAAACCAAGCATGCTTTAGTTTTGATAAATAAAGCTGCATCATCATCTATTAACCACGCTTAAGATTATTGCTCATCACGTTTAAATACCAACTCTTTTGCCGATGAGTTATCAGCATAAAAGTAGTAACCCTCGGTATTAAACGCTTTGATGTCTTCAGCTTTATTTAATTGGTTTTCAACAATAAAACGAGCCATTAAACCGCGTGCTTTTTTCGCATAGAAACTAATGACTTTATATTTGCCATTTTTCTGGTCAAGGAAAACAGGCTTCACAATTTCAGCCTTAATTTTCTTTTCATTCACAGACTTGTAATATTCATCTGAAGCTAGATTTACCAACAACTCAGATTTAATTGCGGCCAAGTCTTCATTAATCTGGTTAGTGATGATATCACCCCAAAATTCATACAAATTATGGCCACGCGTATTTTTTAATTTAGTCCCCATCTCTAAACGATAAGGCATCATTAAATCTAAAGGACGCAATAAACCATATAGACCAGAGAGCATACGCAAATGCTGCTGTGCAAAATTAATATCTTTGTCTTTTAAATGATAAGCATCTAAACCGGTGTAGACATCACCTTTAAATGCATAGATTGCTTGGCGAGCATTTGAGAAATTAAATTCGGGAGTCCAGTCTCTAAAACGATCTGCATTGAGTGTGGCAATTTTTTCACTAACACTCATTAAAGTCGCAATTTCCGAAGCAGAAAGTTTGCGACAAACATCAATTAATTGTGCTGAGTTTTCTAACAAGCGAGGCTGAGTAAACTCATCTGTAGGTAACGCTGTTTCATAATCTAAAGTTTTTGCAGGAGAAATTAAAGCAAGCATACATAACCTGAAAAAATTATTCTTAATACCAACTATAACAGTAGATATTTTTTAATGCTAACTCGTGTTTTCAATGACGACTATCGGTAAAATAGAGATACGTATTGTTATTTATCGATTCTTATATGTCTGAGCAAATTTTCATTCAGGGTCCAGTTGGTAAAATTGAACTTTTTGTAGACCGCCCTGAAGGTGAAATCAAAGGCTTTGCGGTTGTTTGCCATCCGCATCCATTGCAAGGTGGAACCCCTCAACATAAAGTCCCTGCTCTTTTAACCCAAATCTTTAATGAATATGGTTGTATCGTTTACCGTCCTAGTTTCCGTGGTTTAGGCGGCAGTGAAGGTGTTCATGATGAAGGTCATGGCGAAACTGAAGATATTTTAGCTGTGATTGAACACGTTCGTAAGCTTCATGAAGGCTTGCCATTCTATGCAGGCGGTTTTAGCTTCGGCTCACATGTTTTGGCAAAATGTCATGCGCAGCTTAGTCCAGAATTACAACCAGTACAGTTAATTTTGTGCGGCTTACCAACAGCTACTGTAGTAGGTTTACGCCACTATAAAACCCCTGAAATTCAAGGTGATATTCTACTCATTCATGGTGAGCAAGATGATATTACTTTACTTTCAGATGCAATTGCATGGGCAAAACCGCAGAAGCATCCAATTACGATTTTACCGGGCGCTAATCACTTCTTTACAGGTTATTTAAAACAGCTTCGTCAAATCATTACACGCTTTATTATCATGAAATAAAGTGTATTTGATGGGCATAGATTGAGTCTGTGTCCATCATTTCATAAGTGCTGTAACTGCTAAAAATTATTCCAACTTAACCCAAAACGGGCCAAATATTTTTTCACTCGGTCGCTATCATTTGTTGTATTACGTTGTTGGCGAGATACCGAAAAGAGTTGTCTTCCAGCCTCTGCCATTGATTTTGAATTTTCGCAGACTTTGAGCACACCTCGTAATTGAATCTGATCAAATTCATCTATTTGTTGTAATTGCTCAGGGCTTAAATAGCTCAAAAGAATATCTGCATCTTTATCTTTGTATGATTCACCCTGAATAAGCCAAAGTTGCTTTAGGCGCTCAATTTCTTTTTCTACAGCTTCAAGACGAATTAACTCACCTTGAGATAAAGTTGCTAAACGAGTTACGCTCGCTGCTAAATCTCTAAAATTTCCTTGCCATGATGCGTCTGCCGATTTAGCAAACTTTAAATATGTTTCTAAGGCATCACGTTGAAAACGTAATTGTCTTTGATGAATTGCAGCAAAACGCTGTAGCTCAAAATCAATATTGGGTGCAATATCCTCTACACGATCTTTTAAATTAGGTAAAAAGAATGTCCACGTATTCAAACGAGCCCATAAATCTTCACGAAATCGGCCAGCTTGAACTTCATTACGCAAATCACGGTTAGTACCCGCTATTAGCTGAAAATCGGCCTGAATTTCCTTATCACTTCCGACAGGAAAAAAACTTTTGTCTTCTAGCGCTTTTAGCAGCATCGCTTGTTCATCAAGTCCCAATTCACCAATTTCATCTAAAAATAAAATGCCTTGGTCAGCACTTTTTAATAAACCAACACGAGATGCAGCTGCTCCTGTAAATGCACCTTTTATATGACCAAATAAGGTCGACATGGCACTATCACCACGTAAGGTTGCACAGTTAACATCAATAAAACGGCCGCTTAATTGAAATTTATCTTTCTTTAACTGAAAAATTTGTTTTGCCAAATGAGACTTACCAACCCCTGTTGCCCCCATAATTAAAATAGGTGCACTAGAGCGGGTTGCAACTAATTCAACTTCCTGAATAAGTTGATTAAACGCTTTATTATGAGTAGAAATATTGGCTTTAAGTTGTTGCCAATTTTGTTTTTGTTCATCATCGAATCGCTGCTTTAAAACATCGTATCGAGACAAATCCAGATCAATAATTCTATATTCACCTTCTGGTGTCTTTTGTTGATTCGGTGAACTTTGAATGAGTTGAGCTGGCAAATAATGTGCATCTACCAATAAGTACCAACAAATTTGAGCAACATGGGTTCCTGTCGTGATATGCAGTAAATAGTTATTTTTTTCGACATCAAACGGATAGGTTTTTACAAAGTCATAGAGTGCACCATAAACTTCAGCAAAATCCCAAGGATCTTTAATACTGATCTTATGTCCAGAAACCTCAGTTTGTGGAGAGATTTCTTTAGCATCTGCTGCTATAGATTTAACTAAATTATGATGCTGTCGATCATGTAAAAGTACCAATTCATCTACAAGCAAATCTTCATGCATTAACAGGCTAAGTGTAGGACGCCAACGCTGCCAGCGATCTGGCCTTCTCCCCTGATCAAGTGTAGAACCGACAAAGCCAATAACGACTGTTTTCTTTGCGTCCGCCATAATTTCTATAAAATTTTATAAGTGTCTATAATATACAATACGCATTTAACCAAAAAATTCCAAGAATATGCTTCATTTTACTTTTTTAGGCACATCTTCAGGTGTACCTACCCTGACACGTAATGTTTCAGGATTAGCAGTTCGTAATAGCAAGAATAAGGACTGGATTTTAATTGATGCTGGTGAAGGGACACAGCATCGCATTCAACAAGCTAAACTTTCACTACAAAACCTAGTTGCCATTTGTATTACACATGTTCACGGCGACCATTGTTATGGTCTAGTTGGTTTATTGGCAAGTGCAGGCATGAATGCCCGTAGCAAACCCTTAATCGTGATTGCACCGAAAGAAATTCAGCAATGGTTTGAAATCACTGCCCAGCTTACAGATTTACATTTACCCTATTCACTACAATTTATTGATGTAAATGAAGCAATGCAGCCACAACAGATCACTGATGAATTCATTGTTCAAGCACACCCACTAAACCATCGTGTTCCAAGTTTTGCTTTTAGCATTTATATCAAATCTATTCAGAAAAAGTTAGATACCCAAGCTCTAACTCAGCTTGGCGTACCTCAAGGCGATATGTGGGGTCATTTGAAACGAGGCTACAATATTGAATTTGAAGGACAAACCTTAAAAGCTCAAGACTTTATCAAAATTCAAAATCAACAAGTTCATGCAATTATAGGTGGAGATAATGACCAACCAGAACTATTAGCAGACGCTTGCAAAGATGCCCAACTCCTTATTCACGAATCGACTTACTTACAAACGGTTTTAGATAAAGTCGGCAAAGGTCCAATGCATAGCTCAGCAAAAATGGTGGCTAATTTTGCAGAACAGCAATCTTTAAGTAATCTAATTCTGACACACTTTAGCCCTAGACATCAGGATAAAGCTGGGCAGCAAGCTATTACCGAAGAAGTTCGCCAGTTTTATAAAGGTCATTTTTATTTAGCCAATGATTTTGATGAATTTACTTTAAGTGAAGCTGGACAGCTTTTAAAAATCGATAGAAACAGGAAGATCCATTAAATACATATATCCAAAAAGATATTTAAATATATTTTTAGATATCTTTTAAATATTAAAATTTCCAACAGAAATTAGTTGCGCAGAAAGAATAATTATTTTTATATATTATTTTCAATAAGTTATATTTTCAATTAAGTGTATTTTTAAAAGTTGGCACACTCAGTGCAATAGTACAAAGCACACAACATCATTGGGATCTTGTGAATAACACCTGCCTGCAAACGCTTGGCAGGCAGGCTTTGAAAGGAAAAGAAAATGTCTGTCATTGAAGAAATTAACCAACAAGCTCAATTTGAACAAAAGCAGCAACAACGTTCTTATGAAGTTCTGCAAAATGAAAAAAGTATGCCAGTCAAAATGTGGACTAAAGGCGTGCTTGTTGATGACAACTCAAAACAACAATTATTGCAAACTGCCCAAATGCCTTTTATTTATAAATGGATGGCTGTCATGCCAGATGTACACTTCGGTTTAGGAGCAACTATTGGTAGCGTAATTCCAACTAAAGGGGCAATTATTCCTGCTGCTGTGGGTGTAGATATTGGGTGTGGAATGATGGCAACCCGTACAAGCTTAACTGCTTCAGATTTACCAGATAACTTACATGCTCTACGTACTGAACTAGAACGATTAATTCCACATGGAATGACAAAGCGCGGACGTGATCGTGGTTCATGGGAAACTCCACCAGAAATGGTAGATCAAGCTTGGACCGATCTTGTTGCAGATTTTGAATACATTTGTGCAAAACATCCACGCTTAAAAAACACCAATAACCGCAAGCACTTGGGGACTTTAGGTACTGGCAACCACTTTGTCGAAATCTGTTTAGATGAGCATGATCATGTTTGGATTATGTTGCACTCAGGTTCTCGTGGTGTAGGAAATGCTATCGGTAATCATTTTATCGAACTTGCCCGTAAAGACATGCAGAAGCATTTCATTAATTTGCCAAATAAAGATTTAGCATACCTAGTAGAAGGAACTGAACACTTTGATGATTACTGGTTTGCGGTAGGTTGGGCTCAACGCTTTGCGATGAAGAACCGAGAAATCATGATGCAATCTGCGATTAAAGCCTTGGCTACAATTGTACCAAAGCCTTTTCAGGCACGTTTGGAAGCAGTGAACTGTCACCATAACTATGTGGAAAAGGAAGAACATTACGGCGAAGAAGTAATGGTCACTCGTAAAGGTGCAGTCCGTGCGCGCTTAGGTGAATATGGAATTATTCCAGGTTCAATGGGTGCGAAGTCGTTTATTGTCCGTGGACTTGGAAATCAGGAATCTTTCTGTTCATGTTCGCATGGTGCTGGACGTGTTATGAGCCGTACTGAAGCAAAACGACGCTTTACCGTAGAAGATCAGATTGCACAAACTGAAGGTGTGGAATGCCGTAAAGATGCAGCAGTTATTGATGAAATTCCATCGGCATATAAACCGATTGAAGATGTAATGAAAGCCCAAAGCGATTTGGTTGAAGTGGTTTATACATTAAGACAAGTAGTGTGTGTTAAAGGGTGATCTAATGAACCAAATTGAAACTGGAATTGTGCAATTTGAATGGGCAATAAAACTCTATTTATATGAAAATGCATTTGTACCAGCTATTACTTTAGCTGGTGCTGCGGAAGGTATTTTTGGTGAAATTAAAAGTGGCTATATATTTCATCAAGTCAGTGAAAATATTGCCATAAAAAACAACTTACAAGTAAAACTAGTTTCTAAAGAAATTAATAAAGTCAGAAATTGGTTAAAGCATGGGAGTTGTCATCAATCATTTACCGAGCTAAGTGAGCAAGAGTTTACAGAGGCTGCAATCAGTCGAATCATTATTGCTGCAACAGCCTTAATTCATTTAAAACCTGATTACATGAGTAATTTGTTTATTAAATTTATGCAGCATACTCAAACCCATTATTCAGATTTCTTACCCGATGATAATTTTGACTGGAATAAAATAGAGATAGAAGAATGAAACTCGCAGAAGCACTTTTACTTCGAAGCGATCAACAAAAAAAGCTCGCTTCGTTAAAACAACGAATCAATGCCAATGTATTGGTACAAGACGGTGATGAACCTAGTGAAGATCCAAATGAACTGATCAAACAGATATTTGCTTTAACTCAAGAAAGCAATCAATTGATTTGTCGTATTCATTTGACCAATGCAAAAGCAAAACTGGAAGATGGCAAAGTATTGTTGTCCCTATTAAGCTTGCGCGATAGTTATGCTGAACAGCATAAGATTTTAATCGATGCGATTGCCAATACACATCGAGAACCTGATCGTTATAGCTCACGTGAAATTAAGTGGAAGAAAGTCATTCCTGTTTCTAGCTTACAAAAGCAGGCGGATGATATCAGTGCGAAACTACGTGACTTAAACGTAAAAATTCAGGCTGCTAATTGGCAAATTGATCTAATCGATTAAACAATAAATTTTGTGAAATCATTTTCACAATCAAAGTTTGGACATACTGGGCGAGTACAAGATCCTGCATTACTCCGATCTGAGGGATTGAAAATAATTCAGGCGGCTATGGCAGCATGTGAGCCGTGCATCGATATTCACTTATCAGGCTCAGCACTATGCACCTAGTAAACCTTTGTCAAAAGCAAAGTCACACGTTACTTCGCATTACCATGTACTGACAGTATGTTCATTAAATTAGAAAATAAGGAAAATAGAAGTGAATACAGTTTTGGCAAATATGCCAAAAGCCATTCAAATTGATGGATCACAAGGTGAAGGTGGTGGACAGATTTTAAGAACTGCCCTTGCGCTTTCAATGATTACAGGCCAACCATTTGAATTAATTAATATACGTGCAGGACGTAAAAAACCAGGGTTAATGCGTCAACATTTGGTTTGTGTACAAGCATCTCAACAAATTAGCCAAGCTTATGTAGAGGGTGCTGAATTACATAGTCAACGTTTATATTTCGCACCTCAGCATGTTCAAAGTGGTAAATATCAATTTCAAATCGGTTCAGCGGGTAGTACAACACTGGTTTTACAAACGCTTCTACCTGTTTTGTTGTTACAAAATGAAGCTACCGAACTCACCATTTCAGGGGGTACACATAACCCACTTGCACCAACAGCAGATTTTATTGAACACTGCTTTTTACCAGCTCTAGCGAAGATTGGAATTAACGTCGATTTTAGATTAAATAAAGCTGGCTTTTTTCCAATTGGTGCAGGTGAAATTCAGATTACCGTTCAACCATGGCAAAATCGAAACAAGCTAAATTTATTAGATCGTGGTGCTTTGCAATGCAATGAAGCTTTTGCAGCAGTATTAAATCTTTCAGAGGAAGCACAAATTGCTCAACGTGAATTAACCACATTAAGTAAAAAGCTAAACTTAAGCTCTCAGCAACAATTTCATTTAAATGGAATTAGCCAAGGCAATACAGTCTATGTGAAAGTTACTCATCAATATCACACTCAACTGTTTACAGCTTTAGGTGAGATGCGCAAAAGTGCAGAGCAAATAGCTGATCATTTAGCAAAAGATGTAAAATTATATTTATCTTCACAGGCTGTGGTAGATGAATATTTGGCAGACCAGTTACTGCTACCATTGGCATTAGGCCAAGGTGGTGAATTCACCGCACAATGTATTAGCGAACACACTCGTACTCAAGCAGCCATGATTGAAAAATTTATTGATTGTGAAATCGAATTTATCGAGTTAAATCCAGATCATTTTCATATAAAGGTTAAAGTTCAAGAAGCTCATGACTGAGCTTCTTAAACCTAAACAATTACTCTACAGATGCCAAAGCTGTCACCAACAACTTCCAGCATTTCTCTACAGTATCAACTTTGACTCGTTCACCCGGTGCATGCGCACCTTGAATATCCGGTCCAAAAGAAACCATTTGTAAATGTGGATAATGTTCAGCAATAATCCCACACTCTAAGCCTGCATGAATTACTTTGAGATTTGGCTCAATATTAAATGCATTTTGATAGGCCTGCTGTAAGCACTTTAGAGCAGCCGAATCTGGATTTGGTGTCCAACCCGACACTAACGGCGTAAGTGTAGAGCCGATATTAAATTGACTGAAATGTTTTTGAATTTTTTCTGCAAAGTCTTGAGCTTCTTGGTTCACCATTGAACGGACCATTAAGACAGCTTTTCCACTTTCTCGATTTAGTCTCACCACCCCAATGTTATTTGAGGTTTCAACTACATCTGATAGAACCTGACTCATACTTGCAACGCCATAAGGACTTGTTGCTAAAGCTTGCAACCATTCATTTTGCTGTTGTTGAGCAATCACTTCGGTCACTTCAGTACTATTAGGCTGAATAGTTAATTGCAGATTGTCATCAATACCCTGTAGCTGTTTTTTCCATGCCGTTTGATATTCAGCGAGTAATTTTTCTAATTCAGGCAATTGGTTAGACGAAATAGCAATGGTTGCCAATGCTTCTCGAGGTAAAGCATTACGAGCTGTACCACCTGTAAATTCAACAAGGTGTCCACCCAGCTTTGCTAAATACTCATTTAAAAAGCGGGCCAGAATAACGTTGGCATTGCCACGTCCTAAATGAATATCTACACCAGAGTGACCACCTTTAAGGCCAGCCACCTGAATATTCACAATATACAGATTTTCAGGAATTGTCTCATACGTGAGTGGGTGCTCAACTTCAACATCAATACTGCCAGCACATCCGAGATATAGCTCGCCCCACTCTTCTGTATCAATATTAAATAGCCATTTCCCTTTTAGCACACCTGCCTGTAAAAGCCGTGCACCACTCATCCCTGCTTCTTCATCAACAGTTAAAAGAACTTCAATTGGGCCATGAGCAATATCATTTGAGTCTAGAACTGCCAAAGCTAAAGCTACACCAATGCCATTGTCTGCACCTAAAGTAGTGTCTTTGGCAATCAACCAGCCGTCTTCAAGAACTGGGCGGATCGGGTCTTTAAAGAAGTCATGTACTGTGCCAGTATTGGCTTGAGTGACCATATCTAAATGGCCTTGCAGAATAACGCCAGACACATGTTCTTTACCCAGAGTCGCATTCTTACGAATAATCAAATTCCCCACTTCATCTACGTAAGTTTCTAAATTTCGACTTTCGGCCCAGTTTCTTAAAAACTCACGAAGTTGCTGTTCATGCTTCGATGGGCGAGGAATAGTGCAAAGTGTTTGAAAATGCTGCCAAACCACTTGAGGAGATAACGCTGCAATATCAACTTGTGTCATGAAAACTACACTCTAATTATGTAAATATCGTAATAATTTCAATATACACAATGCATTAAAGATAGGTAGCGATTTAGGGAAAGATTTTGTATTTTTATATTTAATCTAAAGAGATTGTACGACTTTTCTAAAAAGCCGTACTTCATAAATAAGTCTTAACAATCGTGTGCTTAGTTTTTCCATTCAAATGCTGAAAAGCTGTGATCGGCCTTTAAACTATTTTCAACGGCCTGTGCAAGCTGACGAATAATGCTTTGTGTTTCGATTTTCTCAAACCAGTCTTGTTCTTCATCAGGATTGGCAGAGATTTCACACATCAAATGCCCTTCATGGTCTGTTTTCTGGCAAGTAATCGATAATGGCAAAAGATGATTATCAATACTCACTTCTACTTTTTCATGTTCATGCACAATGTGCTGCGCATCAAAACCATAATGCCCCAATTGCTTAAACAGTAAAGCCGCTACATATTCTTGAGTGATATGGCATTCATTTGGTGGATGATCAAGCACCCCATGTTGTGGGCAACTGGCAATAAATTGTAATTTTTTCATCCTTTGTCCTAACACTTTTATCATTATCTGCACTTAGCATAAGCAATAAACAAACAGCAGCCAAGCCTTTAGCCCGCTGCTGCCGTTGCTATTGTGTTAGCAATTATAAAATGTGTTAGGTCAAAAGTTATTGGCTAACTTCGATTGTTAAGCCTGCACGATTCGCCAACTCAGTGAAAGTCGGGAAGCTTGTCGCCACAGTTTCAGTACCATGAATTGTAATCGGACCAGAATTACGAAGACCTGCCATACTAAAACTCATAGCAATACGGTGGTCATGGTGCGATTCGATTTCACCACCAGCAAAGATTGGTGACCAATCGCCAGATTTACCTTTACCTTCGATAATGATGCCATCTTCAGTTGGTGTGCAGTCAATGCCCATGATTTTTAAGCCATCAGCCATAACCTGAATGCGGTCAGACTCTTTCACGCGAAGTTCTGCCGCACCAGTTAATACTGTTTGGCCTTCGGCACAAGCCGCTGCAATAAATAAAGCAGGGAATTCATCGATTGCTAAAGGTACTTGATCTTCAGGCATATGGATGCCTTTAAG
Source organism: Acinetobacter sp. ABJ_C5_2 (assembly GCF_044538485.1). Lineage (NCBI taxonomy): Bacteria > Pseudomonadati > Pseudomonadota > Gammaproteobacteria > Moraxellales > Moraxellaceae > Acinetobacter > Acinetobacter sp. ABJ_C5_2. The sequence continues at coordinate 352,785 of NZ_JBIUCS010000001.1, read as the reverse complement.
TGTGCGTGAACCTTTAATATGAATATCAGCAATAGGTTCGCCACCAGCAATACGTTCATTTTCAACAGTCAGGTCAGCACCCATCTGTTTTAAAATTTCGATTACGCCAGTACGTGTAGGGTTAATACCAACCGCTTCAAGCACAACATCTGCACCTTCAGTAATTGCAGCACCCACCATAAAGAAAGCAGCAGATGAAATATCAGAGGGAACCTGAATATCAGTACCAACTAATTTCCCGCCACCAACGAGTGAGATTTTGTTGCCTTCGGTTTTAACATCATAACCAAAAGCACGAAGCATGCGCTCTGTGTGGTCACGAGTTGGTTCTGGCTCAGTGACTGAAGTTTCACCCTCAGCCCACAAACCAGCAAGTAAAATACCCGACTTCACCTGAGCAGATGCCATAGGTAAATCGTATTGAATGCCCTTTAATTGCTGGCTACCCGTAATGCTGACAGGTGGTGTACCTTTCTCACCTGTTGTCTGGATTTGCGCACCCATTAAACGCAATGGTTTAGCAATACGCTCCATTGGACGTTTAGAAAGTGATGCATCGCCTGTCATCACTGAATCAAATTTTTGTGCTGACAACATGCCTGAAAGCAAACGCATGCTCGTTCCAGAGTTACCCATATACAAGGCACTCGCTGGTGCTTTTAAACCATGCATGCCTACGCCATGAATGGTCACTTCACCATTTTTAGGGCCTTCAATGCTTACGCCCATATCACGGAATGCTTGCAAAGTTGCCAAGGCATCTTCACCTTCAAGGAAGCCAGTGACATGAGTCGTGCCTTCGGCAATAGCACCAAACATAATGGAGCGATGTGACACAGATTTGTCACCCGGTACGGTAAATTTACCTTTAAATGCCTTATTTCCCGGTAAGATACTGAATTGCTGTGTCACCTTATTTTTCTCCATTAAAGGTTTTTTGGCTAACATATGATTGAAATGCTGACGTGCTGCCTGAGCATGGCCGAGTAAACCCATTAATGCATGAGAATCTTCGTTTTCAATCAATTTTCTAAGTACGGTAAGTTGCTTTTCGAAGCCATCTACAGCATTTAATATTGCTGTTTTATTGGCAAAGAAGATGTCATGCCACATTTGGGGATCACTAGCCGCAATCCTTGAAAAGTCACGAAAACCACCTGCTGCATAGCGGAAAATATCAAGATTATCTTCACGGTTTGCAAGTTGCTCGACCAGATTAAATGCCATCAAATGTGGTAAATGGCTCGTATGCGCCAAAACCTCATCATGCTTGACAACATCCATACAAATAACTTCAGCTTTAGCAGCTGACCAAAGTTGAATCAGTTTCTCAACTGCCCATTCTGCACTTGTTGGCAACGGCGTTAAAATTACTTTGTGATTTGCAAAGAGATCAACCTTACCTGCATGAACACCTGTGTGCTCACTACCCGCGATAGGATGTCCCGGCACAAAACCTGCTGGTAAGTCTTCACCAAATACAGCTTTTGCTGCATCAACCACATTACCTTTTGTACTTCCCACATCTGTTACAACCGTGGTTTCTGACAAATAAGGTTTGATTTGCTCAAGCACTTTTTGTGTCGCACGTACTGGCAAGGCTAAAACAACTAAATCTGCCCCTTTCACGGCTTCAATAGGATCAGAAAATCCTTCTTGTATTAAGCCAAGTGATTTTGCATCTTCTAAAGTTTTCTGTGAGCGTGTAGATGCCACAATAGTTGTCGCCAAATTTTCTGCAACAATAACGCGCGCCAAACTCGACCCGATGAGTCCTAAACCAATAAATGCAACTTTTTTAAATAGGGGTTGTGACATAACTTCAACTTTGCTTTTGCTCAAACTTATTTAAATCTTTGAGCAATTTGTTTTTTAAGCATAATGACATGTTCTATTTGATACATGTCATTATTCCAACATGAGTGTTTATAGAACAGCAGCAGGATAAGAACCTAAAATACGAAGCTCTTTCACCATTGGACGAATATCATTGATTGCAGCAGCAACATTCTCTTGATCGATATGACCTTCTAAATCGATAAAGAATACATATGCCCATTTTTCAGGTAATGCTGGACGAGTCTCAATACTTGTTAAGCTAATATTATGTTTTGCAAACGGCGCTAAAATTTCTAATAAAGCACCTGCACGGTCATGTGCCGAAATTAATAACGATGTTTTGTCATTGCCACTTTGTGGAATTTTTTCACGGCCAATCACTAAGAAACGAGTGGTATTTTCTGGATTATCTTCAATATTGCTATGTAAGATTTCAAGGTTATACATACCTGCTGCAATATCAGATGCAATTGCTGCTGAGTGCCATTCGTTGCGAATACGGCGTGCAGCTTCTGCATTTGAGTTTAAAGCAACACGTTCAACACCTGGATAATGCGCATCTAACCACTGGCGGCATTGAGCCAAAGTTTGTTGGTGTGCATAAATCTGTTTAATACTGTCTTTACGCGTATTTTCAGAGACTAGGAATTGATGATGAATACGCAATTCAACTTCACCAATTACATTTAAATTCGATGTTTTAAAGCAGTCTAAAGTATGGTTCACAATACCTTCAGATGAGTTTTCAACCGGAACCACACCATAATGTGCACTACCCGCTTCGACTTCACGGAACACTTCATCAATTGTTGGTAATGGACGAACAACTGCATCTTTACCAAAATGCTTAAGTACAGCAGATTGAGTAAAAGTACCTTCTGGTCCTAAAAATGCAATGCTTTGCGGCGCTTCTAAAGCAAGGCAAGCAGACATAATTTCACGGAACAGACGCGCCATAGTGACATCAGATAAAGGCCCCTGATTGCGCTCCATAACTTTACGTAAAACTTGCGCTTCACGCTCAGGACGATAAAACAAAGGATTCTCTTCGGAAGCAAATTTAGCTTTAGCAACAGCTTCAGCAAGGCTTGCGCGGCGATTTAATAATTCTTGAATCTGTTGATCTACGCTATCAATATCTTCGCGAATTTGTTCTAAACTAAGAGAAGTCGTTTTGTTTTGATCATCGTTGATCATTGGAATGCAGCCTCAGCAAAATCATCTTTTAAACGAGAGTATAACAATAGTCGGCTTTGATTTGTTAGGCAATATCGGTGTATTGGCTTTTTTCGTTAATCGCTCTCGAACCTGTCTATAAGATTACTTTATTTGATAATGATTTTCATTTATTATTTTACTTACTCTATTTCTTATCGGTATTTTTAAAACTCTACTCAGCAATAGATGACAAATCTGTATCCGCTTTTCTCATAAGCACTTATGTTTGCTTCATGTCAAAACCTAGAAAGCTATAAATCTTTAATTGATGAGTAGAAGCACAAGACTACTGAATAAAAAATTACTCAACTTTTAAAACGATTATTTCGTTGTTCTTAAAGATAGACCTCTTAATGCATAGATTGGTTATACTGACCCAATATGTCATAACAACAGTAAAATAGAATGAATAAAATTATTGTTTTAGGCTTATTGAGCCTTATGAGTTTTAGTTTAACGGCTTGTGGCGGTTGTCCAATAATCGCCGGATGCAATGGTAGGGATAATTCTCCGTACTATATGACGACTATCAACAATCAAGTTCGTGGTATTCCAATCCCAGCCCAAACTAAGCTGACCTATCAGTCGCAACACTTCAGGCAGAAATTTGAGCAAACACATGCTTTAAAAGAGAAAAATTTATCCGGCATTACTTTACCAGAAAATACAGCAATCATTTGGGGTGGCATGCCAGTAGACATGTTTATACAGTTTTCTAATCCCGAAATGAAAGGCTTTTCGGTCTATCCAGCACGAGGATTTAAAGCAGAATTATCAAACGAGTTTTTACGTCTATGGAAAAGCTGTGAAAGTGATTTAAACATTAACTTAAAGAATTCAAATGACTGGTCATTTAATCCTGAAAATATGAAAATAACGGGTTGTGGTGTCGTCTTTCAAGAACGTAGTGAATACACTGAAGATTCATTTCATCAAGATGAAGCCGATGAGTTTTTAAGAAAGATCAATCAGGCCTTACATCAGTTACCCAAACAACAAGACTATCCTGTCATTCATCGAACTAACAAATAGGTAATATAAAAAAGCCTACTCAAAGGTAGGCTTTTTTTGAAACTATTTAATTAGGCTTTGCCAATTAATCCACGCGCTACGATTTCTTTCATAATTTCATTTGTACCACCGTAAATACGCTGAATACGAGCATCTACAAAGAAACGTGAAATTGGATATTCGGTCATATAGCCATAACCACCAAAAAGTTGCAGCAAGTTGTCAGCCACTTTCATTTGCATATCTGTACTGAAGCTTTTAAGCGCCGCTGCAGTTTCAACATCAAGTTTACCTTCTTGATATAGAGCAACGTTTCTCTCATAAAAAGCAGCTGTAGCAAGCTCATCAATTTTTGCTTGTGCCAGAACAAAACGCGTATTTTGGAACTGTGAAATAGGTTGCCCAAATGCATGACGCTCTTTTACATAAGCAGTTGCCAAATCAATTGCACCACGAATAGCGCCAATTGCGGTAGATGCAATAGCGGTACGCTCACGTGGTAACTCTTGCATTAAATAAGCAAAACCTTGTCCAGCTTGACCGAGTAACTGGTTTTTAGGAACCTTAACATTGTCAAAAAATAGCTCAGAAGTATCTTGAGAATGCAGACCGATTTTGTCTAGGTTGGTACCTTTCTTAAAGCCTTCCAGATGAGTATCTGCCAATAATAACGACACCCCTTTCGCACGCGCTTGAGGATCAGTTTTTACTGCAAGCACCACAAGGTCAGCATGTTGCCCATTTGAAATAAATGTTTTAGAACCATTTAGCAAATAATGGTCATCTTGCAAAATGGCACTGGTACGCATTGATTGTAAGTCTGAACCAGCACCCGGTTCCGTCATACCAATTGCCCCAACCACTTCACCAGTTACCATTTTCGGCAACCAGTATTGCTTTTGCTCTTCTGTCCCAATATGTAAAATATAAGGTGCAGCAATTTCAGAGTGACAAGAAATAGCCGTTGATAATGCACAAAAACCGGCTCGAGCAGACTCTTCAACTAACATTAATGAATAGTAAGTTGGAACGCCATAACCACCGTATTCTTCTGGAACATCTACACATAAAAAGCCATTTTCGCCCAGTTGATTCCACACTGAACGCGGCATAATTCCTTCACGTTCCCATTGCTCGTAATGTGGAGCAATATGCTCATTCATAAAACGTTTAAAATTATCACGGAATAATTCTAAATCTGCATCATATGCCAACATAATATTTTCCTTCGGCTTTATTGTTTTATCGAATCTCATTGCTGTGCATGCTAATCATTTTTTTAGTTACTGTCATGGCATAGCTGCTCATTTAAACTGTACTTTTCAGTCAGCCAATAAAAAAGGAAGCTTAGCCTCCTTTTTTATTACGATAAATGATTAGTGAGATGCCTCAGCAATTACACTTTTTTGCTCAAGCATTTTTCTATCTACTTCATCTGGATTATTCAGTGCATCATTTAGTTTATCTTTATCTAATGCACCAACCCATTTTGCAACCACAATCGTTGCTAGAGAGTTACCAACAAGGTTGGTTAAAGCACGTGCTTCTGACATGAAACGGTCAATACCTAAAATCAATGCCAAACCTGCAACTGGAATATGACCTACTGCAGACAAAGTTGCAGCCATAACAATAAAGCCAGAACCCGTTACACCCGCCGCACCTTTAGATGAAATTAAAAGTACCAAAAGCAAAGTAATTTGATGCTGGATATCAAGCTGCGTATTTGTTGCCTGAGCAATAAAAATTGCAGCCATCGTCAAATAAATTGAAGTACCATCAAGGTTAAATGAATAACCTGTTGGGATGACTAAACCAACCACAGACTTTTCACAACCTGCGATTTCAAGCTTACGTAGCATACGTGGCAAGACCGACTCAGAAGAAGATGTACCGAGTACAATTAAGAGTTCTTCACGAATCAAACGCACCATCTTAAGAATACTAAATCCACTTAAACGGCTGATCGTTCCTAATACCAAGAAAATAAATAATAAACAGGTAATGTAGAAACAGAGGATGAGCTGACCTAGCTGTACCAGTGAACCCACACCATATTTACCAATGGTAAACGCCATTGCCCCGAACGCACCTAGTGGAGCAAGCTTCATAATCATATTTACAATGTTAAAGAACACATGTGCAATTTGATCAATTAACTTTAATACTGGACGTCCTGCATCACCTAACTTATGCAGTGCAAAGCCAAATAGAATTGCAAAAAGAAGGACCTGTAAGATTTCACCATTTGCAAATGCACCCACCACTGTATCTGGGATGATATGCATTAAGAAATCAACGGTAGATTGTGACTCACCAGAAGTGACGTATTTTTGGATACCTGAAGTGTCCAGAGTCGCAGGATCAATATTCATTCCTACGCCTGGCTTTGCAATGTTAATCACCACAAGGCCAATCAGAAGTGCGATTGTTGAAACGATCTCGAAGTATAACAACGCAACACCGCCAGTTTTACCAACTGACTTCATACTTTCCATACCAGCGATACCACTGACCACTGTACAGAAAATAACAGGTGCGATGATCATTTTAATCAAACGAATAAAAGCATCACCTAATGGCTTGAGTTGCTCACCTAAACCTGGAATATGATGTTCGACACCATTAACAATTTGCGTTGTACTTGGTGAGAAATGCCCTACCAAAACACCCGCAATAATCGCAATAATCACTTGAAAATAAAGTGATTTATAAATCGGTTTTTTAGCCATAACTTTACTTCAATCTATATTTCCAAGTCCGTTGGAAATATCAAAATGAAACGTCTATTCTTTACGAATACACAGCCCTAACCTTTCACATGAACACCGCAAAAGGGAAATGGTTTTTTAATAACAAAAAACCTTCCTACTACCTCAACGAAAACAAAAAAGCTGTTTTCTAAAACAGGAGAATACCTGAAGTTTCCAACCACTTTGAGTAGCCAGAAATAACCTCTTACTTTTTCAATAAAAAGCTGAAGATATAGGAGAATCACAGAAAATTATGATATGAGTGCTCAAAAAAGCACATGAAAGTTTACTCGAATTAAATCACGATTCGGTTAAAATTTTGGCTAATACGCACAAAAAATACTCATGCAGCCTTAAGACTTTAGTATGAGAAACACTTTTGATATTTTTTCAGCAGATTTTTATGTCATATTGATAAGTCCTTGTAGACATTTCATTTTGAGCTGCCTACCCCTTATTTTTACTGTTTTGAATTGCCATGAATACTAAACGTAATATCTATAAAGATGCTGAACATCCCTTTGCGCAATATGTCCGTATTTTAGGTAAGGGGAAAACCGGATCTCGATCACTGAGTTATGAAGAAGCCTATCAAGCTTTTACCATGATTTTAAAAGGCGAAGTTCTTGATGTTCAGTTGGGTGCTTTTTTAATGCTACTACGTGTTAAAGAAGAGTCCATTGATGAGCTTGCGGGCTTTGTACAAGCCACCAAAGACCAACTTAATTTTCAACCTTTAGACGTTGACCTAGACTGGTCATCTTATGCAGGCAAGCGTAAACATTACCCTTGGTTTTTATTGGCTGCCCTGACACTTGCTCATCACGGCTATAAAATCGTCATGCACGGCGCTTCTGGACATACGATTAACCGAGTCTATACCGAACAAGTTTTGGAATATTTAGATTATAAAATTTGCCATTCTGAACAAGAAGTACGCACACAGTTAGCAGAACGGAATTTTGCTTACTTACCTTTAGAGGTGATTTCACCCGTTTTAAGTGATTTAATTTCTTTAAGAAATGTCATGGGTTTACGCTCTCCTATTCATACTTTAGCCCGTCTGATTAACCCATTTAATGCGAAAGCAACCTTACAAGCGATATTCCATCCGGCTTATAGAACCTCTCATCAGCATAGTGCGCTTCGCTTAGGCTATCAAAATAGTGCAGTCATTAAAGGTGAAGGCGGTGAATTTGAGCGAAACCCAGATGCTAAAACACTCATTTGCGGTATTAAAAATGGTGAACTCTATGAACATGAGTTACCAAAGCTTACCCCTGAACGTAGCCCAATTGAAGAAGAGTTAGATTTAGCAACGTTTAAAGCTGTCTGGCTTGGTCAGCAGCATCATGAATATGGTGAAATGGCAGTAACAGAAACCATGGGTATTGCGTTATATACCATGGGTGTTGTTGCTAATTTTGAAGAAGCGATGCAAAAAGCAAAAGTATTATGGGAAACACGAAATACAAACTCAGAAGGCTAAATATAGCCCATTCAGCCTTATATAGCATGTTTTTCCTATATCACTGCATATAGGCTTTTATTACTTTTGAAGGATCAAAAGTAACCAAAAATCCTCTGTATCACTGACGATACTTCCTTGTATCGCAGTGATACGGGCGACATCCATGTCGCCCACTCGATAGCAAATACTAACTAAGATTTATTTGAAAAGTGATTTTAAACAAAACGAATCGGTTTAAACTCAGGTTCATGCTTGTGATGATCATCATCACACTCTTCACCCTCTTCTTTCGTTCCGCGGTCAATATAACCACTACGCTGCTCTTCCGGTAAGTTCTTTAACTCCCAAGCAATCACAGCTTGCATACATGTTTCGCGCTGTTCTTTCGTTAAAACAACACCATTTGGCCATTTACCAATTTCTACTGCTGTTTTTAAACGCTCTACAATTTCAGGGTTTAAAACAGATAGCATTTGTTCAATATTCATGATTCATCTCTTTGAAAAGATTCAAAATCTTGGTTCCAACCCAGTTTGGTACGACAAGCCATATAGAAATCATAACCTGGTGGGTGTAATAAACTTAATTTAAATGGGTGTTTACGGATGTGCAAACTGTCGCCAACATTGAGCGATACGCTATGTTGACCATCTGCACTCACCATCGGTAACACTCGATTTTCGCGAATAACAATTTTAATTTCACTTTGCCCACCGACTACGATTGGGCGTGAAGATAATGTATGGGGGTGCATAGGGACTAATGCAATCGCATCCATACTCGGATGTAAAATTGGACCACCACCCGACAATGCATAAGCAGTTGATCCTGTCGGTGTCGACACAATTAAACCATCACTATGCTGACGGTAAACATATTGACCATCAATATTGAGTTCAAAGTCGATCATATGTACCGACTTACCTGAGTGTAGTACGACATCATTTAAAGCAATTGCGTCATAAATGACTTCGCCATTGGTACGTACTTCCATTTCAAGCAAGAAACGGCGATCAAGTTGGAAATGACCTTGTAATACCTGATCAAGTTTAAAAATAGCTTCCGCAGGCTTAATATCAGTTAAAAATCCTAAACGCCCACGGTTAATACCAATGACAGGTGTATTGTAGCGAACTAAAGCTCTAGCTGCATGAAGCAAAGAACCATCTCCACCTACTACAATCACCAGATCAGCAACTTCACCTAATAAGTGACGACTAACAACTTGTGCATGATCATAGGGCACTAATTCGGCAGTTTCCTGATCAAAAATGGGGTTTAGGCCTAAACTTAGCAAATGGTCATGAATTAAACATAGTGTTTCTACAACTGATGATTTATCCGGTCGACCAATTAACCCGACGTTTCTGAAGGACTTATGTGAAATTTGCACGAATGAGTAAGCTCCGCTGCGATTCTACGCTATCATAACATTAACCTGATTAATTTAAAAAAACATAACAACAAGATGCTGTAAAATTCAATCTAAGTTTTCCATTTATTCACAGTTTTATCATTGCAAATTGATGACAAGCTATCGCATCATTAACGTATTGTTTAGGGTTTTATCTCATTTATATGAAGTTTGAACGTGGTATCGGTTTCTTCGCACTAATTTTTTCCATATTGGTGATTGGTGCTTTTATTGCTCTTAGTATCTATCTGATTCGTTTAGATAATATTATCCGTGAAAAATTTGAAGGACAGCGCTGGGACATTCCTGCCAAAGTGTTCGCTCGGCCTTTGGAAATTTATAATAATGCACCTATTACTCAAGCAAATTTTACCCAAGAATTAAAATTATTAGGTTACAAAACTTCAAGTAATTATGACAAGTCTGGAACCTTTGTTGCTCAAGGTAGCAACATGTATGTACATACTCGCGGTTTCGACTATGGTGATAGTGTAGAACCTGAACAAGTTTTAGAACTTAGTTTTGCAAACGACCAAGTTGCAGAGGTACGCAGTACCAAGCCTTCTTCAACAGGTGTGGCTCGTTTAGAACCTATGCTGATTGGGGGAATTTATCCTCAGCATAATGAAGACCGCGTTCTAATCAAACTCAATAATGTTCCTAAACCCCTCATTGAAGCTTTAATTTCTACAGAAGACCGTAATTTCTACCACCACCACGGTATTTCAATTCGTGGTACGGCCCGTGCTTTGGTGAGTAATGTAACTGGAGGACGTCGCCAAGGTGGTTCAACCCTGACACAACAGTTAGTTAAAAACTTCTACCTTACACCTGAACGCACATTAAAACGTAAAGTAAATGAAGCTCTAATGGCTTTACTCATTGAGTTGCATTACAGCAAAGATGAAATTTTAGAAGCTTATTTAAATGAAGTAAATTTAGGCCAAAACGGTAACTATTCAATTAATGGTTATGGCTTAGCTTCACAGTTTTATTTTGGTTTACCACTTCGTGAACTGAATGTCGCGCAACAAGCTTATTTAGTCGGTTTGGTTCAAGGTCCATCTTTATATAACCCTTGGAAAAACCCTGAAGGAGCAAAAAATCGTCGCGATACAGTATTAAATAACATGCGTGTAATGGGTTATTTAACTCAAGCAGAATATGAAACTGAAATCGCGCGTCCTTTAAATGTGCTAAGCAAACCAAGCTTAGGTCCTGCAAAATTCCCTGACTTCTTAGATATTGTGCGTCGTCAGTTACGTACCGAATATCAAGAAAGTGATTTAACCAATCAAGGATTACGTATTTTTACGACCTTGGACCCTATTGCTCAAACTCAGGTTCAAGATGCATTTAAAGCTTCTGTAGAACGTCTGACTCAAAGCAACCCTGCCCGCTTGAAAAACTTGCAAGGTGCGGTACTGATTGCACATCCTGAAAATGGTGAGTTAATTGCAGCCGTTGGCTCAACTCAAGACTTTACTGGTTTTAACCGTGCTTTAGATGCAAAACGTCAAGTCGGTTCTTTATTGAAGCCAGTGATTTATTTAAGTGCGATTGAGTCTGGACGTTATAACTGGGCAAGTAAAATTGAAGATGCACCAATCAGTATTCCTGTAGACGGCGGTAAAAGCTGGACACCGAAAAACTATAGTGGCGGTGGTCATGGCATTGTAAGTTTAAGTGAAGCCTTAGCAAACTCTTATAACCTTTCTGCTGTTCGTATAGGTCAAGAATTTGGGTTATCTACATTTACCAACAACTTAAGAAAATTTGGCGTTGAATCACCAATTCCTGCCTACCCCTCTATTTTCCTTGGTGCAGTTAATATGTCGCCAATGGAAGTGCTCGGTATTTACGAAAACTTCGCTACAGGTGGTTTCAAATATCCAACTCGTGCGATTCGCTCTGTGGTAGATGCCAATGGCCGTTTACTTGATCGTTATGGTCTAAATGTACAACAAACGATTGATCCATCTGTTGGTTATATCATGAACTACGGCCTTCAACAGGTCATGTCTTCAGGTACAGGCCGTGCAGCGTACAATAGCTTACCTCCTGCGTTAAAATTGGCTGGTAAATCAGGTACGACTAACGATACACGTGACTCATGGTTTGCCGGTTATTCGGGTAACCATGTCGCTGTAGTATGGTTAGGTCTAGATGACAACAAAGTGACTGGCTTAACAGGTTCATCTGGTGCATTACCGGTATGGATTAATGTGATGAAACAATTACGTCAAACACCGGTAAATTTACGTCAGCCAGACACTGTACAGTGGCAATGGATTGACCATGCAACAGGTGATTTATCAGCACAGGCTTGTGCTGGTGCGATGTATATCCCTATGCTGACGCATACAGTGCCGCATCGTGCTACGCCATGTGGAGCACCGTATTATCAAGTTGATCCAACATACGCACCACAAAGTGATAACACAGCACCAGCTTCTCAACCGGATAATAGCGATAGCTATATTCGTGAGAGTGAAAATCAGATGGAACAAGATCTGTCGAATAACTCACATGTGATTTCTAGTGGTAGTTATAACAACTAAGCGTTGACAGGAAACAGGATATGTTAAAGAAAGGTGTTTTTTATATTGGTGCTGTACTTATGGTCGGCTGTACAACTTTACCGGATCATTCAGCTCCCAAAGAGAAAACACCGCCTGTTACCGAGAAAAAGAATACTGAGACGCCGTCTGGTGTAAAAATTACACCTTATGATCATCCAGATATTCAACGTAAAAGTTTACAAGTGATTGTTCCTCAGCAGAAAAAGTCCCAACGCTTTAATGATGATGGAAGCCAGTTACCTGCTTTTAAAACGTTAATGCAAAAAACTGAGCAAGCTTACAAAAACCAGCAATGGTCGGAGGCTGAGCGCTATGCCCTTCAAGCGCAGCGTTTAGCACCACAGGCGGCTGAGACTTATTTATTTCTTGCACTCACGGCAAATCATAAACAGCAATATGCTAATGCTGAATCTCTTGCTAGACGTGGTTTAAGCTTTGCTCAAAGCCAAGCAATGAAAAAACAGCTTTGGCTAACCATTTTAAAAGCTGGGCAACAACGCAATAACCCAAAAACTGTTCAGGAAGCACAGCAAGCATTAAAAGTGCTCTAGCTTTTAATGCTTTTATGTCTTATTAAAAATTACGAATACCTGCCAAGCCATACGCACCATGTTGTTGTGCTGTGGCTAAATCATCAGGACTCATGCCTCCCAAAGCAAATACGGGAATCTGGCATTTCTCAATCAAGTCAGTTAAACGATCCCATCCTAATGCGCTCGCATCTGGATGGGTTTCTGTTACTTTGACAGGACTTACAAAAACAGCATCACAGCCAATTTGCTGAGCATGCTGTAAAGAAACTGCATCGTGGCAAGCGGCAATAAAACGTACTCCCACCTCTAAGTCACCTTTATGCAAACTCATTAATTGAGACTGCTTAAGATGAACCGTTTTTATATGATTTTTTAACACAGGTTTTAGCTGGTGCCAAACATCGATATTCACGATTAATTTTGAAAGCTGATCTGTATCTAAAAGAGCTAATTTTTCTAGATTATCCTCACTAACATTATCTTTTTCACTACGCCAATACATTAAAGTTTCATCATTTTCGGTTGGTGTCAGCGTAGAGTTAATTTTAATAAAATGCGGCCAATACAATCTTTTAATAATGTCTTTATTGGCTGTCGGGAAGTTTAAGTTAACTAGCTGTTCACGTGTATACCATGCCCAAGGCTGATGAATAAGATTTAGTAACTCATCAGGTACATAGCTATGAAATAAATGAAGGTTGACGATAATGTCTTCATATTCATGGTGAATATAATCAAATTGATGCCAATCTTTTAAACCAATGCCGACTTCTTCATAAATTTCACGGCGGCAAGCTTCTTCTGGTGTTTCACCCTGCTCAACCTTTCCTCCAGGAAACTCATGCTTTCCACCTTGATGCTGCTGTTCTCCACGCCATCCAACTAATATTTTTCCGCGATGAATTAAGATAGCTATTGCGACATCGACTATCGGTTTAGGCATTTTTCTACTCACTCAAATTTTTCCCAAGTGTAAGCAAATTTTATCAATTTATAAATTCTTTAAAATCTCATTGACAGATCTATTCGATAATGATTATCATTTAAATCGTTCAAGAATATACCACGGAGCACAACAAATGAACGCACCTTTTAGCTTATTTACTCGTAACACTGACTCAGCTCATGCCTTACCAATGCTGCATTCTAACAACCTATTTGTATTAGGTCGTGAAATTCGAATTATGCATGCTGGCGAGGAATACCGCTTACGCCTTACTCGCAATAACCGTCTCATTTTAACTAAATAAAAACGATCCTCGCGTTTCAATAATATTCGTGGGAAAACAAAAAATGGATAGCATGGGCAACCATGCTATTTTTGTATTTCATGATTAAAAGGCAATGTCACTTCAACTTTTAAACCACCTTGGCTTGCATGCATAAATTGCAGTTCACCACCATGGAGTTGAATAATTTTTTTAGTAATTGACAGCCCTAATCCTGAGCCTTGCTGCTGTGTACCTAATACACGAAAAAAACGCTGTCCTAGACGTCTTAAAACCTCATCATCTACACCATTTCCAGTGTCTTCTATAGAAATTTTCAGTTGTTGCTGGAACTGACTGAGTTCAACATGAATAAATCCCAAAGTAGAACTATAGCGAATAGCATTATCAAATAGATTTCTAAAAGCAATAAACAGTAATTCTTCGTTCGCCAACATTTTAGTTTCATTTGACAAAATATTTGTCTCAATCACCATTTGTTTGGCTTGTGCATCAATATTTACAGTTTCAACTACTCGAGCCAATACATGGTTTAAATCAATCACACTCTTAAAAAGATCGGGCTGCTCTGTTTCATTAGGCTCCAAACGTGCCAGAAGGAGTAAATTTTCAAGAATTTTTGTACTTCTTGAAACGTCTTCTTGGATGCGTTCAAAGTCTTGGTCAAGCTCTGGAACATGCTGATATTTGCGTTGTAAAACCTGAAGGCGCATTTGTATGGCAGATAACGGAGAACGTAACTCATGCGAAGCATCTGCGGTAAAGCGCTGTTCAGCAACAAGTGCTCTTTGAAGTCTTGCAAGTAACTGGTTTAAAGCATCTATAACAGGTTGGATTTCTGTAATGACATCTGGGTCTTGAATAGGCTCTAAATTTGATGCAGTTTTTTGAGCAATACGTTTAGAGAGTAGATTGAGAGCTGCCAATTGTTGTTCGGTACGCCAACTTACAATCACCCATTGTAATAACCAGAACAAAACCATAAGACCGCTATATCCAGCAAGAGCTTTAAGTACCTCTTCTACACGAGTACTCATGGGCTGAAAGACTTCAACTTGCAACTCTGAATCTTTTTGTTGTGTGGCCAGACTACGCCATAACTGACCATCAAACCAAAAGTATGAAAAACCTTTTGATAAATTGCCTTGTTCAAAAAGTTCGTGTTGATAGGTATGAGAATGAGTAAGCAATTGACCAGAGTTTAATAATTCATATTGAATATCAAATTCATCACTGAGCTCGTCAAACTGTTTCATAGAATGTTTAGAGAGATCAGAAACCAGCAAGGTATCTGAAATTTCATCCATGATTTCATCTTGCACTGACATGTTGTGATAAATCGAAAATATGGTGAGTAAACTTAATGCCAATAACCCCACCACCACACTACTCCACATCGTGGTTTTAACCAGTTGGGATTGCAAAGAGGAACGATTCGATTTCATTTTAAATCTCCCATACGGTAGCCTAGTCCCCGTATGGTTTTAATACTGCTACTTCCGATTTTTTTTCGAAGTTGATAAATAAAAACTTCTATCGCATTACTTTCAATCTCGTCACCCCATGCATAGAGCGCTTCTTCTAACTGATCACGCGTAATAATATGTTCAGGATGAACCATCAGCTTGCGTAAGATTTGGAACTCTTTTGCTGTTAAATCGATCGAATTGCCAGCAAATAATACAACTTTCGCTTGAGTATCGAGGTGTAAATCTCCCCATGTTAAAACCGATTGCTGGCTCAAAGTTTGTTTGCGTAATTGAGCGCGGATACGGGCTGATAACTCTTCTAAGCTAAAAGGTTTAACTAAGTAGTCATTTGCACCTAAATCTAGCCCCTCTACTCGGTCCTGAATGCTGTCACGTGCTGTAATAAAAATGACAGGTACATTTTTTTGTTTATAACGGATTGTGGTTAGAACTTTTTCACCCGCGAGTTGCGGTAGGCCTCGATCAAGCAAAATACAGTCATAGTCATGCTGCTCAATGGCAGTCAGGGCATAATCGCCTCTTTCAACCCAATCGACTTGATAACCATCTAACTCTAACCAAGATTGAATACTTTCCGCTTGAGAGCGATCATCTTCTGCAAGCAAAATTCTCATCTATTTTTCCTGTTATATTCTGACCTGATCTTGCCAAGCCTTTATTAAAAAAGCAAAGCCGCATCATTTGTGCGGCTATAAATCGTATAAGTAAAATCCAGTGTTAGAACTGGACTTGTTCTACATCAATTTCTACACGTTTTAACGGTTTAAGGTCTATATCGACTTCACCCACCAGACCAATATTAGTCGTTGGGGAAATAGGATGACCTTGCCAAAGTTCATCATCTACATCAATGGTAATAGTGCCCGTTTTATCACGGAACTGATATTTTTCATCCCCTAAAGATTTCACCACTTGGCCATGCAGTTTTACAGGCGTATTGTCTTTTGCTGTTAAAGCTTGCTTAACAGTCGTTACAGTTGCTGGAGTAATTGCTGCATGGTTCAAGGGTATATTTGCCATAACCATGCCAGCAGTTGCCAAACCAGCAGTCATCAAGATCACTTTAAATATTTTCATAAAATCACCTATTTGATTACATCTTGGAATGACATAAGTACAACAAGCATAGATGAGGTGAATCTTAAGAAAAATTTAATTTAAAGGCACAACGCGTAGTACCTCTTCTAAAGTGGTAAGTCCTTCTATGACTTTATGCGCTCCGGCAATTCTCAAAGGCTCTACACTTTCTTTTTTTGTTTGGCTTCTTAATTCATTTAATGTCGCATGACTACCAATCAAATGCTTCAGCTCAAGACTAACAGGCATAAACTCATAAATACCGACTCGACCTTTATAACCAGTATGTCGGCACTGCTCACACCCTACTGCTTGATAAACTTTTTCGGGCATTTCCATAATGTAGTCAAAGGTTAGGTGTTGCCATTCATCTTCATTAATATGAGTCTGTTGCTTACAGTGCGGACAAAGCTGTCGCACTAAACGCTGTGCCAATACACCTAAAATAGTCGCGGCTGTTAAAAAGGGTTGTACACCTAAATCGTGTAAACGGGTCAAACTAGACGGTGCATCATTGGTATGTAAAGTTGATAATACCAAATGGCCTGTGAGTGCAGCTTGAATGGCCATATTCGCAGTATCTTGGTCACGAATTTCCCCAATCATAATAATGTCGGGGTCTTGACGCATTAAAGCACGCACACCATCAGCAAAACCTAGATCAATCGCATTATTGACCTGCATTTGGTTAAAACTAGGCTCTAGCATTTCAATCGGGTCTTCAATGGTACAGACATTGACTTGATCAGTTGCGAGTTGCTTTAAAGAAGAATATAGCGTGGTGGTTTTACCAGAACCTGTGGGCCCAGTAACTAAAATAATGCCGTGACTATTTTGTGTAATGCGCTGCCATTGTTGTAATAAAGACTGATCAAAACCCAATTGCTGAAAAGAACGTACCAACACATCTGGATCAAAAATACGCATAACCAGTTTTTCACCAAATGCTGTTGGTAAGGTAGATAAACGGAGTTCAGTTTCTTGACCTTTAGGTGTGCGTGTTTTTAAGCGACCATCTTGCGGTTTACGCTTTTCCGCTACATTTAGCCGCCCTAAAATTTTAATTCGGGAAATCACAGCGGTCAGAGTATTTGAAGGCATGTTATAAATGGTGTGTAAAACGCCATCTATACGGAACCGAACTTTACCATTGTCTTTTCGTGGTTCCATGTGAATGTCACTGGCGCTTTGTTCAAACGCAAACTGTAAAATCCAGTCCACCAATTTTACAATGTGTTGATCATTGGCATCAGGGTTTTGGCTATCTCCAAGTTGTAAAAGCGCTTCTACCCCTTTGTTATCACGGTCATGAGCTGCGTCTTTCTGAGCTGAGTTTACTGCACGGCTAACCTGATAATATTCTCGCAAATAACGTTGCAACTGTTCGGGATTAAGAAATACCCGTTCAATTTTTTTCGGTGCCAGACTCCGTTCCAAATTGTTTAGCCAGTCTGTTTGAAAAGGCTGGTCTGTTCCTATCACAATTCGGTCCGCATGGACTTCTACAGCTAAAATGTGGTTTCGAATCGCAAACTCTTGTGACATGACTTGAGTTAAAGCGCTGACATCCGCTTTTAAAGGATCAATCACAAATAAAGGTAATTGTGCTCGATCGGCAAACCATTGGCACAGACGGTTTAAACTTAAATGCGCTTGTACGTGGTGTTGGTCTTTTAAATTAAAATGTGCAATCCACTGTAATGGATGCCATTTCAGTTGATCTTTTTGTCTATTTGTCGTTTGTACTAGTAATTTGTCACGCTCAGTAATACGACCTTCTTGTAATAATTGTTCTAGACACCAATGTGCGTCTATTTCTACATGTGCATTCATGTGTTATCCCCAATATATTTTTATAATATAGCAGAGATGTTTTAGATTTAACTGGCCTTAAAATCTTCAAATTTAGCTTTTAAATATCTTTTAACTTCAAATAATTAAACCAATTCTCAACTTGGTATTTTTTTGTGTCGTAGATCATATTTATAAAAATATTTATTGTGATAGTTTGATTAAAAAAGAGACTAGGCTCAATACAATAAAAAGCATAAACTGGACATGAATATATGATTTAAAAATGATTAACTTCTGTATATAACAATAAACCAAAGAGGAAGTATTATGAATCTTCCAATGACCATGTCATTACAAACCACATCTTTTGAAGAATTTATTACTATCATTGCTGCTGCATTAGGCTG
This sequence comes from Acinetobacter sp. ABJ_C5_2, assembly GCF_044538485.1. Taxonomy (NCBI): domain Bacteria; kingdom Pseudomonadati; phylum Pseudomonadota; class Gammaproteobacteria; order Moraxellales; family Moraxellaceae; genus Acinetobacter; species Acinetobacter sp. ABJ_C5_2. Next base: position 333,967 of record NZ_JBIUCS010000001.1, on the reverse strand, counting down.
CGGGTTATTAATTGGTCTGGAACGTGAAAGAAGCAAGCTCAAACACGAATATAAGACTTTTGCAGGTTTTCGTTCTTTTGCAATTAGTTCGCTACTCGGTGCAATCTGCTTTTTATTTGGTACTGAAATTGGAATTGTAGGCGCTCTACTTATTGGCGCAATCAGTATTGTCTCTCTTAAAAATCAGCCGAATGACCCCGGTGTAACTACCGAACTCGCCTTTATTATGACTTACTTTATAGGGGCACTTTGTATTTGGAATATCTCGTTAGCTGCGGGACTCGCCGTCATCATGACGATTATTTTGTTAGCAAAACAATCTATGCATGGTATTGCCAGTCAGTGGATTACCGAATTGGAATTGCGTGACGGGATTTTTTTACTTGCTCTACTTCTAATTGCCTTACCGTTAGTCCCCAATAAACCTTTTTGGGGGCCAGTTCTAAACCCACATGTGATTTTAAAATTACTGACTTTAATTTTATTTGTGCAAGCGCTCGCACATATTGCAAAGCGGTTGTTATCCTCTAAAAATGCTTTATTACTCTCTTCCTTAGCCTCTGGTTTCGTTTCAAGTACAGCCACTATCGCAAGTCTAGGTTTAGAAGTCCGTTCTGGTCGTGCAAATGCAAAAACAAATGCAGGTGCAGCCTTGATGTCGTGCGTTTCCACACTCATTCAGACCTTAATTATTGTGATTGGAATTAGCTTAGCATGGTTCAAATTCATTATATTTCCCACACTCATTGCATTGGCTTTTTTAGCAGTGTGGGCTTTTATTTTATTACGTAAGGCAGAACCAAGTACGACTTCACCCGAGCTAGACTCCAGAATGTTCAGCTTAAAAGAAGCGGTCATTATTGCCGGCACACTCACCCTCATTCAGGTAAGTGTTTATGGTCTAAGTCTATATTTAGGAGATGCGGGCTTAATTGCAGGGACCTTACTTGCCTCTTTATTCGAAATACATGCAGCAATTGCAGCAGTGATTGTACAAGGAGAACCGAATAACGCTCATACCTCACTACTCATTGCTTTTATGGGCGGTTTTGCTGTGCATGCGATTGCTAAGAGTATTAACTCAGCTATTTCAGGTGGAATACACTACGCCCTTGCTTTTATTCCTGCCCAACTGATTCATATGGCAATATTGATTAGCCTGCTATGGATGAACATACATTGGTTTTAAATCTTACTTTTAAACACACGAAGTATCTTCCACCATATCAACAACTGTAATTACATTATCATTCACTTTAAAATGAATATCAAAACTCGAAAATTGCATTTTATAGACTCGTTCAGGGTCTTCTTGATAGGCAGGTCTAGGGTCTAAAGCTAGAACTTGCTCTAATTCATCCAGATATTGCCCGTTAATTTTTTTATTTTTTAGAAGATATTGCTGGGTAGTGAGTGCACTTTCCGACCATATGACTGACTTTCGTTCTGGTTCAGCCTGTGCATAGCCACTTTGAGCATCAACAATGGCATCTGAGTATTGAATATAAGGTTTAATATCTAAAATTGGCGTGCCATTTAATAAATCACTGCCAGTAACATACACTCTTAATGACTTACCGACTTTTTCAATCTTTTTTAAACGTACTACAGATAAACCCACAGGCGCTGGACGATACATGCTGCGTGTTGCAAACACACCAATTTTTTCATTGCCCCCTAAACGTGGTGGGCGAACCTGAGGCCGAAACTTAGTTGCTGTCTCCTGATTTTTATTGTCATGAAACTGCCAGATGAGCCAGAGATGGGTAAATTGTTCAATTCCCTCAAAAGCCAATAAGTCATTATAAGGTTCTACCATTTCGATATAAGACTCGATAATGACCAAGTTGGGCTGACGTGGAATACCAAATTTTTCTCGAAAAGGTGAGCACATGTGCCCGACTATTGGGAGAGTGACAGAATTCATCATCACTTTTTCTTATAAACACAATTAAATATATTCAGTTTATCGGGAATGAAATTATATTAGAATAGCTATCTGTTTTCTTTTAATCGTGATCGAGACCTTTAATGGCTGCTTTTAACGTTGAACGCATTACTCATGTGCACCACTGGAATGACACCCTTTTCAGTTTTAAAACTACACGCGACACCAGCTTACGTTTTAAAAATGGTCAGTTCGTAATGATCGGACTTGAAGTGAATGGCAAACCGTTAATGCGTGCATATTCGATTGCAAGTGCGAACTACGAAGAAGAGTTAGAGTTCTTCTCAATTAAAGTACAAGACGGTCCTTTAACTTCGATTTTGCAAAAAGTACAAGTTGGTGACGAAATTTTAGTTTCTAAAAAACCGACAGGTACATTGGTTCATGATGACCTTTTACCAGGTAAAAACTTATACCTTTTATCTTCTGGTACTGGTCTTGCGCCATTCTTATCAATTATTCGTGACCCAGAAACTTACGAACGCTTTGAAAAAGTCATCGTTGTTCATGGTACACGCTATATTTCTGAATTAGCGTATCAAGACCTAATCTTAAACGAATTACCAAACCATGAATTCTTTGAAGAATTAGGTATTAAAGACAAACTTGTTTACTACCCTACTGTTACTCGTGAGCCTTTCCACACTCAAGGCCGTGTAACCACAGCAATTGAAACTGGTGCTTTATTTGAAAAAATTGGTTTGCCACGTTTCAACCGTGAAACTGACCGTGCAATGCTTTGCGGTAGCCCTGCATTCTTAAAAGATGTTGCTGCATTACTTGACCAACATGGTTTAGTTGAATCACCTCGTATGGGTGAGATGGGTGACTACGTGATTGAGCGTGCGTTCGTAGAAAAATAAGATTTTTCTAAATAAAAAACCGAGGCTAAGTCCTCGGTTTTTTAATACCTCTTTTATAAGGTGATACTGCCATCGATACAGGTAACAGCGGTTCCACCCACCAAAATTTTATCTTGATGCAATTCAAGTTTCAGGTGTCCATCACGGCCTAAAGCCCGACCTTGTGAAGAAAGCACCACATCATTTTGTGCAGGAAGAATCCCATAATAACGAATAAATGAAGCTACGCTACCATTACCACTACCACAAACAGGATCTTCATTTATTCCACATGAAGGGGCAAATGAACGAACTTCTATGTGTTTTTGTTCATCATTATTTTCATGAAAACCAAAAACTGTCGCACCCGTAACTTTCATTTCTAAATCATGTTCTTTTAAAGCGGCAAAGTCTGGTTGGCTATCTAGAACAGCCTCAGCATTAACAGCTTGTAATACAATCCAGCGCGCCCCTACATCAACCAATGTGGCATTCCATTGAGTATTAATCTGACATTTTAAAATTTCTGCTAATTTCTCAGTGTGCATTGCATCTAATGGTGTAATTTTAGGCTTAGGTAGTTCAAATGAAATATGCTTTGAGTCACTTACAGTCAGAGTCACCAAACCTGCAGCACATTGCTGTACCAGCTTACCGTCTTTGGCTGTCACGAGGCCCGCCTCAAGCAAAGCATAGGCAGTACCAATTGTAGGATGTCCTGCAAATGGCAACTCACTTTGCGGAGTAAAAATTCGAACCTGATAGTCAGCTTGAGAATCGGTCGCAGGGAGCACAAATGTCGTTTCAGAAAGATTCGTCCAATTCGCAATTTCCTGCATCTGCTCAGACGTTAAGGTACTGGCGTCCATAATGACTGCGACAGGATTACCTTTAAATGCTTGTGAAGTAAAAACATCAACTTGTTTAAATGCAACAACAGACATAGACCACTCCTACTGATTTTGTAATTAAAAATTATGGTTTTAAATCCTCACCATTTTTTGATCTTACTGTTTTATTTTTAATGGTCACAGTATCAGTTAATATGAAAAATAATAGACACAGTTTCTAATTTCAAATTATGAATAAATCGACCAATCTAAAGTAATCACAATATTTGAGTTGAATAAAAGATCACGATAAAGTGTATCCATTGTTTTGGATTTTTAATGAATTGACATGTACAAATATAAAAAAGTGAGTGATGACCTCACCCTGCAAATTCAGAATGGAAGGCAGCCTATTGGGTCACGCTTACCATCAATTCGCGAATGCGCAAATCATTATCAGGTCAGCATTAACACCGTAAAAGAAGCTTATCGTCAGCTTGAAGATCAAGGTTTAATTTCAGTTCGTCCACAGTCTGGTTACTATGTTTGTCATGCACCTTCAAACTTACTAGAGCTCGAAGAGCGTTATGTCAGTGAAGAAAAAGTATCTCTTTCAGGAATTAGCTGTTTTCTCGCACAAATTGTTAAAAAACAGATGGAGCCCGACTATGTCAATTTGGCTCTGGCTTGTCCTACCGGAGAAAACTTCTATCCAATTGAACGCTTAAAACGTTTAACTGCTCAGGTTTTACGAACACAGCCGGATATTTTTAAAAGCTATACTTTACCGCCCGGCTCTATACGTTTACGTACACAAATTGCGAGGCGAGGCTTACAGCTTGGCATGTTTCTATCTGCAGATGACATTGTGCTGACTCATGGCACAATGGAAGCTTTGAGTCTTGCGATTATGGCAACCACCCAAGCAGGTGACAGCATTGCTCTTGAGATTCCTACTTTTCATAACCTGTACCCGCTTCTTCATAATTTAGGCCGAAAAATTGTAGAAGTGCCGACTTCGCCGCATACAGGTATGTGCCTAGATGCTCTTGAAGAACTGTTAAAATCTAAAAGTGTACAAGCCATATTAACTATTCCCACAGGACACAATCCTCTCGGTTTTAGCATACCTGAATGTAACCGTCGTCGTTTAGCAGAGCTTGCTAATCAGTTTCAAATTCCCGTCATTGAAGATGCAATGTATGCCGAATTGCAATTGACTGAGCCCCTCTTACCCAACATTAAGGCATTTGACCAAAATGGATGGGTTTTGGTATGTGGTAGCTATACAAAAACCGTAGCACCCGACTATCGAATTGGTTGGCTAGAAGCTGGGCGCTTTCGTAATATTGTGCAGCAGCTTAAATTTACAACCACTGTTGCCGAGCCAGCTTTACTCACAGAAACGTTGGGACTTTTTTTAGAAAATGGTGGTTACGATCTACACTTAAGGCATCTTAAAAAACGCTATCAACAACAAATTGACACCATCAAATCTTATATATGTCGTTATTTTCCACTCGGTACTCGAGTCAGTCGACCGCAAGCAGGATTTATTTTATGGTTAGAACTACCCGAATCTATTGATGCATTAGAACTTTTTCACCAAGCAATGGATGAAAAAATCTTATGTATGCCGGGAATTTTGTGCTCGGCTGATAAACGTTTTAGTCACTGCTTACGTATAGCTGCGTGTTTCGAATTAAATCCTAAAATGTTAAATGCTTTGATGCGCTTAGGAGAACTAGCAAAAAATATGCTACCCACGCAAAGAGATTTAGATCAAATCCCTACTAATTCAGTAGGTTGAATCAAAAATACAGAGTTAATAAAATAAAACCATATATTTTTTATGCCTTTTATTTTATGAAAACCGAACTCCTATCTCCCGCAGGTTCACTAAAAAACATGCGCTATGCATTTGCCTATGGAGCAGATGCCGTATATGCAGGCCAACCACGTTATAGTTTACGTGTGCGTAACAATGCTTTTGACCATGACAACTTAAAAATTGGAATTGATGAAGCGCATGCTTTGGGTAAAAAGTTTTATGTTGTGGTGAATATTCAGCCTCATAACAGCAAATTAAAGAACTTTATTCGTGATCTTGAACCGATTATAGCGATGCAACCAGATGCTCTTATTATGTCTGACCCAGGCTTAATTATGATGGTGCGTGAGCATTTTCCAGAAGTACAAATTCATCTATCTGTTCAAGCCAATGCCATTAACTGGGCCACTGTTAAATTTTGGAAAGATTACGGTTTAAGCCGTGTGATTTTATCTCGTGAGTTGTCATTAGAAGAAATAGAAGAAATCCAGCAACACGTACCAGACATTGAACTCGAAGTTTTTGTACATGGCGCACTATGCATGGCCTACTCAGGCCGTTGCCTACTTTCTGGTTATATGAACAAACGTGATGCCAACCAAGGTGCTTGTACCAATGCTTGCCGTTGGGACTATAAGTTGCATGAAGCCCAAGAAGATGCAAACGGCGATGTGATTCCAGTCACTCAACTCAACACCTCAGAAAAGTCTTGCTGCTCATCAGCACAATCAGAAAAAACCTCGCCTCAAACTTTGCTTGTACAACGTAATGATGAAGAAATGTTTGCTGCCGAAGAAGATGAACACGGTACTTATTTTATGAACTCTAAAGATTTACGTGCGGTACAGCATGTAGATCGTTTAACCCAAATGGGCATTGCCTCACTGAAAATTGAAGGCCGTACTAAATCGTATTTTTACTGTGCGCGTACTGCTCAAATTTATCGAAAAGCCATTGATGATGCTTTAGCAGGCAAACCATTTGACCCAAGCTTAATGACTCAGCTCGAAGGGTTGGCAAATCGCGGTTATACCGAAGGTTTTTTAAGACGTCATGTCCATAGCGAATATCAAAACTATGCTGATGGTTCATCACATTTTGACTATCAACAATTTTGTGGAGAGGTTTTAGAACGTCACGGCGATTATATTCGTATTGAAGTTAAAAACCGTTTTGTGGTTGGCGACTCACTAGAACTCATGACGCCTCAAGGCAACATCACCTTTACCTTAGCCGCAATGCGTGATTTAAAAGGTAACCCGATTACAGATGCTAAAGGTTCGGGGTATTTTGTTGAAATTCCACTCTCACAAAATGTTGATATCAGTTATGCCCTACTCGTACGCAATTTGCCTCATGCGAAAGAAAGTATTACCGCATCTACATTGGCTTATTCAGCGAGTTAAACATGGCTCTTTTGATTACCAGTGACTGCATCAACTGTGATATGTGCTTACCTGAATGCCCCAACATCGCTATTTTTGAAGGGAGCAAAGTTTATGAAATTGATCCACACCGTTGTACCGAGTGTGTAGGCTTTTACGATGAACCAACATGTAAGGCGGTTTGCCCTATCGATTGCATAAAAACAGACCCTGCGCATATTGAGAACAAAGAGCAACTGCTAGAGAAATTTAAAGGGTTAAATTTACTCGGCTAATCTATCTTTAAAAGTCTATGGAGGATCAAGCTAAAGTCACTGATCCTCTTAAATGACTATACAGATCAATGATTAGATAAATGAATAAATAGCTGAGAACACTTTGCTAGTGATAAAATCAATTTATCAGTTCAGTTTGATTTACTGGTAATTTTGTACCAAAAAAATTAAACAATCGTTAAAACTGCCAAACCATTTCAACATTTCATGTAGATTGATTAAAACTCATTCTGGCGCAGCTCCCCATGTCTTATCTTTATTTAGCAATTGCGATTGCTTGTGAAGTCATTGCAACTTCAGCTTTAAAAGCATCTCAAGGTTTTACTGTTCCTATTCCATCCATCATTACAGTTGTGGGTTATGCAATTGCTTTTTATTTATTGTCTCTTACGCTAAAAACGATTCCGATCGGAATTGCATACGCCATTTGGTCGGGCGCGGGTATTATTTTAATTTCTGCAATTGGCTGGATATTTTACAAACAGCATTTAGATTTGGCGGCCTGTATTGGTCTTACTTTAATGATTGCAGGTATTATCATTATTAATGTGTTTTCTAAAAATACTCATCTATAAAATATAATTAAAAAAGCAACCGAGTAAGATGCGAATCCTTTTTTAAAAAGTTTCACCTTACTCGGTATAAACAGCTTATTTCAAACTGCCCGTCAAAAATTGTTTTAAACGTTCACTTTTCGGATTGTTGAGTACTTCATCAGGATGGCCCTGTTCCTCAATTTTCCCTTGATGCAAGAAAATCACCTGATTAGACACATGACGTGCAAAGCCCATTTCATGTGTCACCACAATCATGGTACGGCCTTCTTCAGCCAAACTCTGCATAACCTTGAGTACTTCACCCACCAATTCCGGATCAAGTGCACTGGTTGGTTCATCAAACAACATCACTTCCGGTTCCATTGCCAAAGCACGAGCAATTGCTACACGTTGCTGCTGGCCACCAGATAAAAATGCCGGATATTTATTCTCAACACTTTCAGGCAATCCAACTTTGCGTAAATATTTCCGTGCACACTCTTCTGCTTCAGCACGTTTTACCCCAAGCACATGAATTGGTCCTTCAATGACATTTTCAAGCACTGTCATGTGTGACCATAAATTAAAATGCTGAAACACCATCATCAGTTGGGTACGCATTTTTTGGAGTTGCTTTGGATCAACCACTTTTAAATTGCCTTTTTTATCAAAGACAGTGCGTAGTTTTTCACCGTTGAGTTTAATGGTGCCATTGCTCGGTTGTTCTAAAAAGTTGATACAACGCAGCAAGGTGCTTTTACCTGAACCAGATGAACCAATAATACTAATCACATCACCTGCATTTGCATCAAGTGATATCCCTTTTAGTACTTCATGATCGCCAAATGTTTTGTGTAAATCACGAATCACTAGTTTTGCAACGTGTTCCATTTATGTCTCCTAATGATTCGATGGCTTTAAAAATGCCAACCAACGTTTTTCCAATTTACGAAATATCCAAATCAAAATAAATGCCAACACTGCATATAACACCGCGGCAATTCCAAAAGCATTGAAAGTGTCATAGGTTGCAGCATTTACATCACGCGCAATTTTTAAAATGTCAGGAACAGTTGCTGTAAATGCAATGGTTGTCGCGTGCAACATCAAAATGACTTCGTTACCATAAAACGGTAAAGCACGGCGTAACATCGATGGGATGATAATACGTGTGTAGAGTTTCCATTTTGACATTCCAAAAGCTTGGGCGGCTTCAATCTCACCATGTGGAATAGAGCGAATCGCTCCAGCAAAGATTTCAGTTGTATATGCACCAGTATTGAGCGCGAATGCCAAAATGGTGCAATTTATGCCCTCTCGAAAGAATGCATCGAGTGCTTGATGTTCATGGACATAATCAAAGCTATAAATGCCCGAGTAAATAATTAACAGTTGGATGTACAGTGGTGTGCCACGAAAAACATAGGTAAACAACCAAACTGGACCACGCAACCAAAGATTTTCTGATACTCGTGCAAGTGATAAAGGCACAGCAAGCACAAAGCCAATACCAATAGAAAGCACCAATAACCAAGCAGTCATCGCGACACCGGTCATTTGTAGGCCATCGGTCCAAAGGTATGCCTGCCAATATTGTTGAAGGATTTCAATCATAATTGTCCCTTCCTTACACCAGCAGAATAACGACGTTCAAGCCACATTAAAATCAGGTTGGACACGGTGGTAATTGCCAAATAAATGGCAGCAGCGACGATGCTGAAAAAGAACAGTTGCATGGTACTTCTACCCGCATCTTGTGTAATTTTTACAATATCAGTCAGGCCAATAATAGAAACCAGTGCGGTCGCCTTAATCAAAACTTGCCAGTTGTTACCAATGCCAGGCAGTGCAAAACGCATCATTTGAGGGAATAATACACGGTGAAAAACCTGCCACGGCGTCATCCCATAGGCCATTGCTGCTTCAATTTGACCCGTTGGAACCGATTGAAATGCACCACGAAAGGTCTCGGTAAAATATGCACCATAAATGAACGCTAAAGTAATCACACCAGCCACAAACGGGTTGATATCAATCTGGTCCATTTGCAGTGCTTCAGTAATTTGGTTTAGCCCCAACTGCAAGCTATAAAATAACAGCAGCATAATCACTAAGTCAGGCACACTACGAATGAGCGTGGTATAGCCGGTCGCAATATAACGTAAGGCTTTAATATTAGAGAGTTTTGAACTCGCACCAATTAAGCCAATAATGACAGAAAGCAAGAGTGATAACAGCGCAAGCTGTATGGTCATCCATGTTCCGCTGAGAAGGAGTGGCCCATAGCCAGAAAAAGACATGACTCATCTTCTCCTTAAAAACAATATCTAATATTGATGAGATGAGAATAGATTTAAAAATGTCGGCACTCAGCCGACATTTTTCACATCATTAGTAAATGCTAAAAGAGAAGTATTTTTTCTCGAGTTTCTTGTATGTGCCATCAGCAATGATTGCAGCTAAAGCTTTGTCAATATTCGCTTTCAAATCTGCATCTTCTTTGCGTAAACCAATAGCTGCGCCTACACCTAGTGTTTTGACATCAACCACATTGCCACCAGCAAAACTGAAGTTTTTACCTTTTGGTTGTTTTAAGAAAGCGCCATCAACCATGATTGCATCTTGTAAAGTTGCATCCAAACGACCAGACATCATGTCTTGGTAAATCAAGTCTTGAGTTGGATAAGGTACAACACTCACACCTTTTGGAGCCCAATAGGTTTTAGCATATGTTTCTTGAATTGTGCCCTGTTGTACCCCTACACGCTTACCTTTCAATGAAGTAGGCGTTGGCAATAACGGTGAGCCTTTCTTTGCAACCATACGCGTTGGCGTATTGTAGATTTTGCTACTAAATAAAATTTGTTTTGCACGTTCATCAGTCACCGTCATTGATGAAAGAATGCCATCAAATTTTTTCGCTTTAAGTGCCGGAATCATTCCGTCAAAAGAGTTTTCAACCCAAACACATTTAGCTTTGAGTTTTGCACAAATTGCATTACCCAAATCAACATCAAAACCAGTTAACTTGCCATCTGGTGTTTTATATTCAAATGGAGCATAAGACGACTCAGTACCAAAACGAATCACCTTCCAATCCTTTGCTTGAACATTCGTTGCAACAGCAGCCAAAACCAAGGTTGTTGAAACGAACATTTTTTTCATAAAGCTTGCCATCTTGAAGCTTCTCCTTAAAATCCAAATAAGGTGATAAAAAACTTGAGCAATTTCTAAATTACTCTTCTACCGAAATAATTGCAATTTCTATACCAGTAAATTAAGGATTTATGAAACTATCAAAACAGCTGATCGTATTACCTCATTAAATGTTGAAAAATCACTCAAATTTTAATTTAGTTTTTGAGTGTGTAAGCCTCTGCCATATTTTCATTTTCAACCAATGTCCGAATGGTGTATTCATGGTTATGTTCTTTGGCACTGGCAAATTCACATTTTTGATCTAATGACATTGAACAACCACTCAGCAATGGACAACCTGCAAATAATTCGGCTACCCAATCGACAAATACACGGACTTTAGGCGATAAATGACGGTTTTGTAGATAAACGACTGATATTGGCATAGGCGCAGGTAACCATTCAGTCAACACCTCTCTAAGAGCACCAGACTCTAAATGTTTTGCCACCATATAATATGGACATTGAATGAGGCCAAAACCTTGTACTGCCAAATCAATATATGAATCACCGTCATTGACAGAAACGCGCCCTTTCACACCAACGCTATGAATTTCCCCATCAACCATAAAATCCCAGTCAATATTGCGTCCGGTACGGCTGTTAAAATAATGTACCACTTGATGTTTTTGTAAGTCTTCAATGGTTCTTGGTTCGCCATGTTCCATCAAGTAACGTGGCGCAGCTACTGTCACACACTGAATTGTTCCGATACGACGTGCAACTAAACTTGAATCTTTCAATTGACCAATACGAATGACACAGTCCACCGCATCTTGAACTAAATCGACTGGACGATCACTCATGCCAATCACCAAATCAATATCGGGGTACTTGGCATGAAAATCACACAGCATCGGAATCAGAATCAACCGCCCGATTGAAGCTTTAACATCAATACGTAGTCGGCCTCGTGGTCCTCGTTCCGAATCATGAAAAGTCGATTCAACGTCTTCGACATCGGCTAAAATTCGTGCAGTACGTTCATAATAAACCGCACCATCTGGTGTGAGACTGAGTTTACGGGTGGTTCGGTTTAATAAGCGAACTTGTAAATGTTTCTCTAAAGCCTGAATGGTTGTCGTTACAGAAGCACGCGGTAGGCCTAAACTGTCAGCCGCTAAACTGAAACTATTTGTTTCGACAACTTTGTTAAAGACTTTCATCGCATGAAATAGATCCACACGCACACTCCTATCAATGCATTTATTTAATCAAACACATCAATTGTTATAAAAATACGAATAGTGTTATCGAATTTAATATATTTATTCGTGATTGACAAACTTTTATGCTCCGTCCATCCCATAAACCCTGTTTCTCCCATACGGACCAAAACTAAAAGTCTGAAAACAGGTATCCAAATAACTAGGAGCACCTCATGTCATTTTCTCGCAAACAGTTCGCACTGTCTGCCATCTTTGTCGCCATTTTGGCTACAGGGGGCAGTTTTATGTTTTTACATGAAAATGCCGATGCAAAAGCTGCACAGACCAGTGCCCAACAAGCTGCAACTGTTGATATTTCTAATGTCATCAGCAAAACCATTACCGATTGGCAAGAATATTCCGGTCGCTTAGAAGCAATCGATCAAGTCGATATTCGGCCACAGGTTTCAGGTAAACTCATTTCCGTACACTTCAAAGATGGCAGTCTGGTTAAAAAAGGCGATTTACTATTTACCATTGACCCGCGTCCTTTCGAAGCAGAACTCAATCGAGCCAAAGCTCAACTTGCTTCGGCTGAGGCACAAGTAACCTATACGGGTTCTAACCTTTCTCGTATTCAACGTTTAATTCAGAGTAATGCTGTTTCTCGCCAAGAGTTAGATTTGGCAGAAAATGATGCACGATCAGCCAATGCTAACCTTCAAGCCGCTAGAGCAGCCGTTCAATCTGCACGTTTAAATCTGGAATACACTCGTATTACTGCACCAGTCAACGGCCGAATTTCCCGCGCCGAAGTAACCGTTGGTAATGTGGTTTCTGCAGGTAACGGCGCACAGGTTTTAACAAGTTTAGTATCAGTATCACGCCTATACGCATCTTTCGATGTTGATGAACAAACTTACCTAAAATACATCAGCAACCAGCGTAACTCAGCACAAGTTCCTGTCTATATGGGACTTGCCAATGAAACAGGTTTTACTCGCGAAGGTACGATCAATTCAATCGACAATAACTTAAATACCACCTCAGGTACGATTCGTGTCCGCGCAACCTTTGACAATCCAAACGGAGTTTTATTGCCGGGTTTATATGCACGCATCCGTTTAGGTGGTGGTCAACCTCGTTCAGCAATTTTGATTAGCCCAACCGCAGTTGGAGTCGATCAAGATAAACGTTTTGTCGTAGTAGTTGATGCGAAAAATCAAACTGCTTACCGCGAAGTAAAACTCGGTGCCCAACAAGATGGCTTGCAAATCGTGAATAGCGGATTACAAGCGGGTGATCGTATTGTGGTAAATGGTTTACAGCGGATTCGTCCGGGTGACCCTGTTACACCTCATCTTGTTCCAATGCCAAACGCACAAATTACTGCGAGCAGCACTACTCCTCCTCAACCTCAGCCAACAGATAAAACATCAACTCCGGCAAAAGGTTAATCACATATGAATATTTCTAAATTTTTTATTGATCGGCCGATCTTTGCTGGTGTGTTATCAGTACTGATTTTACTTGCCGGTTTACTGTCGGTATTTAAATTACCGATTTCGGAATACCCCGAAGTTGTTCCACCATCTGTGGTGGTACGTGCTCAATATCCGGGTGCAAACCCGAAAGTCATTGCTGAAACTGTTGCTTCTCCGCTTGAAGAATCCATCAACGGCGTTGAAGACATGCTGTATATGCAGTCTCAGGCAAACAGTGACGGTAACTTAACCATTACGGTGAACTTTAAGCTTGGTATTGACCCAGACAAAGCTCAGCAATTGGTTCAAAACCGTGTGTCTCAGGCCATGCCTCGCTTACCTGAAGACGTACAGCGTTTAGGTGTCACTACGTTAAAAAGTTCACCTACCTTAACCATGGTTGTGCATCTGACTTCACCAGATAATCGCTATGACATGACCTACTTGCGTAACTACGCGGTGCTCAACGTAAAAGACCGCTTGGCTCGTTTACAAGGTGTAGGTGAAGTCGGTTTATTTGGTTCGGGTGACTACGCAATGCGTGTGTGGCTCGACCCACAAAAAGTAGCGCAACGTAATCTCACAGCCACTGAAATTGTGAGTGCAATCCGCGAACAAAACATTCAAGTTGCAGCAGGTACCATTGGTGCATCGCCAACAAATTCTCCTCTACAACTTTCAGTGAACGCTCAAGGTCGTTTAACCACTGAGCAAGAATTCGCAGATATCATTTTAAAAACTGCACCAGATGGCGCTGTCACTCGCTTAGGTGATGTTGCTCGTGTTGAACTTGCAGCTTCACAATATGGCTTACGTTCATTACTCGATAATAAACAAGCGGTTGCCATTCCAATTTTCCAAGCGCCAGGCGCTAATGCTTTGCAAGTTTCTGATCAAGTGCGTAGCACGATGAAAGAACTTTCAAAAGATTTCCCATCTTCAATTAAATACGACATTGTTTACGATCCGACTCAGTTCGTACGTGCCAGTATTAAAGCGGTTGTTCATACCTTGCTTGAAGCGATTGCACTGGTTGTTGTGGTTGTTATTTTATTCTTACAAACATGGCGTGCTTCAATCATTCCATTACTTGCCGTACCAGTTTCAATTATTGGTACATTCGCGCTCATGCTTGCTTTTGGTTACTCAATCAATGCACTTTCACTGTTCGGGATGGTACTTGCCATCGGGATTGTGGTCGATGACGCTATTGTCGTCGTCGAAAATGTCGAGAGGAATATTGAAGCAGGCTTAAGCCCAAGAGATGCAACTTATCGCGCGATGCGAGAAGTGAGCGGACCGATTATTGCGATTGCTTTAACGCTCGTTGCCGTATTCGTACCTCTTGCCTTTATGACAGGCTTAACAGGGCAATTTTATAAACAATTTGCCATGACCATTGCCATTTCAACTGTTATTTCGGCATTTAACTCCCTTACTCTATCTCCTGCTTTAGCAGCCATGTTACTAAAAGGACATGACGCCAAACCTGATGCATTAACACGCCTTATGAACCGTGTATTCGGACGTTTCTTTGCACTGTTTAACCGCGTATTTACCAGAGCGTCAAACAACTATGGTAAAGGCGTAAGTCGTGTTATCTCTCATAAAGCATCGGCAATGGGTGTATATGCTGCACTTCTAGGTTTAACCGTTGGTATTTCTTATATTGTTCCGGGTGGCTTCGTACCTGCTCAAGACAAACAATATTTGATTAGCTTTGCTCAATTACCAAATGGCGCGTCTTTAGATCGTACCGAAGCTGTCATTCGTAAAATGAGTGACACTGCTCTTAAACAGCCTGGTGTAGAAAGTGCAGTTGCCTTCCCTGGCCTATCAATTAATGGTTTTACCAACAGCTCAAGTGCCGGTATTGTCTTTGTGACCTTAAAGCCATTCGATGAACGTAAGGCTAAAGACTTATCTGCAAATGCAATTGCTGGTGCGCTCAACCAGAAATACTCAGCTATTCAAGATGCTTATATTGCGGTTTTCCCACCACCACCCGTAATGGGCTTAGGAACTATGGGCGGCTTTAAACTTCAACTTGAAGACCGAGGTGCCTTAGGCTATTCAGCCTTGAATGATGCTGCTCAAAACTTTATGAAAGCAGCACAATCAGCTCCTGAACTTGGCCCAATGTTCTCAAGTTATCAAATTAATGTGCCTCAACTAAACGTAGATTTGGATCGTGTAAAAGCTAAACAGCAAGGTGTTGCTGTGACAGATGTTTTCAACACCATGCAGATTTATTTAGGTTCTCAGTACGTTAACGACTTTAACCGCTTTGGACGTGTTTATCAGGTTCGAGCACAGGCAGATGCCCCTTTCCGTGCTAACCCTGAAGATATTTTACAGCTTAAAACTCGCAACAGTGCGGGACAAATGGTGCCATTATCTTCATTGGTGAATGTAACTCAAACCTATGGTCCAGAAATGGTAGTTCGTTATAACGGTTACACATCAGCCGATATTAACGGTGGCCCTGCACCGGGTTATTCATCTAGCCAAGCAGAAGCTGCAGTTGAACGTATTGCTGCACAAACTCTACCACGTGGTATTAAGTTTGAATGGACAGATTTAACTTACCAAAAAATCTTGGCTGGTAATGCAGGACTCTGGGTATTCCCAATTAGTGTATTACTGGTGTTCTTAGTTTTAGCCGCTCAATATGAAAGTCTAACTTTACCTTTAGCAGTCATCTTAATTGTGCCGATGGGAATTTTAGCTGCCCTCACTGGGGTTTGGCTCACCAGTGGAGATAACAACATCTTTACCCAAATCGGTCTGATGGTACTGGTCGGGCTGGCCTGTAAAAATGCCATTTTGATTGTTGAATTTGCGCGGGAACTCGAAATGCAAGGAGCAACTGCTTTTAAAGCAGCCGTTGAAGCAAGTCGTCTTCGTTTACGTCCAATTTTAATGACGTCTATTGCATTCATTATGGGTGTAGTCCCATTGGTTACTTCAACTGGCGCAGGTTCTGAAATGCGTCATGCCATGGGTGTTGCAGTGTTCTTCGGAATGATCGGGGTAACTTTCTTTGGTTTATTCCTGACTCCTGCCTTTTATGTCCTGATTCGTACACTGAACAGCAAACATAAATTGCATTCGGCGGCAGTTCATGAAGCGCCTTTATCCACCCCACATGATCATTAAGGAGGACATTGATGACTACAGCAAAACAAAGCTTGTTATTGTCCTCACTCATGGGAAGCCTGCTCCTTGCAGGCTGCTCTTTGGCTCCAGAATATCAACCTGCAAAAGTGATAGTTCCTGTCAAATTTAAAGAGTCAGACCCTAAACTTGAAGATAACAACTGGAAAATTGCCCAACCTGCCGACCAACAAGTTCGAGGTGAATGGTGGCGTGTTTTTAATGATGCTCAATTGAACGAGCTAGAACAACAAGCGATTGCCGGCAACCAAAATCTTAAAGCGGTGGCAGCCAATATTCAGGCTTCACGTGCAATACGTTCGGCAGCACAAGCTGAACGTTTGCCAAGTATTGGTGCTGGCTTTGGCCCAACTCGTCAAAAACCCTCTCCTGCTTCATTGGGTTTAGATGACAATGCCCATACATCTGCACAAACCTTATGGCGTGCTCAAGCCAATGTTTCATATGAGCTCGATTTATTTGGTCGTATCGCCAGTAGTGTTAATGCAGCAACAGCGGATCTACAACAGCAAGAAGCTTTATATCAGTCGGCACTTTTAGCCTTACAAGCAGATGTTGCACAAGGTTATTTTCTCATTCGCCAACTTGATGCTGAACAAGCAATTTATACTCGTACTATTAAGTTACTTGGTGAGACACGAGATCTCGTTCAAACCCGATTTAAGAATGGTTTGGTCAGTGAATTAGATGTTTCTCGTGCACAAACTGAACTTGCAACAGCTCAAACCAATGCACTGAACATTGCTCGTAGTAGAGCCAATGCAGAGCATGCGCTTGCAGTATTATTAGGCAAAACACCAGCTGACTTTAGCTTGGCTGTTCAACCTTTAACTGCAAATAGTCTTCGTCTTCCAGCTGGTTTACCTTCAAGTTTACTTGAAAGACGACCTGACATTGCCGCTGCTGAACGTGCTATGGCAGCAGATAATGCGCGTATTGGAATTGCCCGTGCAGCTTTTTTCCCGAAAGTTAATCTAACGGGTGCCTTAGGTTATGAATCTTCAAGTTTAAGCGAGTTGGGTAAATGGTCGAGCCGTACATTCTTGCTTGGTCCAGTCGCAGGCACTATTTTGTCTTTACCATTATTTGATGGCGGACAACGTAAAGCAGGCGTTGCTCAAGCACGAGCAGCTTATGAAGAAAGCGTCGCCAACTATAGACAAACTGTACTAAACGCATTTCGTGAAGTTGAAAATGGTTTATCTGATCAAAGAATTCTCGATCAGCAAATTCAGGCTCAAAACCAAGCACTCTCATCGTCTCGCCATGCAAATCAATTGTCTCATTTACGTTATCGAGAAGGTGCGATTAGCTATCTTGATGTGATTGACTCCGACCGGACTATTTTGCAACAAGAACAATTGGCAGCCCAGCTGAAAGGTGGCCAAATCATTGCAAGTGTAAACTTAATCCGTGCTTTAGGTGGGGGTTGGAATAATTGATATAAAAAAAAGCGCCTTACGGCGCTTTTTTTTATACATACAAATTATTTTGCATATACAGGGAATTTTGCACAAACAGCTTCAACTTTCGCTTTTACATCAGCAATAACTTTTTCGTCACCTTTGCTGTCAATCACGTCAGCGATCCAACCAGCAAGTTCACGAACTTCAGCTTCACCAAAACCACGAGTTGTTACTGCTGGAGTACCGATACGGATACCAGAAGTCACAAATGGAGAACGTGGGTCATTTGGAACTGAGTTTTTGTTCACAGTAATGTGAGCAGCACCTAACCAAGCATCAGCATCTTTACCAGTTACGTCTTGTTTGATTAAAGATAACAAGAATAAGTGGTTGTCTGTACCGCCAGAAACAACATCATAACCACGTGCGATTAATACTTCAGCCATTGCTTGAGCATTTTTCACAACTTGTTGTTGGTAAGCTTTAAAGTCATCAGACATTGCTTCTTTGAAGCAGATTGCTTTAGCAGCAATCGCATGCATTAATGGACCACCTTGGTTACCAGGGAATACAGCTGATTGAAGTTTTTTCTCGATTTCTTCATTCGCTTTCGCAAGGATTAAACCAGAACGTGGACCACGAAGTGTTTTGTGAGTCGTCGTTGTCGTTACGTCAGCAATTTGAACTGGGTTTGGATATACTCCAGCAGCAACAAGACCTGCAACGTGAGCCATATCAACAAAAAGGTAAGCGCCAACTTTGTCCGCGATGTCACGGAAACGTTGCCAATCTACAACACGGCTATAAGCAGAGAAACCAGCAACGATCATACGTGGCTTGTGCTCTAACGCTAAACGTTCAACTTCTTCGTAATCGATCTCGCCAGTTTCAGAGTTTAAACCATACTGAACAGCGTTATAAGTTTTACCAGAGAAGCTTACTTTTGCACCGTGAGTCAAGTGACCACCGTGAGCCAAGCTCATACCCAAAACTGTATCGCCTGGGTTAAGAAGTGCTAAATAAACAGCAGAGTTAGCTTGTGAACCAGCATGTGGTTGAACGTTTGCGTAATCGGCACCAAAAAGTTCTTTAGCACGATCAATCGCCATTTGCTCAATAACGTCTACATACTCGCAACCGCCATAATAGCGTTTGCCTGGATAACCTTCTGCGTATTTGTTAGTAAGTTTTGATCCTTGCGCTTCCATCACAGCAGGAGAGCAATAGTTTTCAGATGCAATTAACTCGATATGTGCTTCTTGACGCTCACCTTCAGAAGCAATAGCTTGAGCTAATTCTGGATCAAATTCAGAAATGGAAATATTGGCAAACATTAGCGGGGGTCCTATAAATTAGGGCTTTTAAGCCGTGCTAAGATTGCGGCATATTGTAGCATGAACTTTATAATTAAACAGAATCAAGTTAGCTCAGTTTTAAATAAAAATGGCTCAATTTTTATAAAAAATGAGCCATCAAATCTAAAATAATTTATAAACACTTAAAAAGCTTTTATTTAATAATTTTCTAAAGTTAAATTTAACTTCTCTAAACAACAAAAAAACTTTAAATATCAACTACTCTTATTGAGCTGACAACAAGTTTTGCACATTCCCAACAATGTTATCTACATTATTGCTCATAGCCGTCTCATGGTCCCAGTTACCCGTTACATAGCTATTAATTTTTGTGCCCACGACAGTGGCATTAGATATCAAAATATCAGTCGCTACTTTAGGAACCGTTGTATCAGCTAACCCCTGATAAATAATAATTGGGGTAGATACTTTTGTCTGCAGAGGTTGAGAATCTTTATCTAAGAATGTTTTTACGGTTGGCACAGCCATAAAGTTAGGTTGTGTACGCGTAAAACCATCTAGTGTGCCGCCATGTGTTGCTGCGTAGGTTTGCATATTAACTGCCAAGGCTTGGCCCAATGGCCCTGCACAAATCGTTTCTGCCTGCTGTGCAGTACTTGCTGTTTGTGAAGTAAATACCTGTGAGTAATCAAAGCTTGGCTGTGTATTTCGAATACCCGCTGTAACTAAAGCAGTATATGTATCAAGCTGTGCATACATCGGAATCTTTTTATCCAAAGTTGCATTGGCAACAGCTTGTTCTCCTGCAGTTAAAATGAATCCCAAATTAGAAGCTGGAGCTACCACTACCGTACCTTTATAGTTTAGCTGTGCACGGCTTGCATATTGTGCAGCGCCCAATGCAGCATGCCCACCCTGGGAGTGACCTACGGTGACCCATTTGTTCGAAGTCAATAAATTACGCTGAGATAAATAATTGCGTGTTGCAACCACGGCGTCAGTAATTGAATAAGCTTCACTTTTAACATTTAAGAATGGATGTATGCCTGCGGTTCCTAAGCCCTCATAATCTGGAGCAACCACTACATAACCTGCCGCAAGAAGTTTACTAATTAAATCTTTAGTACTGTCTGTTAATGCCGATTTACTCGGTGCACATGCATCTGCAACCCCCGTCGTGCCATGTGCCCAAACCACAATTGGCCAACCGCCTGCTGGTGGTGGTGTCGTTGGTGTAAATACTAAACTGGTTGCCTGAACCTCTTGCCCACTTTGACCTAACATTTTATAAGTTAAAATACTACTTTCAGCAGCAACTGATCCTAAGTTAGTACTTGTATAAGCATCTACCTTAACCACTGGGTTTTGAATATTATTGGCTGGTGCACCAGATGGATCAGTAGTTGCCGGACTGTCATCACTACTTCCATCTCCACATGCCGTCAACAATAAACTTGTACTAAGAACACTGGTCATGAACAGTTTCATTTTCATTGATATATCCCTTAAATTCGATTTTTGTTGTGCTTTACTTTTTAATGAACATTTTAAATGTCTTACAAACAATTACGCCTAATCTTCATTTTTCGCAAGTGATATTTAATCAAAATGAGCAGCTAAATTTTCTACTTTTTTAACATAAATTGCATTTGATAGCTCATCTAGCCTTACTCCATGTTTTAAAGTAGATAGCCAACTGTTAACATTGATGGTTACTTGTAATTGTTTAAAGGTTCAAAAGATGCAAGCCATTATTTTAGATACAGAAACTCATACACTAAATGGTTTGCCTATTGAAATTGCATACGCTCCCATTGAACTTAATGTGGGTAAACTCACTTTAGATAAAAGCAAATTGTTTGATCAACTCTATCAGGTGGGAGCTCCGATCTCTTATGCTGCAATGGCGGTCCACCACATCTTGGAGTCTGACCTAGAAAACCAGCCTCACTATAAAACCTTTAAATTACCTGATAGCACGACTTATATTATTGGTCATAACATTGATTATGATATTGCTGCCATTGCTCGTTGTGGCGTTGATGTATCTCATATCAAACCGATTTGTACTCTAGCTTTAGCACGTAAAGCTTGGCCAGATGCTGAAGCTCATAATATTTCGGCTCTCATTTATATGATTTCTCAAGGCAGCAGTAAAGCGCGAGAATTACTCAAAGGTGCACACCGTGCCGATGCGGACATTATTTTAACTGCCAATATTTTGATGCATATTATCTATCATTTAAATATTCAAGATATTGAAGAGCTTTACCAAGTTTCTGAAGAAGCCCGCATCCCCACGACTATTAATTTTGGCAAGCATAAAGGTACGGCAATTTCTGAACTGCCAAAAGACTATATTCAATGGCTTCTACGTCAAGACGAGCTAGATGTCTATTTACGTAAGGCTCTAGAAAGCGCATTTTAAAGACTTAACTTAAATAGATGATATTCATAAATTCTTCATCATATTGTCATTTTTGAGTTTTATCGTTAACCCCATTTATATTTTATTAAGAACAGTACTGTTTGATAGAAAAATTCAAACAGGCTGCTTCATTTTTTATATTGGGGAAATACAATGTCTGGTTTTTATAGAACCAATTTGGGAAGAGTTGCGCTTCAACAACGTAATATCACGTTAAATGCAAAACAAAGACGTTTACTTCTATTAATAGACCATGAAGATTTTCAAAGCCTCGATCCCGAGTTTAAGAAACGGATTGCCCCACCAGAGCTAATTCAACAGCTCATTGATTTAAAACTCATTGCTACTTCTAACGAAAGTTATTTAGAGTTGACCGAACAAATATCTCCCCCAGAGTCATCTGTAACGACTAAAGAAGTACATCAGAAAAATATTGATGAGAATAAAAATAATGATTTAGTTGGAGAAATTCAGATTCCTCACTCAACATCTGAGACGTCTTCAAATATAGAAAATGGCCAGCCATCTATTCCAGTTCAACAACTGTCTTTTGAAGAAATACAACTATTAATGAAACAAAGCTTGAGCCAGTACTGTGGCCTTATGGCAAAACCACTTATTCACAAAATAGAGCAAATAAAAACGCTTCAAGAACTTAAAATGTGCCAAATGCAATGGATTACCAGTTTACAGGAGTCACGTATTCCTCCTCGTGAGCTAGCACATACGCTTCATTCTATTAATTATTCAATTCAGCTTATTCAACAACGCGTCTAAAATAGAACAAGCTGCTGTTTAATTAAGCATTAAACTCACTTGGTACGTATTTCGTGCTTTACCTACCAGTGTTTTTTTCCTATGATGTGCCCCACACATGTGCGCTCGTAGCTCAGTTGGATAGAGTACAGGTTTCCGAAGCCTGGGGTCGTGGGTTCGATCCCCGCCGGGCGCACCAATTTATATATAATAACTTCATAAATTTATCCCAATTTCATAAAATTCCGACTATTTTACTTGGTTTATTAATCATTATCGCTCAAAATATACCCCTCTTTCATAATGTGAGAATTTCATGACTGATGCTTTGGTATTAAAAGATTTGTCCAAAACATATCGTAATGGTTTTCAGGCGTTAAAAGGTATTAACCTCACTGTGCCTGAAGGTGAATTTTATGCGTTGTTAGGCCCAAATGGTGCCGGCAAATCAACAACCATTGGTATTATCAGCTCCCTCACAAAAAAGACCTCAGGAACAGTTGAGATTTTTGGGCATAATCTCGACACTCATCCATCCTTGGCAAAACAACAGCTTGGCGTTGTTCCTCAAGAATTTAACTTTGGGCAGTTTGAAAAAGCATTCGATATTTTAGTCACTCAAGCTGGCTATTACGGCATTCACAAAAAGATTGCCGAAAAACGTGCCGAACATTATTTAGAAAAACTTGGCTTGTGGGAAAAACGCAATATACAAGCACGTATGCTGTCTGGTGGTATGAAGCGCCGTCTAATGATTGCCCGCGCCATGATGCATGAGCCTAAACTTCTTATTTTAGATGAACCTACTGCTGGTGTAGATATTGAATTACGCCGCTCTATGTGGGATTTTCTAACCGAAATGAACGAAAGCGGTACTTCTATTATTTTGACTACACATTATCTCGAAGAAGCAGAAATGTTGTGTCGTCAAATTGCTATCATTGACCGTGGTGTTATCAAAGAAGATACCAGCATGAAAAGTTTCTTAAACCAGCTGAGTGAAGAATCTTTTATTTTCGATTTGGCAGAACCGATTGCCCCACTCCAGTTAAATATTATTGGTGTGAAGTTCAATTTAATTGATAGCAGCACTTTAGAAGTAACAATGGATAAGGCACATACATTAAATGACTTATTCCAACTTTTAGAGTCACAAGGCATTCGTGTTCGTAGTATGCGTAACAAATCAAATCGCCTTGAAGAGCTATTTGTCAAAATGGTTGAGAAAAATCTTGAAGGAGAGGCAAAATGAACTTTAACCAACTGCAAATTGCCCTCTGGACTTTAGTTCGTAAAGAAGTACGCCGATTTCTTCGCATTTGGCCCCAAACCTTATTACCACCTGCGATTACCATGAGCTTGTATTTTGTCATTTTTGGTAATTTGGTTGGCTCACGTATTGGACAAATGGGCGGCGTAAGCTACATGCAGTTTATTGTGCCTGGCCTAATCATGATGGCTGTTATTACCAACAGTTATGCGAACGTTTCTTCCAGTTTCTTTAGTGTGAAATTCCAAAAAAGCATTGAAGAGCTCATTATGAGCCCTGTGCCATTACATATTATTTTATGGGGCTATGTCATTGGTGGTATTTGTCGTGGTGTTCTAGTTGGGGCCATTGTTACCGCGATGAGTATGTTCTTTACTGACCTTTTTATACATAACTGGTTCGTAACTATATATACAGTCTTAATTACATCTGTTTTATTTTCCTTAGGCGGCTTTATTAATGCGGTCTATGCAAAATCTTTTGATGATATTTCTATTATTCCAACATTTGTACTTACTCCACTCACCTACTTAGGTGGTGTGTTTTATGCCATTAGTGCACTTGGTCCTTTTTGGCAAAAACTTTCTTTAATTAATCCTATTGTGTATATGGTTAATGCTTTCCGTTTTGGCATTTTAGGTCATAGCGACGTGAACGTTACGTTCTCTTTAATCGTTGTGACATTATGTTGTGTTGTACTTTACGGAGTTGCTTACTATTTACTTGCTCGTGGTTCAGGAATGCGTGAATGAGTGTCGAACAGTCTTTATTGGGTAAAGAAACCCAGTATCCAACCAGCTATCAACCCGATGTGTTATTTCCAATCGCACGTGCTCAATCTCGTGAAAACTATTCACATATTGAAGGCATTACCCAAGGTAAAGATTGGTGGCATGTTTTTGAAATATCTTGGTTAAACTCGGACGGTATTCCGCAGGTTGCTATTGGTAGAATTACCCTGCCAGCTTCTTCACCAAATTTGATTGAATCAAAGTCATTAAAACTTTACTTCAATAGTCTTAACTTCACTCAGTTTGACTCTAAAGCGTTATTCATTGAAACAGTTGAAAAAGATTTATCGGCTGCGGCAGGCGCAAAAGTTGAGCTAACGCTATTTCAAGTAGATGATCTCGATATTTCCAAGCCACAAGGTATTTGTATTGATGATCTAACACCTGAACGTTTAGAACAACATCCCGATGCATCGCTTTTAAAATTAGATGAGTCTGGTGAAGAAGTTGAAATTGAACTGTATTCTCATCTTTTGAGAAGTAACTGTCCAGTCACGGGACAACCTGATTGGGGTACAGTTTTTATCCGTTTTAAGGGCAAAAAACCTTGTTATCGTAGTCTTTTAGCTTATATTATCTCGTACCGTCAGCATAACGGTTTCCACGAACAGTGTGTTGAGCAAATCTTTGCAGATGTTTGGCAAAATTTGCAACCTGAAAAGCTGATGGTTTATGCAACTTATACTCGCCGCGGTGGACTTGATATCAATCCTTGCCGAGTATCGGATCTATCATGGATGCCAAAACCGATTCGATTGGCACGACAATAAAACGAATAATTTGAGGATACACCATGCCGTTTTTTGGTTTTACCCCTTCTGAAGGCTTATTGAACGATATGCAGACTGGAATTGCGAATAAAAATTCTAGTGAACCGCTATATCCACTTCGAGACAAAATTGCTTTACAACTCAATGAAGAAATTATTGATAATGTACTGATTCAGTTAGTACAACATTTCCCAGCGAGTGAAAAAAGAGATACTGCCGAAAAACTTGCTGGTTATGTCAAATCTACAGTTGCCGTACTTTTAAAGCAATTACTCAGTAAAGCACCAAATGACGTTGTTAAACAGTCAGTTGAGTTTTCAGAGAAAAGCTTATTTAAAGATCCACAAGGTCAATATAAAGTTGGTGTAGCTTTAGATGCTAGCTTAGTGACTAATTTGAAGCATAATTTTGCTGAGCTTCAAGCAGGTAATGACATTAATAAAGCAGCATTAGCGGAACTATATAAGCAGTTTGGCGATGCTATGGTTAGACACTTTATGTCTGATTTTAACAAGACACTAGATTTAGGCATGATTAAGCGTAAAGCAGCCGATATTGGTGCTGCTGCTGTTACTAAAGCGGTTCATATCGCGATCGATAAACTCATTCCAAGTTTAAATCGCACTGAACTAAAAGCGATGGCTGAATATCATGATGGTCTATTCTTTAACTAATAGAAAATAGACTATCGGAAACCTGGCGAGAGCCAGGTTTTTTTATTGCAAAATATTGATATACATTGCCATAAATCAGGTTTATGTTAGCATGCGCCAAGCACTGATTGACCTAGTTAAAGCCGCATGTCTCCTAGTCCACAATATAAATTTTTACGCCAAGCTCCTCGAGATGGTCTTAGTACTGCCATGCAACCATCACGCTGGCAGCAACTTCATATTGACCCTTGGTTATGCCTATTTTTATTCCTAAATGCTCTGTTAGGTTTAACGGTACTATATAGTGCATCTGCGCAAGATGTAGGCTTAGTCAGTAAACAGGCCATGAGCTTTGGTATTGGCTTTTTAGTCATGATTGGTCTTGCTCAAATTCCCCCTAAGGTTTATCAAGCTTTTTCACCCTACTTTTATTTATTTGCACTATTTTCCTTAATTGGAGTTATGGTCTTTGGTGAAGTTCGTATGGGGGCTAAACGCTGGATCGATATTCCGGGTTTCGGAAGTGTGCAACCCAGTGAATTCATGAAAATTGGCATGCCAATGATGATTTCATGGTTTTTAGCACGCAAACCACTTCCCCCTAGCTTTTCTCAAGTTGTTTTATCATTAATGTTAATTGGTGTTCCATTTCTACTGATTGCAGAACAACCTGACTTAGGAACATCCCTACTCGTATTAGCGAGTGGTATTTTCGTACTATTTTTAAGTGGTCTATCTTGGCGTATGATCGGCGCAGCAGCAGCCTGTGCTGCTATTGTTATTCCAATTGCGTGGGAATTTCTTTTACACGACTATCAACGTCAACGGGTTCTAACACTACTTGACCCAGAAGCAGATGCATTAGGAACGGGCTGGAACATTATTCAATCTAAAACAGCTATTGGTTCTGGTGGTTTCTCAGGTAAAGGCTTTCTTGAAGGTACGCAGTCACATTTACACTTTTTACCCGAAGGTCATACTGACTTTATTATTGCGGCTTATTCCGAAGAATTTGGCCTGATTGGCGTACTTATATTAGTTATTCTTTATTCAGCTATTATTTTTAGAACATTCCAAATTGGTTTACAGAGCTTTCATAATTATGGCCGCTTGGTTGCTGGCGCCTTTGGTTTGTCTTTTTTTGTTTATGTATTTGTAAACGCAGGAATGGTCAGTGGTATTTTACCTGTAGTGGGTGTTCCTTTGCCTTTTATGAGTTATGGCGGTACCGCTATTATTACTTTAATGGCCACTTTTGGTTTAGTTATGTCTATTCATACACATCGATAATTTGGAATTTTAAAAAGATATGTTGTCTCAATTTGTTAATAAAACTTTAAAAGTACTCGCCTTGTGTACTGGCCTAGTGAGCACAAGTCATTTTGCTCAGGCCAATGATTTTGTAAATGATCCTAATTATTTAAATTTTAAACAAAAAGCCATGAACACTTATGGTCTAAGTAGTGTACAAATTGATGCCGCAATGAGCGGTGCAAAAAATTTACCAAACATTATAAATATTATGACTCGCCCAGGTGAAAGTAAGCCTTGGTACGACTATCGCTCTATGTTTTTAGTTGAAGGCACTATTCAGCGTGGTGTCCGTTTTAAAAACCAATATGCAGATGCACTTAACCGAGCTGAACAGCAATTTGGTGTCTCTCAAGCTGTCATTTTGGGTATTTTAGGTGTTGAAACAGGATATGGAGCCAATAAAGGTTCTTTCATCACTCGTGACGCGCTTGCGACATTAGCGTTTGGCTATCCGCGCCGTGCTGATTATTTCAGTGATGAATTAGCTGCTCTGATTGCATGGACGTATAAAGAAGGCTACCCAACTAGTAGTATTGTTGGCTCTTATGCTGGAGCAATTGGCTATCCACAGTTTATGCCAAGCAATATTAGTAAATATGGAGTCGATTTTGATGGTAACGGCCACATTGATTTACGAAACTCTGCGGAAGATGCGATTGGGTCAATCGCAAATTACTTAGCAAAACAAGGATGGCAGCGCGATCAGCCGATTGGTTTTATGGCACGTTACACAGGTTCAAATCCAGAAAGTATTATTGCTAAAGACCTGACCCAACCTTCTCCATATGGCGTACTTAAAAATCAAGGGATTTCTCCATTAAACCCTTTAGTTAAAATTGATGACCTAGATATGGTAAATGTTATTCAATTACAAGACTATAATGGTCCAATTTATTATTTAACCTATCCGAATTTTCAAGTAATTACGACTTATAACAAAAGCCGAATGTATGCGACTGCTGTATGGTTGTTAGGCACAGAAGTAGCTAGCCGATAGGCTAGCTTTTTGATTAGTTTATGTAAAAGTCAATAAATATTTTTGTTAAATCGATCACAATACACACATTTTAAATACCTTGTTACATATTTGGTTATTTTTTAATCTAAAACTGTAAGTTTTTGCCCTTTTTGTAACTATTTCTCGTTAAAGACTAGACACTCTCCGTAAGCGATGAATATTATCCACCCCAATCAAGCAATTGCAAAAGTGAATAATTAGGCATGTTCACTTCAATTTTTAGCCTGCCGGCTAAAAGAAAAAGAGCATGTTCTCAGGAGTTTATATAAATGCAGTTATCGCTGAAATACATTCTTGCACTGACGGCTAGTTTAAGTATGGCCCCGCTGCACGCTGAAATGATGCAGTCATCATCATTAAACAGTGATGTAGATGGCCCAAATGCTAATTTAGCTGCCCGTGTGTTGAGTAAAGATACTCAAAGCTTTAATTCTCGTTTTTCTAACATTAACAGTCTTTCAATCACTGAACGTTCTGGCGATCAAATTCGTCGTCAAGCTATCGCAGCTAAAATTGAAATCCCTGAAGATGAGCCTTCAGTGATTGAAAAACTTAACACAGTAGCTTCAAATACTGTTCGTAAGTTTAGCCAAACTGGCATGGCATCTTGGTATGGTCGTCAATTTCACGGTCGTAAAACTGCAAGTGGTGAAACATTCGACATGAATGCACTTACTGCTGCTCACCGTAGTCTGCCATTGAACTGTTATATCCGTGTTACAAACAAAGACAATGGTAAAAGTGTGGTTGTAAAAGTAAACGACCGTGGTCCATTCCATGCAAATCGTGTACTTGATTTATCATACGGTGCAGCAAAACGCCTTGGTATTACCAATGCAGGCACTGCAAAAGTAAGTATTGAACGTGTAGACGGTCCTACTTCATAAGCGCTTACTCCTAGAGTTCATGAAAAAGCCACAATTTAATTTGTGGCTTTTTAATTTTTGGAGTTCACGATAAAAAAATTATGTTCAAAAATTTTATGTTTCTACTCATTTTCCAATTACAAAATTGATTATTTTTTAACCCAAAAACACATCATTTTCTTACCCATCTTTTTTTGCTTATATTTTTCGATTACAGCCATTTTAAAAAAATTACGCTACCCTAGTACCACTTTAGTCTAAAAAGAGCTATTTATCGCGTTTTAAGACAAGTTGAGTTGAGTCTTTTTCTATTATTTTCCCACTTCTCATAAAAAAGTGCTTTTCTGGGTCATTTCCTCACTTCAAAATCCAAAAATAACTAACCTGATTTTCCTTAAATAAATCTCGCTCTTTTTTAAGTCCAACTTTGAACTTTTTCCCTCCTGTTTTTCCAAACAATGAGTCATTAAATTTTTAAAGATACATAAATGAACGAGAAGGAAGTTTGCGACTTTCTTGTCTATCCACCTAACAACAGGATAAAATATAGACATAAAAAGAATGACTCAAAATTAGACACGGAGAACAAGGTCTATGAAATCTATTGATGAATGGTTTGATGAATATAGTGAAAGTCATCAAAATCCAACAAATAAAAAAATCCACTGGGTATGCGTTCCCGCTATTTTATTTTCTATTATCGGAATCATTGCCCACTTTAGCGCCTTACTCACTGCTTTACTCATTGTACTGACTCTAATTTTCTATGCTCGACTCGATCTTGTACTTGCAGTAGCAATGACTGCACTTCTCGTTGTGATGGCTTGGCTTATTTATGTCTTACCTGTAGGGGTGGGATTTTATATTGCTCTTTTTGTAATTGCTTGGATTGGACAATTTTACGGACATAAAGTTGAAGGAAAAAAACCTTCCTTCTTTAAAGATTTACAATTTTTATTGATTGGCCCAGTCTGGTGTATGGATGCCTATCTTGCAAAAATATTACCTAAGTGGAAAAGTCGCCAAAATAAATTGATTACTCAATAATTTTTAAAAAGCTGAATCTTTTTTAGATTCAGCTTAAATTTACTGATTTATTAGAAAATTTATAAAATAGAAAAATGCTAGGCTGAGCAGAACACTGGGCAAAACTTTTTTGAAATAGAAAGCAACTACAATACAAAATACTGTCGCATATAAATATGGATTATCTAAAGTCCCTCTCAATTCATTTCTTTCAAAAAAGATTACCGGTATACAAATAGCACTCAATAAACAAGGCGCTGAATAATTCAACATTTTATTCATCAGTACTGGTAATTTTACTTTTACATTAGGTTCTAAAAAATAATAACGATTAAAAAAGACAATTACTGCCACACCTAAAATCATGAACCATGACATTTCATTTCTCTCCCACTCTATTTTCTACAACAACAGCAATAAGCATTCCCAATAAACCAGAAATCAGAATGGCGCCTTCTATGTGAAAAAATTTGAGAACAAAACCACTAACACAAGTTGTTAAAACTCCTGCTATGACAGGTTTTCCTTTACACATAGGAACAATCATGGCCACAAAAATAGCAACAATCGAAAAGTCTAAGTGATAAGACAATAAATTAGGAATCGCCGTAGCCAACAAAATTCCAACTAGACTAAAAACTACCCAGAATAAATAAAAACTTATACCGGCCCCTAATAAATAGTGGGGGTGTCTTTTTTCGTTCGGAGCACTTAGCGCAAATAATTCATCTGTTAATAGAAAGCCTAAACTTAATCGTTTGGGTAAAGACAAAATAGAAATATCATTTCTTAAAGTTAATGCATAAATAAAATGCTGTGCAGTAAGAAAGAAAATCGTGACATAGATCGTTAATAATGATGCACCTTCCATCACCATACTCAAACTGACCAATTGTGCAGCACCAGCAAACACAATTCCTGACATTGCTAATGCTTTATAAAATGATAAACCTGCATGAATTGCCATTGAACCAGCCAAAATAGCCCACGGAATAACCGAAATAGACAATGGCAATATATCTACCGCCCCTCGTAAAAAAAGATACGAAGGTTGGTTTTTAGAAAATCTAATAGATTGATTTAAACGAGTATTCATCTCTAGACATCTATAACATTAAATATTTATAGATTTTCTTCTATACAGGTTAGCTTCTCTTGAACAAAATTGCATTTAGAAATGAAAATAAATTTTAGAGATTAAGGCTTGCTACATACTGGGTAGGTGTAACACCCATCGCCTTTTTAAAGTGACGGTTAAAATGACTTTGATCAGAAAATCCACATTGCTGTGCAACCATTACAATTTGAATACCCTGTTTTAATAGCTGCCTCGCCTTTTGCAAACGTGCCTGCACCAACCAAGCATGAGGTGGTAAACCCACATGTTTTTTAAATTGCCTTAAAAAATGCCAAGCACTTAATCCAACCATGTCAGCCAATTCCTGTAAAGAAAAATTCTTTTCAGGCATATCGGCCAACAAATCTTTAATCTTTAAGACTTTCGAATAAGCTTCTGGTAGCTCACAAAAGGTATGTCTCGACTTCCCATGACGCATCATCAAACATGCTAATGTTGATAAATACATGGTTTCCTTAAGCAGAAAATTATCTTTTTGTTCTAATAAATCAAATAATAAGCAAAGTTGTTGAGATAAACCCAAATCTTGAATAACTGCTTGAGGGAACCAAGGTGCACCATGAAAATTTTCAAAAAAATCCTGACTCACTTCAGCAAGCATTTCAGGTGTAGGGTAAATTGCCCGATAGCGCCAACCCGATTCGACAGCAGATGAACCTGTGTGAATTTCATCTGCGTTCACCAAAATAATGTCACCTTTAGGAGCAACGTGTAGTTGACCCGTCCTAAAAAAAGACTGTGCACCTTCTTCAATCACACCAATACAATACCCTTCATGGGTATGCTTTGAAAATTGCGTTTGGTGATAATGTGCTTTTAATAATTCTAAACCGCCTAACTCTCGCAAATGCAAGTAGTCAGCCTGTTCCCGGTGCATATATACATCTCATCTATTTATCTGAAAAAAAACATACCATGTTTTAAAAAGATGCATAGAACAAAATTGCTGTTGGGTCGAAATGAATATCCCTTTTTCTATTGGTAAATACGTCCATTATGTTTCAACCAACCATTCTCATGACGGTTTTGTGGATCATGATGCGTCCAATGCAATACACCACCTTTCTCGTTATATTCATATTCACCATTAAATTCGACAATATCCCCTTTGTGCAAATCTTCAATTTTTGGTGCTAAATCAATATTATATGCGACCAAAATTGAAAGACCATTTTTTAATACAAGAATAAATTTCTGGTGTCTTGTCCCATCATTATCTTCTCTTAAAATTGCTTTTACTCGACCACTTCCCTGCACTTGAACATTACTTTGTCTGCGGTCATAAGCAGCTTTTATAGTATCTATCCCATCATTTGAAAGCGCCGTTTCAGTATGCTGAGTGCCAGGAATGGGTGATGATGTTTGGTTCTTCTTATGCCCAGATGAATCTAGACCGAAATATGCAGCAATCAATAAGACAATAATGCCACCAATACTTAGATTTTTTTTATTTGTCATCTTTATATTCCGATTTCAATAGGGATAAAAAAAGCCCCATAGGGGCTTTTTTTATTGTGATACGAATTACTTCGCAGCAGCTTGAGCAGCAGCAACTTCTTCAGCGAAGCTCATTTCTGCTTTTTTCTCGATACCTTCACCAACTTCGAAACGTACGAAGTTAGCAACAGTTGTACCAGTCGCTTTTAATACGTCAGCAACTTTTTTGTCGTTGTCGATAACGTACATTTGACGATCAAGAGCAACTTCGTTTAAGTATTTCTCAACAGAACCAGTTACCATTTTCTCAACGATGTTTGCTGGCTTACCAGATTCTAACGCTTTCGCTTCAGCAATTTCTTTCTCTTTAGCGATAAGGTCAGCTGGAACAGCTTCAGCGCTTACTGCTACTGGGTTGAATGCAGCAACGTGCATTGCAATACCTTTACCAGTGTCAGCATCACCTGTGTAAGAAACTACAACACCGATTTTTAAACCGTGTTTGTAGATAGCCAAGTTTTCGCCTTCAACGATTTTCGCGCGACGAACTTGGATGTTTTCACCGATTTTTTGAACAAGCGCAATACGAGCTTCTTCAACTGATTGGCCATCAGCCAATTTTAATTCAGCGATTTTAGCAGCATCAGTTTCGCCAGCAGCTAAAGCAGCAGCAGCAACTGCGTGTGCAAAGTTAGAGAAGTTTTCGTCTTTAGCAACGAAGTCAGTTTGACAGTTTACTTCAACTAAGATCGCTTTATTACCGTCTTGAACGATAGTGATTGCACCGTCAGCAGCAATGTTGCCAGCTTTTTTAGCAGCTTTAGCTTGACCAGATTTACGAAGGTTATCAATAGCAAGTTCGATGTCACCGTTCGCTTCTGTTAATGCTTTTTTGCATTCCATCATTGCAAGACCAGTACGGTCACGTAATTCTTTTACCATGCTTGCAGTAATTGCAGTCATGTTGATCTCCTAAAATCGGTAGAAAATAAATCTGTTCAACAAAAACGGCCCAAAGAAACTCTGGGCCGTTTGCACTCTCGACGCTTAATTTGCCACCATTACATGTCGCAAAAATGACAAGCCTGCGTCAAAAAACGCATTAAGCCTCAGAAGCGTCTTTCGCAGCGTCATCGCCTTTTGCTTGAGCGTTCGCTTGAGATTGAGCGTATTCTTTACCAGCAAGAATTGCGTCAGCCATAGCTGAAGCATATAAAGTTACTGCACGGATCGCATCATCGTTACCAGGAATAACGTAATCAACGTTGTCTGGGTTAGAGTTTGTATCAACGATACCGATAACTGGAATACCTAAGTTCTTAGCTTCTTTAATTGCAATCGCTTCGTGATCAACGTCGATTACAAATAATGCGTCAGGTAAACCACCCATGTTTTTAACGCCGCCTAAAGAGCGCTCAAGTTTTTCCATCTCACGAGTACGTTCTAAAGCTTCACGTTTAGTAAGCTTAGCAAAAGTACCGTCTTGAGATTGAGTTTGAAGATCTTTTAAACGGTTGATAGATTGGCGAAGTGTTTTCCAGTTCGTCAACATACCACCTAACCAACGGTGGTCTACATATGGTTGACCAGCGCGTTGAGCTTGTTCACGGATGATGTTAGAAGCAGCACGTTTTGTACCAACGAACAAAACTTTGTTCTTTTTGCTTGCTAATTGGTTAGCGAAGTTCAAAGCATCATTTAACGCAGGAACAGTGTGCTCAAGGTTGATGATGTGAATTTTGTTGCGCGCGCCAAAAATGTATTGACGCATTTTTGGGTTCCAGAAACGAGTTTGGTGACCAAAGTGCGCACCTGCTTGAAGAAGGTCGCGCATGCTTACGTTGTAATCTGCCATTTTCTTTACCTTAAAAGTTGGGTTAGGCCTCCATATATCCGCATTCTCCACCTTTTTACGGGCACCCAGAGTAATGTGACGATATATGTGCGGATTTTTACTCCATCTATCAATATTCTTCGTAAAAGATATTCACGAAAAGCATTTGATAAAATGGGCGGCTATTTATACCATATACACTTATAAATTACCAAAAGTTTTTAGAGATCATGAACAGTACTTATACAGCTCCACGTCGATTAATCAAAACTCCAGATGAAATTGAAAAAATGCGCATTGCAGGACGACTGGCGGCTGAAGTTCTAGAGATGATCAAGCCGTATATTAAGGCCGGTGTAAGCACACTTGAGCTTGATACGATTTGTCGTAATCATATTGAAAATGTACAGCATGCTATTCCGGCTTGCGTAGGTTACGGTGGTGCTCCAGGACGCCCTGCTTTTCAACATTCTATCTGTACTTCGGTTAACCATGTTGTATGTCATGGTATTCCATCTGAAAATAAAATCTTAAAAAACGGCGACATCCTTAATATTGATGTAACCGTAATTAAAGATGGCTATCACGGCGACACGAACATGATGTACATCGTGGGTGGTGAGACTTCTATTTTGGCAAACCGTTTATGTAAAGTTGCTCAAGAAGCGATGTATCGTGGAATGGCAACAGTTAGAGATGGTTCATATTTAGGTGACATTGGTCATGCCATCCAAAAATATGTTGAGTCAGAACGTTTTAGCGTAGTACGTGAATATTGTGGTCACGGTATTGGTACTGTGTTCCATGATGAACCTCAAGTATTGCACTATGGACAACCTGGTACAGGCATGCGCTTAGAAGCTGGGATGACTTTTACGATTGAACCAATGGTCAATGCTGGTGTATGGCAAACCAAATTACTTGGTGACAAATGGACTGTTGTAACCAAAGACCATAAACTCTCAGCTCAATATGAACATACTATTTTGGTCACTCAAACAGGTATTGAAGTGTTAACCGCTCGTCCTGAAGAAGACCTCTCACGCTTCAATTAATAATTTAATTAAATTTAATAAAAGGCTACTTTATGTAGCCTTTTATTTTTTATTTTGTACTTTTTATTAATAAATCTTTCCAAATATAAACAAATATTTCAAAAACATTACAATTATTAATTTTTATTACACAATCATTTTAATAAAACGCGTTATGGTGGGCTCAATAAAAATCAGTAAACAAATGTCCGGACATGGAGTCCTTTATGATGAAAAAGTCATTATTTTGTATGACAGCCGCCTTTTTTGCTCTGCCTACAGTCACTTTCGCTGCTTCACCATATTTTAGTTTAAAAGATGGTGATGGTTTTAAACGTTTTTCGGTCTCTGCCGGCTGGTTACATGCCATGCCACAAGGAAGCGCAAATCCATTCAACATTAATACCAGTGTTGCAGAAGGAACCACCTCTAAAGTAGGCGACGTAACTGTTGATTCTGTTTTAGGTGCAATAGATCAGTCTACAGCGGATGGTAAAAGAAAATATGATACTTTAAAAAGCTTAACTGGCAATCCACTTATAAGTCCTCTTATCACCCATAAAGGTGATGATGGAAAAACATATCTAAATTCGAATATTGCAGGTAATGCCACAATTAATGGATTATCTAACTGGCAAGCTCAAGGAACTGGTTTAGAAGCTCAGAGTGTTGATACTGTAGGTATCATGGCGAATTATAATTTTACAGATAATTTATCTCTGGAAATTAAAGCTGGTGTTCCTCCAAAGGTAAATATAAAAGGTAAAGGCAATATTTATGCTCCATTATCTGGAATAGATAAACCTGGTGGTATTGGTACTATTCTTGGTGATATCCCTTTAAAACAAGATATTTTTATCACTGATCTCACGCAAGGTGATAAAGCAGCTACAGCACGTGCTTGGTTACCTGCTGTAGAACTGCACTATCAGTTTGGTAAATCTGGAGTGAATAAGTTCCGCCCATATGTAGGTGCGGGCGTCATGTATGCCTATTTCAATGACTTAAAAATGAATTCAGGGATTGAGTCAGATTTAATTAAAGCTGGTCATATGATTCAAAATATTCATGATGGTAAAGCGGGCGCAGCATTAGACGGTAAAACATCTTCAGCAAATCCTATTGTGAAGTTAGAAGCGACCGATACTTTTGCACCTATTGTTACTGTCGGTGCAACGTATGACTTCAACCCGAACTGGTTTGCCGTTGGTTCCGTTTCTTATTCAAAAATGAATAATGAAGCAAAAATTTATGTTACTGACCAAAATACAGGTAAAGAGCTTATTAAAGCGAATACCAAAATTGATATTGATCCACTCATTACCTATGTAGGTGTAGGTTACCGCTTCTAATTTTTAAAAGAACCTAAGCTATAAAAGCTTTACTGAAGCTTTTATAGCTTTTTTATTAGGCAGATTAATCCTGCTTCTTTTTAAACCAATATGCTAAAAAAATGAGCACTTTCTATGAATACTCTAGCAATATTTAGCTTCTATCATTCTTATTAGCATTTGCGTTTCATGCTTATTTTATGATTCATTTTCTTAGCCTCTAACTAATTTAATAAAATTAAAAACTAAGGTTTTCCTTTTAGTAAAAATTATTTTTTGGCACGTCCTTTGCTTTATTTATATCATGATGAATCAATGGCGATTCAATGGATAAACCAAGACGGCCAATGACGTCCGCTCTGATCGGTATGCAGATAGACAATTTATTTTGTCATGCAAATTAAAATTTCGTTCAGTTCAGGGGGACGGCGTATGTCTTCAAATATCAATCTAGATGCAAAAAAAGCAACTGAGATTAAATTATTTAGTTTCTCAACTCCAGCCATGCGTGCCTTTCACATGTCTTGGCTCGCGTTCTTTGTCTGCTTCTTCGCATGGTTTGCCTGCGCTCCATTAATGCCTGTTATTAAAGGCGAATTTGGCTTAACAAAAGATCAAATTGCCAATATTAATATTGCCGCCGTTGCGATTACGATCTTAGTACGACTCGCTGTTGGACCACTTTGTGATAAATATGGTCCACGAATTACCTATACAGCCCTACTCTTACTCGGCAGTATTCCAGTATTTGGTGTCGCTGCTGCTAACAGTTATGAATCTTTTCTATTCTTCCGCTTGCTCATTGGTGCAATTGGCGCAAGCTTTGTCATTACGCAATATCATACAAGTATTATGTTTGCACCTAACGTTGTAGGCACTGCAAATGCAGCAGCAGCTGGTTGGGGCAATGCTGGTGGCGGTGCAACTCAAGCGTTAATGCCTTTATTACTCGGTGCAATTGTCATGTTTGGTGTTGAGCAGACTATGGGTTGGCGCATTGCACTCATCGTACCTGGTGTAATGATGGTGATTGTTGGAATCCTTTACTGGAAACTCACTCAAGATTGCCCCCAAGGAAATTTTAAAGAAGCTCGTGCACAAGGCATTGAAGTTGGGAGTGGTAAAAAAGGCGGTATGGCAATTTTAATGCAGGCTGCTCGTAACTACCGCGTCTGGATTTTATTTCTGGCTT
The DNA here is from genome assembly GCF_044538485.1 of Acinetobacter sp. ABJ_C5_2. Lineage (NCBI taxonomy): Bacteria > Pseudomonadati > Pseudomonadota > Gammaproteobacteria > Moraxellales > Moraxellaceae > Acinetobacter > Acinetobacter sp. ABJ_C5_2. Next base: position 295,733 of record NZ_JBIUCS010000001.1, on the reverse strand, counting down.
ATGGCGCATGCTTTGGTATCGAAATTTTTATCCATAATGTAGCAGCCATGTACTATGTTGATCAGTTTAAAATGGATTTAAAAACTGCTGGTTTAACTGCCGGAATATTTGGTCTTCTCGCATTATTCGCTCGTGCGCTTGGCGGCATTATTTCCGATAAAGTCGCACTTACAAAAGGACTAGATGGACGCACTAAAGTACTTGTACTCATGATTTTGTGCGAAGGTTTATTCTTAATTCTTTTCTCTCAAATGAACGGCGTCACTCTCGCTATTCTTTCAATGACTATTTTTGCACTATTTACCCACATGGCCTGCGGAGCAACATATGCTCTTGTACCATTTATTGACCGCAATGCATTAGGCGGTGTTGCTGGAATTATTGGTGCAGGTGGTAATGCAGGTGCAGTTGCAGCAGGATTCTTGTTAAAAGGTGTACTTGATGTTCAAACCTGTCTATTTATTTTAGGTGGACTGGTTATGGTTGCAGGTTGTAGCGTAATTTTGATTCGCTTCACAACCGAGCATAAAGAAAAGGAAAAAGTACTTTTTGAACAGGCTTTACTTGAACGTAATTCTGCAGCTTAACTTTTATAACAAGCAGAAATCAAAATGATTTTTGCTTGTTTACTTTTTTATAATGCCCCACGCTTCTTTCGAACTTTTTAATTCTTCTTAAATATTTTTATAGATATATCGATATTATTCGATATATCTTCTACAATGATTCATCACATTCTTATAACTTTCCACTCACAATGACTAAAACAAGCAACCAGTTTTCTCAATCACTTATTTATATGCTCATTGGTAGTGCCATTATTTTGGCTCTTTCATTAGGGGTACGTCATGGTTTTGGACTTTATTTGGTCCCAATGAGTCATGAATTTGGTTGGGGACAGCATGTTTTTAGTCTCGCAATTGCGATGCAAAACTTAATCTGGGGAGCCGTGCAGCCTTTTACTGGCGCAGTCGCAGATAAATATGGCAGCAAAGTTGTGGTTACTGTTGGAGGGTTACTTTATGCCCTTGGCTTACTCTTAATGGCTTTTAGTTCAAGTGTACTCATTTTAAATTTAAGCTTAGGTCTTATTATTGGTTTAGCTTTATCAGCAACCTCTTTTACGGTTTTACTGAGTGCAGTAGGCAGAGCTGCTCCACCAGAAAAAAGAAGTATGGCAATGGGCATTGCCAGTGCAGCTGGTTCTTTTGGCCAATTTATTATGCTGCCTTCCACCCTTCTCTTACTTAAAACAGTGGGATGGTCTTCAGCTTTAATGGTAAGTGCGCTGTTAATCGCTCTTATTATCCCCTTAGCATGGATGTTAAAAGGGCCAAGCAACCAAGCCCCAAAAGCAATTGCTCAACCTCAGCTCACCTTTAAACAAGTACTAAATATTGCTAGAAAACATAAGCCGTTCTGGTGGTTAGCTTTAGGTTTTTTAGTGTGCGGATTCCAGGTTGTTTTCTTAGGTGTCCACCTACCAGGCTATTTAATCGATCACGGCTTTGATGCAGCCATAGGTACAGTATTTCTTGCTTTGGTCGGGTTATTTAACATTGTAGGAACTTACGGTGCAGGCTGGTTAGGAGATCGTTTCTCAAAACCTAAATTATTAATGGCACTTTACGGCAGCCGTGGCATCGCAATCATTGCCTTTCTACTATTACCTTTAAGCACTTATACAGTATATGCTTTTGGCATCATCATGGGACTTCTATGGCTCTCTACAGTTCCGCTTACAAACGGCATTGTCGCAAATATGTTTGGTGTTAAATATCTTTCAATGCTGAGCGGAATCGTGTTTTTCACCCATCAAGTCGGTTCTTTCTTTGGCGGTTGGCTTGGCGGTGTTAACCATGACTTAACAGGGAATTACAATGCGATTTGGCTATGTTCAATAGCTTTGAGTATATTAGGGGTAATTGTACATTTCTTTGTAAATGAGGAGGCTGTTATTCATGACGCATAATGCCTTACTTTTGAAAACAATTATGACTTTCTTCATTATAGCTCTTCTGGTTCTTTCTATTATTTTATGGAAACAGACACCTGATTTATTTGAATATTTCAATCAAGCATTTTGTGCACACTAGAGAGATGAGGCGCTAAAATCGCTCTGTACATTGTCATAAAAATATAAAAATCGTATGGTCTAATGAAAATAAAAAAGCCCGCAAGTTTGCGGGCTTTTTTATGAAAAACTTATTTAAAATCAAAACAAGCGATTCATACCATTAAGTGCAGCTACACGGTAAGCTTCAGCCATGGTTGGATAGTTAAACGTTGTTTCAACAAAATATTTCAAGGTATTGTTTGGGCTGTGCATAACTGCTTGCCCAATGTGGATAATTTCGGCAGCGTTATTACCAAAACAATGAATACCTAAAATTTCTAAAGTGTCGCGGTGGAAAAGAATCTTCAATTCACCCACTGTATCACCCGTAATTTGTGCACGAGCCAAATGACGGAAAGAAGCTTGGCCTACTTCATACGGAATTTTCTCTTCCGTTAATTCCTGTTCATTTTTACCAATTGATGAGATTTCCGGAATGGTGTAAATACCCGTTGGGATATCACGTACTGGCTTCGCATCTTCACCACTCATGTTTGCGCCAGCACAGCGCCCTTGGTCATAAGCAGCAGAAGCAAGTGATGGCCAACCAATCACGTCACCAGCAGCATAGATGTTTTCAACTTCAGTTTGGTATTGGTCATTTACAGAAAGCTGACCACGGTTGTTTGGTACTAACCCAACATTCTCAAGACCTAAACCTTCTGTATTACCTGAACGGCCATTACACCAAAGGATCGCATCGGCTTTAATCTTTTTACCACTTTGTAAATGTAATACAACATGGTCATCAAAGGTTTCAAGATGGTCCATTTGTTCGTTGTGACGAATCAATACACCCTGTTCACGTAAGTGATAAGACAAAGCATCAGCAATCTCATCATCTAAATAGCTTAAGAGTTTTTGCTGAGTATTAATCAAGTCAACTTTATGGTCTAAACCAATAAAGATCGAAGCATATTCACAGCCAATAACACCTGCGCCGTAAATAATGATTTTTTGAATTGAGTAATCAAGATCAAGAATTTTGTCCGAATCAAATACACGAGGATGGTCAAAGTCGAGACCTTGCGGATGGTAAGGACGACTACCTGTCGCAATCACGATTTGCTTACAGATAATTGTTTCTTTAATGCCTTCATGGCTAAAAACTAAAACTGTATTTTTATCTTGAATATATGCACGGCCATGAAATACGCCGATTTTATTTCGATCGTAAAAACGTGTATGCGTATCAACCTGTTGTTGAATCACTTTGTGTGCGTTACGCAACACCTGTTTCATGGTGAACTGTTTCCATTCACCTACTTTTTGAAACATTGGATCACGCTGATAACGAATAATACTAGAAACTGTTTGACGCAATGCTTTACTTGGAATCGTTCCTACGTGAGCACAGTTACCACCGAGTTGATCACGTACATCTACAATTGCAACACGCTTACCCGCTTTTGCAAGCTTCATTGCCGCGCCTTCACCTGCAGGTCCAGAACCGAGAACTACCGCATCGTACTTAACGAAATTCCCACTAACGACCTCTTTTTTACGTGGCATTGAAAGCTCCTTCCTCTCTTGAATGACCATATTTTATAATAGATTATGACTAATATGCGGTGAATTTATGTATTTCTCAACCCTATATTTCTGAATAACCACATTTATTATATGAATAGTTATTTTCCGCTATTAACCAAAGAACTCCGCTATAATACAATGTCAATGTCTCTATAAACGAGTGGAAAAGTTAAATATGTCAGAACACCGTAAACCTGAACAGGGTGTAAAACTTCGTGGCGCAGAAAAAGTCGCAAGAATTCCTGTAAAAGTTGTACCTACGGTTGAAGTGCCGCGTAAACCTGACTGGATTCGTGTCAAGATGACGGCACCAGAAGAAGTTCAGCGTATTAAAACCACTTTACGTGCTCAAAAACTCCATACCGTTTGTGAAGAAGCAGCTTGCCCTAACCTACCAGAATGTTTTGGTGGTGGTACAGCAACATTTATGATTATGGGTGATATTTGTACACGTCGTTGCCCGTTCTGTGATGTAGCACATGGTCGTCCAAATGCGTTAGACCCTGATGAACCTCGTCACATGGCAGAGACCATTGCCAATCTTAAACTCAAATACGCAGTAATTACTTCGGTTGACCGTGACGACCTGCTTGACGGCGGTGCACAACATTTTGTGGATTGTATTAAAGAAGCTCGTGCGCTTAGTCCAAATACATTACTCGAAATTTTAGTGCCAGACTTCCGTGGACGTATGGATATTGCTTTACGCATTATGACTGAATGTCCACCAGATGTTTTCAACCACAATATTGAGACTGTACCTCGTCTATATAAAGCGATGCGTCCAGGTTCAGATTACCAACATTCTTTAAACTTATTGAAAATGTTTAAAGAATACTGTCCTGACATCCCAACAAAATGTGGTTTGATGGTAGGTATTGGTGAGACTGAAGAAGAAGTGATTGCATTACTTGATGACTTACGTGCTCACGATGTCGACTATGTGACTATTGGTCAATACTTGCAACCTTCTAAACAACACGCGCCAATTGACCGCTTTGTAACACCAGAAGAGTTTGAACGTTATGCAGAGCATGGCCGTAAACTTGGCTTTAGAAATATCTGGTCTGCGCCAATGGTTCGTTCAAGTTACTTTGCTGATCGTCAATATCACGGTGAGCCAGTTCCAGAAGTTCGTCGTAAAGTAGATCCTGCTAAAAAAATCGCGGTTCAGGTCGTCGAAGCCTAATAAATTGAATATCTCTAAAAGCCCTCTAAACTAGAGGGCTTTTTATTTGTATAAGAAAATCAATAACATTTCTTGACAAATCGATAAAACAAGCTATTACACATTCATTTAAAAATATCTTATATCTAAAAGCACGATATATCCCTGCTCTAGCATATACATCAATTGCGACATAAAAAATTAAATTTAAACAGCATTAAAAAATTAGCTAGTTAAGCCTTAAATCTCTCCTCGCTTTTTTGTAACTTCCAACTTGAGGGCTTATCTAGCAAGGAGCAAGTATGATTTTCCTACTCTTTGTTTTAAGTATTGTGATTCAGCTCGCTGCAATATGGGCAATTTTCTTTTTTAACCTAAACAGAGTCATTGGCAGCATTCTTATGATTGCGGTAGCTATACTTACCGCAATCATTTTAACGCCATGGTCACTGCTTTTAGGGATTCCTCTTATTGCTCTTAGCATTATTATTTTGTTTAAGCCTTTACGGTTTAGCTTAATTACAAAACCTGCTTATAAAACTCTGGCAAATTCAATGCCAAGCATCAGTACAACCGAACAAGAAGCATTGGAAGCAGGAACAAGCTGGTGGGAAAAAGAATTATTTATGGGTGCACCAGATTGGTCGCAATTTGAAAAGTATCCTTATCCTACACTTTCGCAAGAAGAGCAAAGTTTTATCGATAATGAAGTTGAAGTGCTATGTAGTATGCTTGATGAATGGGAAATTCATCATCAATTAAAAGACCTTCCTCCTGAAGTTTGGCAGTTCATTAAAGATAAAGGTTTCTTAGGCCTGATTATCCCCAAGTCCTTTGGTGGTAAAGAATTTAGCTCATTTGCTCAAAGCCGTATTATGAGCAAAATTGCGTCACGCTCATTAACTGCAGCAGTAAGTTGTATGGTTCCGAACTCTTTAGGACCTGGTGAGTTACTCATGCACTACGGTACTGATGCGCAAAAGCAGCAATATTTACCGGGCCTTGCTAAAGGTGAAGAAATTCCATGTTTTGGTTTAACCAGTCCTGAAGCAGGTTCAGATGCAGGTGCAATTCCAGATTCAGGTGTAGTCTGCTATGGCGAATATGAAGGAGCTCAAGTTCTTGGACTCCGCATGAATTTCTCTAAACGCTGGATTACGCTTGCTCCAATTGCCACAGTAGTTGGCCTAGCATTTAAACTATATGACCCTGAAGGTCTACTCGGCGATAAAACTAAAACTGAGTACGGTATTACCTGTGCCCTCATTCCTGCAAGCCACGCAGGTGTAAAAATAGGAGCACGCCATTATCCCGGCTCTCCATTTATGAATGGAACAGTAGAGGGTGAAGATGTCTTCATTCCAATTGACTGGATTATTGGCGGACAAGAAAATGCTGGTAAAGGCTGGCGCATGCTGATGGAATGCTTAGGCGTCGGTCGTGGTATTTCCCTTCCAGCATTAGCCACAGCCGCAGGTGAAATGAGTTATCTCACTGTCGGTGCTTTTGCGAGAATTCGCCAACAGTTCAATATTTCTGTTGGTAAATTTGAAGGTGTACAAGAAGCCAGCAGTGAAATTGCCAGTGATGCCTATATGCTTGAAGCATTCCGTTATTTAGTGACATGTGGTTTAAATCAAGGCGGAACCCCTGCCGTGATGACCGCCATGGCAAAATATTATGCAACAGAAACCATGCGTAAAGTCATTAATCACGGCATGGATATCGCTGGTGGACGTGGTATTCAGCTGGGGCCTCGTAACTTCCTTGCACTCACCTATCAAGCCATTCCGATTGCAATTACAGTTGAAGGCGCAAATATTTTAACCCGTTCACTCATGATCTTTGGTCAGGGTTCGATGCGCTGTCACCCTTATCTTTTTGAAGAGCTGCAATTACTTCAGTCTGAAGACAAAGCCAATGCAGTTCAAAAATTCGATGATCTGTTATTTAAACACTTAGCCTATACCTTTAATCGTGGCGCAAAATCATTTGCTTATGGTTGGACTGGTGGTTCAAGTGATGCACCTCAATCATCAGATCAGTTCACGGCAAGTTACTATAAAACCATTAACCGTTTTAGTGCCAACTTCGCCCTTGTTTCTGATATGTCGCTTGGCTTACTTGCAGGAGATTTAAAACGCAAAGAAATGCTATCGGGACGTTTAGCTGATATTCATGCACACTTGTTTATTGCAACTGCGATTTTAAAATTTTATGAGGCTGGGCAAAAAACTGAAGCTGAACAACTGCATGCAAAACTAGCACTACAAAAAGCATTCTTAAATATTCAGGAAGCATTTTGGGGATTATTTGACAACTTCCCAGCCAAGCTTCCAGCAGCATTTGTAAAATGGATATGTTTCCCGCTAGGTCGCGTGATTTCAAAACCAGATGATGAGTTAAAACAGCAAGTTGCTGAACTCATGATGGAAGAACATCCGTTTAGAGAGCAACTCAAACGCCATGTGTACTATTCAACTGAACCTAATGATGTCACTGGCCGTCTAGAGCATACATTCCAGATTTTAAGAACCATTGAACCGCTTTGGGATAAGTTTAAGAAAGCTGAATCCAAAGGCAAGTTTACGGGTCTTACTTTTGAAGAGAATATTGCACAAGCGATAAAAGAAGGCTTTATTTCTGAAAGCGAAGCTCAACAATTATTGCAGTACAACGCAATTCGATTTGACAGCATGCTTACCGATGTTTTTGATGAAAAACTCGATAAGGATCTACCTTTGTCAAACCCTCATCAAATAGTGTGACTGGTGCCTCCACCAATTCACTATTGCAATCATTTTTGATTCGCATTAATTAATAAATAGCCATAAAAGCGTCACTCGACGCTTTTATTTTTAGGAGAAATTAATGTCTAAGCAAGATTACGAAAATGGATTAAAAGTACGCACAGAAGTGATGGGAGAAGCTTTTGTAAAACGTGCCCAAGAAAATACCGTACCCTTTACTCAGCCTTTACAAGACTGGATTAACGAACATGCATGGGGATCGACTTGGCAACGTGAAGGTGTACTTCCACGTAAATATCGCTCATTAATTACTTTGGCTATGCTAACCGCACTTAAATCGCCAACTGAACTTAAAGGCCATATTCGTGGTGCACTCAACAATGGTTGTACAGTCGAAGAGATTCAAGAAACTTTATTACACAGTCTGCCATATTGCGGCGCTCCCGCTACTCAAGAAGCTTTCCGTACTGCCTTAGAAGTCATTCAAGAATATCAACAATAATAACTTCAGTATGAGCCAGCACTTTACTGGCTCACTTTGATCTAGTTTAATTTAGTCGAATGAATATTTAAATTACGATCACCAATTACAATAGCCTGACGACAAATTCCTTCTGCTTTACGTTGATTCTCAAAAACTGCTGCGGACATCGGCTCAAAACTATCAAAAAAGCAGATTTCATTTTGATCTATAGAATAAATGAGCGACTGATTCCCTACCCCTTCTAAAGTGTCGTAGTACACAATCACCATTTTCCCATTATGCGTCTCTGTTTGAATATCTTGATAGCTCAGCGCTGGCCCAGTTGGTATTTTTAATATCTTTGCCTCTTTATAACTCATGCGTTCACTTGGGCTAATGTTAGGATCATTATCTGAGTGAAATGAAACATCAAAGCCAAACTTTTTTAAAGCAACAGCTAAAGCAATGGTATAGGTACCATCTTGCTCATATCGGCAAACTTTAATCAATTCAGCAATATCAACTTGAACCCCATAATGCTTTAGCACCATCCAAACTGCAAAAACACCACTGTTTGCCTCGAGGTTTGCCAAAGATTCGGGAATGTTTAAGGCCATAATTTAAATCTAAAGTCGTAATTAAGCAGATAATAAACAAAACTGGATTGGCACTAAAAGCTTTTCCAAGTACAATGTTTCGCTAGTCGAGGGATGCTGCGACAAATGATCGGCACTAAAGATCATTTTGCCAGGCTCGACGATCGGTTAAACACTCGTTTTAACCAACAACGGCATCCGCGAACAGAATGATCAATACTATTTTTTTCCTAGGAGATCCTGATGAACGCGGTTAATGCTTCATTTACAGATTATAAAGTTGCTGACATCTCACTTGCTGACTACGGTCGTAAAGAAATCAAACTTGCTGAAGCAGAAATGCCAGCTTTGATTGGCTTACGTAAACGCTATGCAGCATCTAAACCACTTGCTGGCGCAAAAATTCTTGGTTGTATTCACATGACCATTCAAACAGCGGTTCTTATTGAAACGCTTGTTGAATTAGGTGCTGAAGTTCGCTGGACATCTTGCAACATTTTCTCGACTCAAGACCACGCTGCTGCTGCAATTGCTGCTCGCGGTATTCCAGTTTTTGCTTGGAAAGGTGAAACTGAAGAAGAATATGTATGGTGTCTTGAACAACAAATCAATGTAAATGGTCAACCTTGGGATGCCAACATGATCTTGGACGATGGCGGTGACTTAACTGCTCTTGTTCACGACAAATACCCTGCTCTTTTAGAACGTATTCACGGTATTACCGAAGAAACAACTACAGGTGTTCAACGTCTTATCGAAATGTGGAAAGACGGCTCTTTGAAAGTACCTGCAATTAACGTAAATGACTCAGTTACTAAGTCTAAAAACGACAACAAATATGGCTGCCGTCACTCATTAAATGACGCAATCAAACGCGCAACAGATATGTTGTTATCTGGCCGCCGTGCGCTTGTGATCGGTTACGGTGACGTAGGTAAAGGTTCTGCTCAATCTTTACGTCAAGAAGGCATGATTGTTCGTGTAACAGAAGTTGACCCAATTTGTGCAATGCAAGCATGTATGGACGGCTATGAAGTTGTATCTCCATACAAAAACGGTGTACAAACAGGTAAAAAAGAAGATATTAACCACGACCTTCTTGGTAACACTGACCTTGTTGTAACAACGACTGGTAACTACCACGTGTGTGATGCAGCAATGTTAGACAGCTTAAAAGCTGGTGCAGTTGTATGTAACATCGGTCACTTCGATACAGAAATCGACACTGCGTATTTACGTGGTTACAAGTGGGTTGAAGTTAAGCCACAAGTTCACCAAGTTTATCGTTCAGAAGACGAAAACAACTACCTTATCCTTCTTTCTGAAGGTCGCCTTGTAAACCTAGGTAATGCAACTGGTCACCCATCACGTGTAATGGATGGTTCTTTTGCTAACCAAGTTTTAGGTCAAATTCACTTATTCCAAGAGAAATTTGCTGACCTTCCTGCAAGTGAAAAAGCTGCAAAAATTCGTGTAGAAGTTCTTCCTAAGAAACTTGACGAAGAAGTTGCTGCGGCAATGGTTGCAGGTTTCGGTGGTGTACTTACTCAGTTAACTCAAGAGCAAGCAGATTACTTAGGTGTTGCTGTTGAGGGACCATTCAAGTCTGACGCTTACAAATACTAAGAATTTAAGGGCAGACGGTGAACCGACTGCCCTTTTTTCTAAATAATGTTTCGCTGTTTACAAGGATTTGACATGACTAAACGTACACCTATTTCTTTTGAGTTTTTCCCGCCAAAAACTGATGCTGGTGCTGAAAAACTTCGTATTGTTCACCAAGAATTACAGCTATTAAACCCTGAGTTTTTCTCAATTACTTATGGTGCTGGTGGTTCTACTCGTGAGCGTACGCTTGCTGCCATTGATGATTTCAACGGTAAAGGCACGCCTGTTGCTCCTCACCTCTCTTGTATTGGCGATGATAAGACGCGTATTGCTGAACTACTTGATTTGTACAAGGCACAAGGCATTGACCGTATAGTCGCTTTACGTGGTGACTTACCATCTGGTCAGGTTGGACTTGGCGAGCTTCCTTATGCTCAAGATTTAGTACGTTTTATTCGTGAGCACTCAGGTGATCATTTTCATATTGAAGTTGCAGCTTATCCAGAAATGCATCCTCAAGCTGAAAGCCTTGATTCAGATATCCAACGTTTTATTGAAAAAGTACAAGCTGGCGCTAATGCAGGAATTACCCAATTCTTTTTTAATCCAGATTCGTACTTTTACTTTATAGAGCGCTTGGAGAGTGCAGGAATTAACATTCCGGTAGCTCCTGGTATCATGCCAATTACCAATGCAAGTAACTTAATTCGCTTTGCAGATGGTACTGGTGCTGAAATTCCTCGTTGGATTCGTAAGCAATTACAAGCCTACGGCGATGACAGTGAAAGTATTAAAGCTTTCGGTCATGAAGTTGTTGTTAAGCTATGCGAGCGCCTGATTGCAGGTGGTGCACCAAGCTTACACTTCTATTCAATGAATCAAGTCGAACCAACCCGTCAACTTGTTGTTGATCTTGGTTTAAATTAATTTTGTAAGGCGTACCCAATGAATCGTTTTTTTATCGAAACTGAACTTACAGTTGGCTCAACAATTCAACTGACTGAATCGGTATTTCATCATTGGGTGCGTGTTTTACGCGCACAACTACAAGAACAAGCGACTCTATTTAATGGACAAGGTGGCGAATATCTCGCAACTCTGACCGAAATTAATAAAAAAAATGCATTTGTCACCATTGAGAATTTTAATCCTGCAAACCGTAATGCCCCTTTTAAAGCTGTTCTTGGTCAGGTCATGAGTAAAGGTGACCGAATGGATTACGCCATTCAGAAAGCCACCGAACTTGGTGTAAGCAAAATTCAGCTTTTAACCAGTGAACGTTGTGAAATGCGTTTAAAATATGACAGAGATCAAAAAAAATTAGAGCACTGGCAAGCCGTTGCAATTGCAGCATGCGAACAATGTGGGCTTAACTTAGTCCCAGAAGTTTTAGCGCCAGTTTCTCTTCATGAATGGTTAAGTTCTTCTGATCTTCCTGCATCTAAATTTGTTTTAGCTCCGGAAAAAGAACAAAAAGATGTATTGGCAGGGATCCAACCCGAACTTGCTCTCTTAATTGGTCCAGAGGGTGGTTTAAGTGAAAATGAAATTACGCAAGCCAATCAAGCAGGTTTTATGAACTGGTGCATTGGAGACCGTGTATTACGCACTGAAACTGCCCCTGTTGTTGCATTATCTATTTTAAATTATCGGTTTTTATCCATATAAACTAATTGAACATTGATTAAATCAACAATTAAAGTTAACTTACTTTTACTGTATGAATATTAATTTAAATTTTTTTCCACTGATAAATCAGATTCTTTCTGTATAAATGTAAAAAAATAGGATAGAAAAATCTTATGTCTGGCCTTCAGGAAGAATATTTACAGCATCAAACCAAAATTGAACAGCTCCGGCTCTCAATTCAATATATTCGCTGGTATCTGATTAGCTTAATATTACTTTGTCTGATTTCAGCCATTATTTTCTCTTGTTACTTTATTTCTTACATTACTAAATTTATTTGGTCAATTGGCTTTACTGTTTTAACTTTTACTTGTCTATTATTTATTCCAAAACTTTTAACCCAGTATCGTGATATTAATTTTATTAAGAAAACTGATTTAACGCTGCAAGGTATTTGTTTGCTCTCTGGAATTTTAATGGGAATAAATATCATTGTTCTTCATTTTTCGCTTCCAGTTACATTAATATCCGTCTCTGATGTTCATATCTTAATTGCCCTATTTATTACCTCAGCACACATTATTGGCCTAACCTTTCTGACTCAGCAGCCCCGATATTTTTATTTGCTGTTTATTCCAAGTACAGTTCCACTCATTATTAGTCAATTTACCCATTCTCAAATCACGCAACTTCCTTTTTACTTTGCTTATAACTTAGCCTTTGTAGCAACTTTACTTTGTGCTTATGCAACTCAACGTAACTATCAAAAAATCTCTCAACTACTATTTAAAAATAAACAACTCGTACAAGTCGCAGAGCAGCATACACAATGGGCTGAAGAATTATGTGTACAGCTTCAGCAAGAAGTAAATAAATCTAAAGATATTGAGGCACAGCTTCAATTTAATAATCATTTACTCGAACAAAAAGTACGTGAAAGAACATATGACTTAACTAAAATGAATGAGAGGCTTGAAAGCAATCATCATAATTTAGCATTTGCTCATGAAACCGCAGGTATTCGACCGTGGGACTGGGATATTGAAAAACAAAAACTAGAAATCACTTTCTTTGATCAGCAAAAACAAACGCAAAATACGTCTTTACATCTCAAGACCATATTAGAGCGTATTCATCCCAATGACCGACAATTATTTGATGAGCGTTTAAAAGAACACTTGGAAGGAAAATCTGATCATTTCAATATTACTTTCCGTATCTTACGTCGTAATGGCTCTTGGCGTTGGATTCATGATGTAGGTCGTGTCATTAGCCGTGATCCTAAAACCAATAAAGCTTTACGCATGGTTGGAATGACCAGAGATATTCATCAGGAAAAAAAAGATCAAGAGCATCTAAGACTCTGCGCTATTGTGCTTGAACAAGCTGCTGAAGGAATTTTTATTCTAGATGAAAAACTTAATTATATTGATGTTAACCCCTATTATGAAAAATTAACTGGTTTTTCAAAGTCTGAATTATTAAATCAGCAGCTATTTAGCATCGCAATAAATCAGAAATTACAGCAACAACAGTTTCATGACTCAATTACTCAACAACTTCTAAAAACTGGCGAATATATGGGCCAATTTGATGAAAAGTTTGCATCAGGTAAGAGTGTTTATTTATGGCTTCATATTAATGCAGTGAAAGATGAACACAACCAAGTTATTAATTATATTGGTTTTGCACGTGATTTAACTGAGCAAAAACGCCAAGAGCAACATTTATCTTATTTAAAAAATTATGATAGTTTAACTCACCTTCCTAACCGTTTTTACTATTACAATCAATTACATCAGTATTTAGTCAATCCCTCTTATAGTTTTAAAAATTTGGCATTAATAAGAATTAATATTGATAGATTTAGAGCATTTAATGAATTTCTAAATAATGATAGTGGTGATGAACTGCTAAAACAATTTGCGCAGCGTCTACGACTCACCAATATTAATGCCATTTTAGTTGCTTATTTAAATGGGGATGATTTTGCAATCATTTATGAAATATCACCGATTCATCCAAATATTGAGCAATATTGCCAAAATATATTACAAGCATTAAATGCCCCTTTTTATATTGATCAGCAAGAATATTTTATTACAGCCTCTATTGGAGTTGCTTGTTTTCCTGAGCACGGCAGACAAATTGACCATCTCAACAACCACGCAGAACAAGCATTATCCGAAGCAAAACGTTTGGGCGGCAATACTATTAGCTACTATTGTAATAAAACAACAAATCCATATAAGACAGCAGATTTAGAACAAGAGCTACGTAAAGCCATTCAAAATGATGAATTTGTGGTTTATTACCAACCGAAAATTAATTTAAATGATAAATCGGTTAAGGGCTTTGAAGCTTTAATTCGCTGGCAGCATCCTGAAAAAGGACTAGTTATGCCAAATATGTTCATTCCTTTTGCCGAGCGTAGTAGTCTTATTTCCGATATCGGTAAAGTTGTTTTAGATAAAGTCGGCAAACAATTACAAGAGTGGAAAAATGCAGGTTATACAGATATTCAAGTCTCTGTAAATATTGTAGCTCAACAAATTCATCGAGGCCTGTTACTTAATGACTTAGATGAATTCTTAGAGCAATATCAGCTAGATGGCTCAAATATAGAACTAGAAATTACTGAATCGGCTTTATTAGACAACACCGATAATGTGAAGAAACTATTGCACTCAATTAAAGAGCGCAACATTTCGATCGCACTTGATGATTTTGGTACTGGCTATTCATCTTTAGCTTATCTAACCGAATACCCAATTGATGTTTTGAAAATTGATCGAGCCTTTATTTCGAAAATCGGTGATCAAAAACAAGAAGCTATTGTCAATGCCATGATTGCAATGGGCAAAAGTATGGGGCTTAAACTGGTTGCTGAAGGTGTTGAAACTGAAGAGCAAGTTATTTATCTACAAAAACAACAATGTGATTTTTTACAAGGCTATTTCTTTAGTCGCCCGCTCCATCCAAATCAGATTATTCAATATCTACAATCAAATACGTATATTTCATAATTGTTTTAACAGTCTATTTTACATGCGCTGGTTTTTCCAAAAATGAGCGTTTTTGACTGTGAGAAATAAAGAAGTAGTGTTATATTCTTTAGCATTTAGCTCACTACGGGGCTATTGGCAATTCGTCTACTATTCTCTTAATTGGTAAAAATTAAAGCATAGTAAAAGAACTGAGTTGTCTCCCCCTAAATGAGTGATTTGACTAGTTTGCTTTTTTGTATCAAATAGAGACTCAGATGGACGATCAATCTTTAAAACAGGCCGCTTTAAATTACCACGAATATCCAAATCCAGGGAAAATCAGCGTCACGCCTAGTAAGCAACTCGTCAACCAACGAGATTTGGCTCTAGCTTATTCACCAGGGGTTGCTGCTCCATGTTTAGAGATTGAACGTGATCCTTCAGCTGCTGCAAAATACACTGCACGTGGCAACTTAGTTGCTGTTGTAAGTAACGGTACTGCGGTTCTTGGTTTAGGTAACATTGGTCCATTAGCTTCTAAACCAGTAATGGAAGGTAAAGGCGTTCTGTTCAAAAAGTTCGCTGGTGTTGACGTATTTGATATTGAAATTGCTGAAAACGATCCAGATAAAATCGTTGATATTGTTGCTTCATTAGAACCAACTTTCGGCGGTATTAACCTTGAAGATATCAAAGCGCCAGAATGTTTCTATATCGAGAAGAAACTTCGTGAACGCATGAAAATTCCTGTGTTCCATGATGACCAACACGGTACAAGTATTATTGTAGGTTCAGCATTATTAAATGCTCTACAACTGGTTAACAAGAAAATTGAAGAAATCAAAATTGTTGCTTCAGGCGCAGGTGCTGCTGCCCTTTCTTGTTTAGATTTACTTTGCGCTCTAGGCGTAAATAAAGAAAATATCATTGTTGCCGATTCTCGTGGTCTACTTACGACTTCACGTGAAGGTTTAGATGAATCTAAAAAACGTTATGTACAAGACATTAAAGCGACGCAATTACATGAAGTAATGGCTGGTGCAGATATGTTCTTGGGTCTTTCAGCTGCGGGTATTCTCACCAAAGATATGGTGAAGCAAATGGCTGAAAATCCAATTATCTTTGCTTTGGCAAACCCAGATCCAGAAATTTTACCTGAACACGCACATGAAGTACGTCCTGATGTCATTATGGCAACTGGTCGTTCGGACTACCCGAACCAAGTAAACAACGCTTTATGTTTCCCTTATATCTTCCGTGGTGCACTTGACGTAGGTGCGACAACCATTAACGAAGATATGAAAATTGCATGTGTACACGCAATTGCACGTATGGCTCATGTAGAAGCTGATGCAGCAACTTATGGTGAAAAATCTGCTTCATTTGGTCGTGACTACTTAATTCCACGCCCACTTGACCAACGCTTGATTTTAGAAATTGCACCTGCTGTTGCTAAAGCTGCAATGGACTCAGGTGTTGCAACTCGTCCTATCGAAGATTTCTCTGCATATCGTCAAAAACTTTCTGAGTTTGTTTATAACTCAGCATTCTTGATGAAACCAATCTTTGCTCAAGCAAAAACTGATCCTAAACGTATTGCATACGCTGAAGGTGAAGATGAGCGCGTATTACGTGCTGTTCAAATTGCAGTTGATGAAGATTTAGCTAAACCAATTTTAGTTGGTCGTACTGCAGTCATTGAAGCAAACATCAAAAAATTAGGCCTACGTTTACAACACGGCGTAAATATTGAGATTGTAGATCAAGAACAAAACCCGATGTATGAAGAGTTTTGGAAAGACTACTATCAAACAATGCAACGTAAAGGCATTACTGTTGAATATGCTCAACGTGAAGCTCGCCGTCGTTCAACTTTAATCGCATCTCTTCTGGTTAAATTTGGTAAAGCAGACGGTATGTTATGTGGTACTTACAGTAGCTATAACATTCACCTTGACTTCGTGCGTAACGTTATTGGTCTTAAAGAAGGTATGAACAACTTCTTCACGCTCAATGCATTAATGCTTGAAGACCGTAACTTGTTTATTGCTGATACGTATGTAAACACTAATCCTACTGCTGAACAACTTGCTGAAATGACAATTTTAGCAGCTGAAGAAGTACGTCGCTTTGGTATTACACCACGCGTAGCTTTACTTTCTCACTCAAGCTTCGGTAGCGACCAGACTGATTCAAGCGCTCAAAAAATGCGTGAAGTTTATCGTATTTTATCTGAGCAAGCTCCAGAGCTTGAAGTTGAAGGTGAAATGCATGGTGATGCAGCATTAGACGAAAGCATTCGTCAATATGCTTTCCCAGGTTCACGTTTTAAAGGTTCTGCAAACTTGCTTATTATGCCGAACCTAGATGCAGCAAACATTTCATTTAACTTGTTAAAAGCAACTTCTGGTAACAACGTTACAATTGGTCCAATTTTGCTAGGTGCTGCTAAACCAGTTCATATTTTGACACCTACAGCGACAACTCGCCGTCTTATCAATATGACTGCTTTAACAGTTGCTGAGATTCAACAACAAGAAAAGTAATTTAGAAACCGCTTTTTACGAAAAGCCTTTCTAATGACTTGAGAAAACCTCTATTCTGTAGCATGATTGCTTGAAGAATAGAGGTTTTTTCATGCAAGTGTATTTAGTAGGCGGTGCTGTTCGAGATTATTTACTTGGGCATCCCTATCAAGAAAAAGACTATGTTGTGGTCGGTGCAACGCCGGAACACATGCTCGCCCAAGGTTTCCAACCTGTAGGCAAAGATTTCCCTGTGTTTCTTCATCCCCAAACCAAAGAAGAATATGCACTTGCACGAACCGAACGAAAGTCTGGTCAGGGATACCACGGATTTCAATTTTTTACTGATACAACTGTAAGTTTAGAAGACGACTTAATTCGTCGTGACTTAACTATTAATGCAATAGCCATGGATCAAGACGGCAAAATATACGATCCATATGGTGGCCAAAGCGACTTAGAAAATAAAATTTTGCGTCATGTTTCGGAAGCATTTGCTGAAGATCCTTTACGGGTTTTACGTGTCGCTCGTTTTGCAGCTCGATATTTCCCATATGGTTTTCAAATTGCTCCTGAGACCTTGCAGCTTATGCACACCATGGCAGAGTCAGGTGAACTAGATGCATTAACACCAGAGCGTGTGTGGAAAGAAACTTCTCGCGCTTTAATGGAAACTCATGCTGATATTTACTTCCAAACTTTGCGTGATTGCGGCGCATTAAAACATCTTTTCCCAGAGATTGATGCTTTATTCGGTGTACCTCAACGCCCTGAATATCATCCAGAAGTGGATTGTGGTGTTCACACCCTTATGTCTCTGCAACAAGCTTGTAAATCGAATTATTCACTCGATGTACGTTTTGCTGTTTTAGTACATGATCTGGGTAAAGCGCTTACTCCAGCCGATGAGCTTCCTCGTCATATCATGCATGAAGAACGTGGAATTAAACCGGTTACTCAATTATGTGAGCGTTTAAGAGTTCCAACACAAACCAAGCAATTGGCATTATCAGTGTGTAAAGAACATTTAAAATGCCACCAGATTATGTCATTAAAACCAGGCACTTTATGGCGTCTATTACAACGCCTAGATGTTTTACGTCGCCCAGAAAGAGTCGAGGCTTTTGTCCAAGCCTGTGAGTGTGATGCAAAAGGAAGATTAGGACTAGAAGATCGTCCGTATCCTCAAGCTCAATATATGCGTGAAGCCATGCAGATTGTTCGCTCTATTAAAGTTCAGGATTTACCAGAGAACATTAAAGGTGCGGAAATTGGTGAAATGCTCATTCAATATCGAATTGAGGCTTTAGCTGAGTTTAAAAACCAACATCAAAGTCTTAGCCATTCTTAATCAGTAGTCATAAAAAAAAGCCTCATCGTGAGGCTTTTTTTTATGAGGTTTTAACGTTTAGGAAGCGGGATATACTGAGATTGAGTATTTTGCGCTTTTCGCTCGCCCACAGTCACAACAAAGTTTTGTTGTTTCCCATCTCGTTCAACCAACACATTAATTTCGCTATTTGGCGCTTGTAAAGCCACGTAATTAATCAAATGAGAAGCCGAAGTAATCGGTTCATTATTTACCTGAACAATTTTATCGCCAACTTTAATCCCAGCTGAAGCCGCTGGACCACTTTTTAATACATCAGCAACAACTACACCTACTGGTGGTTTTGGTGCCAATACATCATCTTGTGTAGGTGGAAGTAAACTAATACCTAACCAGCCACGAACTACACGACCATCTTTTAAAATTGAGTTGAGTACTTGTTGACAAACCTTAGCAGGAATTGCGAAGCCAATACCTAAAGAGCCACCTGATTGTGAAAAAATAGCCGTATTCACACCAATCAAGTTACCAGCCACATCAATTAAAGCCCCACCTGAATTCCCAGGGTTAATTGCTGCATCAGTTTGAATAAAGTCTTCATAGGTATTAATACCTAAATCTGAGCGACCTGTTGCTGAAACAATACCTTGGGTTACCGTTTGCCCAACACCAAACGGATTACCAATTGCTAAAACAACATCACCTACCTCATTACCACTTAACTTAAATGGCAATACTGGCAGCTTATCTAAATCGATTTTAATGACTGCCAAATCGGTATCTGGATCAGTTCCAACAATTGTAGCTTCTGCACGACGCCCGTCATGTAAAGCAACTACAATCTGGTCAGCTTGAGCAATCACATGGTTATTGGTAAGGATATAACCATCAGCACGAACAATAACCCCTGAACCTAAGCTATTTTCATTTTGCTGTTGTTGTTCGGGAACCTGATTTCCAAAAAACTCACGGAAAACTGGATCACTTAATAAAGGATGATTTTGTTTAACTTTCTGGGTCGTAAAAATATTAACAACTGCCGGCGCTGCAACTTTTACCGCAGCACTATAAGACACCACCCCGCCCGTTCGAGAAGTATCCACCAGTGGCTCAACTTTCTCAGCAGGCATTTGCACCCCATCAACTGCAACAGTTGGTTTCGGCTGATGGTATTTTTGCCATGCAATAAAACTGGCAATTACAATAATAAGTAACACCCAAGGTAACCATGTAAAGGTGCGGCGCACGTTCATATCCTCTACGCAAAGAAGTTTTTAATTAAATTAATATATTGAACAAAAAGAGTTTTCAGTTAAGCATTTTAAATTAAATATGTCGATATACACAAAAAACTCAAAAAAGATTTGTCTAGCTTTAGTTACACAACAAAATATGTTTCTATAGCTTTAGCAACTATTTACTACTCAATTCAGGAAATATCATGGCGAATTTGCATGAAATTATTCAGTGGTGCGACCAAACCTTAAAAGCAGCAGAGTTTAAAGATTACGCACCAAATGGCCTGCAAATTGAAGGTTCAACTGAAGTAAAACGTATTCTTTGTGCAGTAACTGCTTCTGAAGATGCAATTGATGCAGCGATTGCTCAAAATGCAGACTTCTTACTCGTACACCACGGTTATTTTTGGAAGGGCGAACCGTATCCAATTACTGGTATGCGAGGCAATCGCATTAAAAAACTTATTCAAAATAATATCTCATTAGTGGCTTACCATCTACCTTTAGATGCGCATCTAAGTTTAGGTAATAATATCGCTATTGCAGAAAAACTAAACTTACAAAATTTAGAACCCCTTGATTTAACCGAGAAACATCCGATTGGTAATATTGGTTATTTAGAACAAGCGCTTTCTGTAGATGAATTTAAAGCAAAACTGCAAAACAGTTTTGATTTTAAGGTGATTCACTTACCAGCTGAAAAACAAAGCATTCAAAAAGTAGGCTTCTGTACAGGGGGCGCTCAAGATTTTATTGCTAAAGCAGCTTTGCAAAACTGCGATGCTTACATTTCAGGTGAAGTCAGTGAACGAACTTTTTATGAAGCAAAAGAATTAGGTGTTCATTATTTTGCCTGTGGCCACCATGCAACTGAACGTTATGGTGTTCAACGTTTGGCACAAGCTATTTCAAAACAGTTCTCTGTTGAAAGTGAATATTTTGAATTGAATAATCCGATTTAATTAAGTCTTTTTTTCAATCTGTGTTATGCGTATTAATTAGATCTTTATTGTGTATAGTTCTTTAAAACGATGCCCTATTGTGAACAGAATCATTTACAATAGAGCCACTTAATATTGTATAACCCAGCAAATGCAAGGAATAGGAACATGACAACCATTACTTTACCTGCACTTCCATATGGCTATGATGATTTAGCGCCACATATCAGTAAAGAAACTTTAGAATACCATCACGACAAACACCACAATACCTATGTTGTTAACTTAAACAACTTAATCAAAGGTACTGACCTTGAAGGTAAAACTTTAGAAGAAATCATTAAAGCAACTGCTGGTGATGCATCTAAAGCGGGTATTTTCAACAACGCTGCTCAAGTTTGGAACCACACGTTCTACTGGAACAGCATGAAGCCAAACGGTGGTGGTAAGCCTACTGGTGCAATCGCTGCTAAAATTGACGAAGCTTTTGGTAGCTATGAAAAATTTGCAGAAGAATTTACTGCTGCTGCAACGACTCAATTCGGTTCAGGTTGGGCTTGGTTAGTTGCTGATGAAGTAAACGGTAAACTTTCTATTACTAAAACTTCTAATGCAGACACTCCACTTGCACATGGTCAAATTGCTGTATTAACAATTGACGTATGGGAACATGCTTACTACATCGATTTCCGTAACTTACGTCCTAAATACATCGCAACTTTCTTAGAAAGCCTTGTGAACTGGGACTATGCAAATGCAAAACTTGCAGGTCAACCAGCTGGTGTAGAGAAATAAGTTTATTTCTTTATAAAAAACCACCCTCTTTAGGGTGGTTTTTTTATTTTTAGTACAACAAAAGCATATTAATCAAGCAAACGATTCATTTTCTTTAATATTCTTATTGACGCTTTTAGATTTCATCCATAAAATGCGCATCAGATTCTCCAATAGCTCAGTCGGTAGAGCGACGGACTGTTAATCCGCAGGTCCCTGGTTCGAGCCCAGGTTGGAGAGCCATCTACTAATCTCCCATAGCTCAGTCGGTAGAGCGACGGACTGTTAATCCGCAGGTCCCTGGTTCGAGCCCAGGTGGGAGAGCCAAGATTCTAAAAGCCCGCATTTATTGCGGGCTTTTTCTTTTCTAATCATTTAATAATTTTCTATTATTTTGAATAAAATCAATGTTTCGAGTATTTTTAAGCCAATCAGTTAGATATTCGCTTTAATTCTCTTATTAACCCTTGACCTAGCCCCCTTTCCTGCCTAAAATCCTTTTCCAGATTCTCCCATAGCTCAGTCGGTAGAGCGACGGACTGTTAATCCGCAGGTCCCTGGTTCGAGCCCAGGTGGGAGAGCCAAGATTCTTAAAGACCCACTCATTACGAGTGGGTTTTTATTTGTATGATGTTATCCCATGTTCGAATCGAGTCATTTATTTTTTATTATTTTAGGTTGCTTAAGCACCTGCATTTTTCTTGTTGTTTGTTTACGTCCCTATTTATTTCCAAAACAAAAATTCTTTGCCCGTCCTGTCATTACTAATTTTGAAACTCAAATGTTTATACGTTTAAAACAGAGTTTCCCAAGTTACCATGTTTTAGCTCAAGTGGCCTTTAGCGCGTTAATTACCAGTAATGACTATAAAATTCGTAGTCAGTTCAACCGCAAAGTTACCGATTTTGTCGTGCTAAACGACAAAATGGAAGTCATCGCAATTATTGAATTAGATGACCCTACCCATCTTGAGAAAGCAGAAGAAGACCGTATCCGTGATCAAATGCTTACGGAAGCAGGTTATATCGTAAAACGATATACAAGCATTCCTAGCGTACGCCAATTACAAAGAGATATTCATTAAAAGCTACTGTTGTCTATTTTCAGAATTTGTAGCTTGTTTTTCAGCTATTCTTTTTTCCATTTCTAAACGTTGCTGCTCATATTGCTTTTTATTCTCAGCATCACTCTTTGCAGCAAAGAAAAGTATTGCAATAATCAAAAAGGGAATCAGTAAACCTAATCCCATTAATAACCAAGGAACAGATTTCTTTTCAACAGGTTGCTGGCTCATAAGTGCTTTAAACTCGAATATCGTTAATTTTAAGATATGTAACAATATAACAAAAAAGAGCCCTTTTTAGGACTCTTTTAAATTGAATATTTTAAATACAAAAATTATTGTGCTACACCAGTGCATTCGAAATTCTTACTCGCATCTATTACTGATGGATCGAGCACTATGTTGGTTTTAGCTGGCATCTTAGATTGAACAAATTGATAAATTTCAGCATTTCTACATACAATCGCTTGAGTATGAGCAGCCCCGTTAACAGGCACAAATGTTACGTCAGTTCCCATTTTTTTAAGACCATTTTGCAGGGCATCCGTGACTGGATATGGTACAGCCATATCAGCAGTACCTTGAACAATCATGACAGGTGAATTAATTTTTTTAGTAGCAGGTTGGTTATCTACCAAGAATTTTTTCACAGTTGGGTTTTCTTGGAAATTACCCGCTAAACCAGGATAATCAGTAACTGTTTTACCAACATTAGTCGCAAGATAATCACGAATATCAGCTGCAAATTTATTATGTAAATCGGTTAAGCACATACCATTTTCGCCTGTAGTACCCTCTGCGAACTCAGCTATACTTTGTGAACGTTGTTGGAAAATTTCACGATAATTAAATTTAGGCTCATAAGCCGTAATACCTACCGTGGTATATGCAGCATATGCAAGTAGCTCAGCATAAACTTCTACAGCCGTACCAATAGGTGCTGTACCAGCTTGCTCTTTTTTAAGAATATCTTGGATTGCTTGTGGTGCAACTGTAGAAATAATATAGCCAAGGCTAGAAGCTGGTGCTGTTGCAACTGCACCTTTATAGTTAGTGTCGTTATTTGCAAACTCTGCAGTACCTAGTGAAGCATGCCCACCTTGAGACTGTCCAATCGACATCCACGCACCGTTTAGCTGATTACCATAATGATCTTTTGCAGCCTTAACCGCTGCAATTGCAGATTTAGCTTCACTTCCCAAATTAAGGTATGGATGCATTCCTCGCGTACCTAAACCTTCATAGTCTGGGGCAATCACAACATAGCCAGCTGCCAATAAAGTATCTGCTAAAATTTTGAAACGTGGATTAATTGTATTATTGCTTGGTGCACAACCATCCCCTACACCTACTGTTCCATGTTCCCAGACCACGACCCGATAACCATCTTTAGGTTGAGCAATTTTAGGGAACATGACAAGTGCCGTTGCTTGAGCAGTTTTCCCTTGTACATTCTCCATGTTATAGGTCATCACTTTGATAGATGCAGCGCCACTTAAACTGTCCTGAGAATAGTTTTTTTCTGAAATATAAGTTTTATCAGGGTTTACACCAGTATAGTCATCATCATTGTCATCACAGGCTGCAAGAAAAAAAGTTGAAGCTGTTAATGTTATAGCTAAAGCAATGTTTGACCGTTTCATACAATATCCTTTTTATGTTATGTGTTATTTATTCCGCATATTTCTTATGCACAAATATTAAGACATAAAAAAAGTGCTCTGCATAGAACACTTTTCAACCTCACGGTCATTTTTACTATATGAAATTTAAAAATATTCCTAGAAAAATGATTAATCCAACCCAGCGATTGTGACGAAATGCCCAGAAACAAACCTGAGGGTTGCGGTCTTTGGTTTTAATTGTTTGATATATAAAATCGAATGCCACAACAATTAAAGCAATGATCGCCCATGGAAATAAAATATTTTCTAAATATAATGCGCTTCCAATCAAAACAAGGCTGGCTACTTGTAAAAGTGCAATAATTTGGATGTCATAACGCCCAAAAAGAATAGCGGTAGATTTCACGCCAATTTTTAAATCATATTCACGGTCTGTAATTGCGTATTGAGTGTCATAAGCCACTGTCCAAGCCAAATTTCCAAAATAGAGCAACCAACAAGTTAGATCGGGAGTTTTACCTACCGCAGTAAAAGCCATAGGAATAGACCATGAAAATGCCGCTCCTAAAAATACCTGTGGCAAGTTGGTATAGCGTTTCATAAATGGATAAATAAACGCTAAAAATAATGCGCCAAATGACCAATAAAAAGTTTCTATAGGCAAAAAGAACAAAAGACATGCGCTTGCTAAAACAAGGCCCAAGAATACGTATACGGCTTCCCTTGCGCGAATAACTCCCGTTGCTAAAGGACGAGTTTTTGTACGCTCTACATGACCATCTACTTTACGATCAGCAAAGTCATTAATCGCACAACCAGCAGCGCGCATAAAAATGACGCCTAAAATCATGACGAATAAAACACCTAAATTAGGTATTCCTTTTGATGCAACCCAAAGTGCCCACATGGTTGGCCAGAACACCAGTTCAGTGCCAATTGGCTTATCAAATCGACATAGATAATAATAAGCTTCTAAACGCTGACGCCATGTTGTGCCTGTTGCAGTCGTCATAGTAATTCCTTGTCGTGCTGCTGATATAAAAAAGCTTCAAAAGCCGGTAAGAATGTTTCTTGAACAATAAATTTACATCCATGCCAAGTATAGCAACTTTGTCGCGTCCAGCCTTCTGGTAAGCGAATAACACGGCGATCACACAGAGGTGTTGTTCTTTGAAATAAAAAACGGCCTATCGGTTTAGAACCAATATGCTGAAATATACGGGCTTTTTTTTGTAAACTTTGAATTGGAAAAATACTTTTTGCTTTTACCCATGGCTCAACTTCACAGCCATATAAATAGGTTTCCCTCACCCATGAAGTGTGGATATGAGGCATACTCATCCATTGACTGTCTGCAAAAGTTAAACGTTGAAAGTGTTCTTTAAAAGGCTTTACGCTGAACTGTCCGCCGCCAAGTTCAGTCAATTGTTGGGTCAGAGAACCAGACGCATACAACCATGTTTTCAATGCAGGATTTAAAACTTGTTCCTGTTTAAGTACTGGTTGTCGTTTACGCATAATCTGCTCACATGAAAACTCGCACCTAGTTTACCCCAAATTTTTGATAAAAAACGTAGAGAATTCAATCAACACTCTAAGCAATAAAAAAGCCTGCATAAGCAGGCTTTTTTATGAAATACGTATTACAAGCTGTAGTACATATCGAATTCAACTGGGTGAGTAGTCGTGTTAAGACGACGTACATCTTCAGTTTTAAGTTCGATGTATGCATCAAGCATTTCTTTAGTGAACACGCCGCCTTTTAACAAGAATTCGTGATCTGCTTGAAGTGCTTCAAGAGCCATATCTAAGCTATGAGCAACTGTTGGAATTTTTGCTTCTTCTTCTGGAGGAAGATCATACAAGTTCTTGTCAGCAGCTTCGCCCGGATGGATCTTGTTTTGGATACCGTCGATACCAGCCATTAACAATGCAGCGAAACCTAAGTATGGGTTCATCATTGGGTCTGGGAAACGAGCTTCGATACGCTTACCTTTAGGGCTAGAAACGTATGGAATACGGATAGATGCAGAACGGTTACGCGCTGAGTAAGCAAGCATAATTGGTGCTTCGAAGTGAGGAACCAAACGCTTGTACGAGTTTGTAGATGGGTTTGTGATTGCATTCAATGCACGAGCGTGCTTGATGATACCACCGATGAAGTACAACGCCATTTCTGAAAGGCCAGCATATTCATCACCAGCAAACAAGTTCTTGCCATCTTTAGAGATAGACATGTGAACGTGCATACCAGAACCGTTATCACCTACCATTGGTTTAGGCATAAACGTAGCTGTTTTTGCATATTGATGTGCAACGTTCCAAACAGCATATTTGAACTGTTGAACTTCGTCAGCTTTACGAACAAGAGTGTTGAAGCTCACACCAATTTCTAACTGGCAAGAAGCAACTTCGTGGTGATGTACTTCTACACGACCTGGGCCCATGATGTCTTCGATTTTTGCACACATTTCTGCACGCATATCTTGTGAAGAATCCACTGGAGGAACTGGGAAGTAACCGCCTTTCACACGTGGACGGTGACCAGAGTTACCAGACTCATAGCTGTTACCAGTAGACCAAGCAGCTTCTTCAGCGATTAATGTATGACGAGCGCCAGACATATCGATGTCCCACTTCACTTCGTCAAATACAAAGAATTCTGGTTCTGGACCGAAGAATGCAGTATCACCGATACCTGTAGATTTTAAGTATTCTTCCGCACGGCGAGCAATCGAACGTGGGTCACGCTCATAACCTTGACCAGTTGAAGGTTCAATAACGTCACAAGTCACAACTACAGTTGGTTCAGCAAAGAACGGGTCGATGAAACCAGTTTCTGCATCTGGACGTAAGATCATGTCAGACGCTTCAATGCCTTTCCAACCAGCGATTGAAGAACCATCAAACATTTTACCGTCTTCAAAAGTATCTTCATCAATAGAATCAGCTGGGTAAGTTACGTGCTGTTCTTTACCCTTAGTATCAGTAAAGCGAAAATCGACCCATTTTGCGCCACTTTCTTGTATGAGTTGAAGGACCTTGTTCGCCATGCTCATTTTGCTCCAATGAAATTTTGTTGCACTTGTTAAGTGCGTGTTAGTTGCTGGTATTTATTAAGCAATTCTCATACCAACTTTATAAGACTTACCTAAAACATTGAATTACTTATAAGTATTCATGATTTAGGCCCCTTGTCTTGAACCCATTATACTGTTTGCTTGTGCAAATGCACCATATTCACACATTTTCAAATTATGGCATATTTAAACAGCTCATTATTGCCCTAATTTAGTGCAAAATTGTTGCACTGATATAATTCGCTGCATCAATTTCTAACAGTCGTTCCTGATCATAATACTTTCTTATATATAATGTTGAGATTCTTATGAGATTACACAAAAATATTTACACCTCTTAAAAAGCTACAGATTTCGCCCTTTTTTACGCTTCTTAAAGACTCAAGTTTCTTGACTAAGCAAGTTTGAAAAGTTCTTTATTGCTTATCCACAATCTACCAAATACTTTTCATTTTTATGAATTCTTATAGATCATTTCGCTTCTTAACAGTTCTTCGATTTGTCAAATGAACGCTCCTTTCTGTTATTTATCTAATAACAAACTCTACTATTCATGTTCTTTTTCATTCACTGTTTTTATACAAGGTAAATTTGCTTTTATTGTTAAAAATAACTAAAAAATAAAAACATAAATTTTGGTTATAAATAAACAAACTAAAAGTTATGTTTATAAAAAACATAAAATCATTCAAGGATTTGAATAATGAAACATGAACTTGAACAATCTGATAAAGCATTTTTCGGTCATCCAAAACCACTAAAAACTTTATTTTTTACAGAACTTTGGGAAAGATTTTCTTATTATGGAATTCGGCCTTTACTCGTTCTTTATATGGTTGCTATGGTGAATGACGGTGGGCTAGCACTTGATCGACCAACTGCCGCCGCCATTGTGGGATTATTTGCAGGTTCCATGTATTTAATGACCGTCTTTGGTGGATGGATTGCCGATAACTGGTTAGGTCAGGCGCGTGCTGTCTGGTACGGTTCAATTATTATTGCTTTAGGTCACTTATCAATTGCCCTCACCACCATTTTTGATCAATTCTTTTTTTATTTCGGTCTAGTTCTGATTGTTCTTGGCTCAGGTTTATTTAAAACTTGTATTTCAGTCATTGTAGGAACTTTATACAAAGCTCAAGATAGTAGACGAGATGCCGGATTCTCCATTTTTTATATGGGAATTAATACAGGCTCGTTTATTGCCCCGCTCATTACAGGTCTATTAGCTCGCGATTATGGCTGGCACTTAGGCTTTGGTATTGGCGGCATTGGGATGCTCATTGCTTTATTAATTTTCCGCTTTTTGGCTGTCCCACAGCTCCAAACTTTTAATGAGCTACGCCAAGAAGCCAATAGCTGTAGCAAACCTGTCGTAGAAAATAAAAATGCGCCTAAAATTGTATTTAGCTTTTTATTCGCTGTTGCAGTGGTTATTGGATTAACTTTCTTTGGGATTATTCACATCAACCCAGTCGTTGTTGCAACCTACTTAACTGTAGGAATTAGCATTGGAATTATTGCTTATTTTGCATACTTACTACTTTTCCTGAATTTAGAGCAACATAAAAAATTTAAAATCGTTATTTGCTTCGTTTTATTAGCAGCATCTGCTCTATTCTGGTCAGCTTTTGAACAAAAACCCACAACTTTTACTTTATTTGCACAAGATTATACGGACCGTATTGTTTTCGGATTTGAGATCCCAACTGTATGGTTTGAATCAATTAATGCTCTTTTTATTATTATCTTTGCTCCAGTTGCAGCTTGGCTATGGGCTAAACTAGGTAAAGCAAATAAAGATCCAAGCTATATCAGCAAATTTATTATTGCGTTGTTATTCGCAGCAGGTGGCTTTTTGCTTATGACTTTAGCCAGTCATTTTGCTATTCATGGCGGAGTAGTTTCACCATTTTGGTTAGTCGGCACTTTATTTCTTCTTACCATAGGTGAACTTTGCTTAAGCCCGATTGGCTTATCAACCATGACCAAACTTGCACCTGATGTCATACGCAGTCAAATTATGGGCCTATGGTTCACTGGTTCAGCTTTAGGCAACCTCATGGCAGGTTTGATTGGCGGACATGTATCGGCAGATGGTATTAATCATTTACCTAGCCTATTTATGCGCTGTGTATTGGCCTTGGTTATTGGCGCAATCGTGTTATTTTTATTAAAGAAACCAATGAATAAATTAATGGGCAAAAGCACCAACAAAGTTCAACCTGATTTGGAAACCATATGAACGACTTAACTGTTCCAGAAAAACTAGCAAAACTTCGTGAACTCATGACCAATCAACACGTTGATGCTTTGGTTGTGATGAGTGCAGACCCCCATATGTCTGAATATTTACCAGACTATTGGAAAGCAAGGCAGTGGTTAAGCGGTTTTAGTGGCTCTGTTGGCACTCTAGTCGTGACCAAAAACTTTGCAGGACTCTGGGCTGATGGCCGCTATTGGGTACAAGCTGAACAACAACTTGTTGGAACTGGCTTTCAATTACAAAAACTGACCAGTGATGAGTCTTCAACACATCTCGCGTGGATTGAGAAAAATTTATCAACTGATTCGGTTATTTCAGTAAATGGACAAACGCTTTCAATCCAGCAATTTAAAGCCTTGGAAAATACAGCAAAGCAACGTGGCTTTAAGCTTGAAACACAGCAAGATTTAATTGATTCAATCTGGTCTAATCGTCCAGAACTTCCTTTAGAGCAGATTCATTTAATGCCTAAAGGCTTAAATGCCTTATCTCGTAAAGAGAAAATACAAGCAATTCGCGAAACATTAAAAACTAAGGCGATTGAAGGGCATTTCATTTCATCTTTAGATGATATTGCTTGGGTCTTAAATGCACGTGGACAAGATGTAGAATACAACCCTGTATTCCTTTCGCATTTATATATCAGTACTCAACAGGTTGTTTTATTCATTGATAGCCACAAAGTTGATTTAACTACCCAACAGGCTTTCAAAGCGGATGACATTGAGATTCGTGACTACGAAGATACAGCTAAGTTTTTATCGAATATTTCTGATACCTCGGTACTTTTAGATCCAGCCAAAGTCTCGATTTTTCATGAACAAGCCATCGCAAAAGATATTCGGGTTGTATATGACATCAACCCGAGTACACTTTTTAAATCGCGTAAACATGAAACTGAAATAGCTCATATCCGCCATGCCATGCTTAAAGATGGAGTCGCTCTTTGCCACTTTTTCCACTGGTTAGAAAAAGCACTTCATCAAGGTCAACGTATTTCAGAACTCACCATTGATGAGAAAATTACAGCTTTCCGTGCTCAGCAAGAGGGTTTTATAGGCCCAAGTTTTTCAACGATTGCTGGCTTTAATGCGAATGGTGCTCTACCCCATTACCGTGCAACTGAAGAGCACTACTCGTTCATTAAAGGTGATGGTCTATTACTGATTGACTCTGGTGGACAATACGTAGACGGCACTACCGACATTACTCGTGTTGTTCCCGTCGGCACACCAACAGAGCAACAAAAACGTGACTATACTCTGGTTTTAAAATGTCATATTGCTTTGGCAAAAACCATTTATCCAGAAGGTTTAGCTGCACCGCTACTCGATTCAATTTGTCGTAATACTTTATGGCAACATGGTTTAGATTATCGTCATGGAACAGGTCACGGCGTAGGCTTTGCGCTTAACGTGCATGAAGGACCACAAGTGCTTTCTTATTACGCGCCTATACATGCCTATAGTAAGTTGCGTGAAGGTATGATTCTTTCTAACGAGCCGGGCTTATACCATGAGGGACAATACGGTATTCGTATTGAGAATCTGGTTGCAAACAGACTTCACTCAGGGTTTGAGAAAACCTACGGCGATTTCTTAGAGTTTGAAACGCTGACCCTTTGCCCGATTCATTTAGATTGTATTGTCGTTGACATGCTAACGAATGAAGAGAAAGACTGGTTAAATGGTTATCATCAAATTGTTCAAGAAAGACTCGCTGAACACTTATCTGGCGATATTTTAGATTGGTTGATTTATAACACACGTAAGATTTAAATATTTAATAGCATTAAACCAAATCAAAGCCTTGAAAGAGCCAAGGCTTTGATTTAAATCCTATAAGATATGTAAAGAATCAAAAACCATACTAAATACTTATTCTAATCCGTTTATTATTTTTTATTTAGTTACAGTTTCTGTCTAATAGAATTTTAGGAACTTTTTTCTTATAGAGTTCAAACTTTTTTGTAATTTGTCTATCTTTGTTTCCAACAAATGACTTATTTGCTATTAATTCCATAGCACCTTTATTTGATTTTTTACTATCATCAGCAATAAGGTCATCTAAGTCATCATTAGCTTCTATCAAACCATTCTTATATCTATATTTTAGGTAATTTGTATTAATCAAATTATCCTTCTTAAAATTGAACTTATATTTTTCTTGTCCCGATTCTCCATAAAGACTCAATATAAGAGAACAATAATTTTTCTCTTTTTTCAATTCGATCCCGCCACCTTCAGGACTAATTCCCTGATCAGTTAAATCCAGCTCATAGATTTTCTTTGGAGACATGTTAGTTTTAGCGGATAAGTTACATCCTGTTAAGAGAAAGAAAAAACTAATAATAAGTTTTATTATCGTGCCTTGTTTATTTAACATTATATACTACCTTTAATGGATCACCGCCTGCATCTTTGGTTAGTTGTCTAAGCTGCGACATAGTTTTTCCAGTTTTTAGTTGGAAGTGAGGATTATCAACTATTGATTTCCAATCTCCACCCCACTCTAATCCAATACTTTTCCCGACAGGGGCGACTTTTCTCAGTATTTGAATATTTTTAGCATCCGACTTTGCATCCATGTGAAGTTTACCATCTTCCCATAATGGAAAAACATCAACAGCCAAAGCAAAGTTATGGTTACTTTGACCACCTCGTGCTCTTGTTACAATACTTCCAGGTGTTGTACGTCCTTTGGCGTACAAAGCATCTTGCTGTGCATAGGTACGATAATCTTGAACAATAACAAGTTGTACCTGGTGCTTTACATACACTTCATTGATGAACTTTCTGATTAAGTCCCTTACTTGTGGATGTAATCTAGCTATAGCTCTCTCATTCTTTGCAGAAACTTTTGAAGATGCAGAGGTTGACGATGATACCTTTGCAACTGGTGTCTTTTCCTTATTTTGTGAGGCATCCTGAACAACTTTAGGTGGTGTTACAGGCCGATTCTCGTCTTTTTTCTTCTCAGTATGTGGTTTAGGCACAGTAGACTTAATTTGACGATCATAGACTTTTATCGTTTGGTTTTGTGAGATTTTACCGTCACTTAATCCATTAAGTTTCTTAATTTCGTCAATGCTATTACCAGTAAGTTTAGCAATTAAAGGCAAAGTATCGGTTCGCTGAGCTACGATAATCTTAGTTTTCTCTGCCTGATATTGCTGTGGTACAGGGGGTTTTGGCTTGTTTTCAGGCGCAGGCGAAGAAGCCTCAGTTTTATTGGTAGGTATCTTTAAGACTTGCCCAGCATGAATATCTTGGTCATTTTTTAAGTTGTTGATTCTTATTAACTCATCCGTAGTTGTATTGTTGTCTTTCGCGATTCGAGATAAATAATCTCCTTCAGCAACAATATAAGTTGATCTAACATATCCTCCCTGTGCTACTTCTTTAGTAGTTAGCTTTAAACCTTTAAGCAAGACTTTAGGGCTACGTATAGTAAAAATAGTCTTTTCGCCAATTAGTTGTATTTTAACTTTAGAGTTGTACTCTCCAGTGGCTATACTTCTAACTCGAACATCAATAACTGTTCCAACTGGACGTTTAATCCATACTGATTCGCCATTGGCAGTAGTAACAAACTCAGAAATTAATGAGGAACCAACCCAAAGTTGATGAGCTAACCCATTTATTGGTTGGCCCAGGGCATCTAAGAATTTTATATTGGCTAGACAATCCATGATTATATCTCACCCCCCATATTCATGATTTTCGTGTGAACCACATTTACATTCATAATCATGTTCATCATCTTCATTGCCAGTTTCAACTGAAACAGTCCAACCCTCATCTATACCAATCAGCATATCGTAACCTTCATTAGTAGAAGTATTTATACGTTGAGTTCGACCATGTTCATCTAGCGTTCCTGAAATATAAGTATTGTTTTTATTATTAATTAATTTGTATTTCACATTTGAGAAATTAGATTCATAAAATAAATCATAAAAATCCCATTTATTTGTATAATTATTAATCTCATTAACGACAGGTAAATTAGGAAGTTCCGCTTTAACTCGCTGTCCATCATTAAAGATATGCTGACCAGCTTTAACTTCAAATTTACCCCCTGTTATCAAACTAATACCTTTATCATTAATTACAATACGTGTACCACCAGCCATACTTTTTTTATTCTCTAATATTAGAATATAAAGTTATACTAGCATAATCTGATTAAATCTAAAAATTAAACCCAATGACCATGATTGTTTCTGCTCACTTAGGTGATGTTATTATGATTGCAGCAGATAAGAGGGCAATGAATTATAATGTTGAGACTAATGAATTAAGCGTATCACATAATAATGAAAATAAAATACAGTTATGGTGCAGAGGTGCAATTGCGGGAACAGGTGATGTTGTATTTATAAACAGAATAATGAAGCGATTCGCTGATATTTCTATTGAAGAACAAAAGATTAAACAAATAGATATAATTGCTGAGGAAATAAATAGAAGATTATATGAAGGATTACCTATAGATTTTATTAATAATAATACAATTGTATTTTCTATTTTTAATGGTGTGAATTCCTTATTATATTCAATACCGATTAGCGCATTTCTTGAAAAACAACTGTCTAATACTTACCTTAATAAAGTTGAACCAGGAACAGTTGAAGTGTGCTGTCTACATACTCCTCCAGATTTATCGTATCTAAAAAACTTTCAAAGTAATTTACGGAGTCTTAATAGTTTCGATAGCAATGTTCAATTCCTTATGTGTTATGTTGAACAACTAAAACAAATCTTTGCGATGCAAGCTTCAATTGATCCCAGTGTTACTTCTGCATTTGATTTATATTTACAGTCTTGCCAGACAGGTCAAAGGCTTGCTTTACATATTGAAAATCCGCTTTTAATTTCATCTATTATATTTAAATGACTAAACATCTAATTTAGAAGTACTTATTTTGGTATGCTTCTATGTAAAAGATAAAGTCGAAGAATATAAAAATTCTGATATAGTAGCCATCTATTGATGGTGGCTTTATTTTATACATGAGTACTTTAGCAATCTTGGGTACTAAATTGAGTATAAAAACCACATCAAAATAGAATCCCCTTATTTATTAGCGAGTTGAATCTAAAATGCTTCTAATGATCGACAATTACGACTCTTTTACCTACAACATCGTCCAGTATTTTGGCGAGTTGGATCAGGAAGTAAAAGTTGTTCGCAATGATCAAGTCACATTAGAGGATATTGAACGATGGCAACCAAAATATCTTGTGATTGGTCCTGGCCCTTGCTCTCCAAGTGAAGCAGGTATTTCAATTCCTGCAATTAATCATTTTGCCGGAAAAATTCCTTTGCTTGGCGTGTGTTTAGGCCATCAAAGTATTGGGCAAGCTTTTGGCGGAAAAATTGTAAGAGCCAAAACGGTGATGCACGGACGTTTATCTGATATGTACCACAGCAATAAAGGTATTTTCAGTAATCTTCCTAGCCCATTCTCGGCAACTCGTTATCATTCTTTGGTGATCGATCAGCAAACACTGCCTGATTGCCTTGAAGTAACGTGCTGGACCAATGAAGCAGATGGTTCAATGGAAGAAATTATGGGCGTTAAACATAAAACACTTCCTGTTGAAGGCGTGCAATTCCATCCGGAATCCATTTTGAGCCAACATGGCCATCAAATCTTTAAAAACTTTTTAGATATCTACGCATAAGCCAGCCATCAATAGATTGTTTTTAAAGTAATTTGATAAGAACCCTTAATAAAAAAGCCAACTACGATCAGTTGGCTTTTTTTATGGCTGAATCAATTACAACTTTAACTGTTGCACAATTGACCCATCTTGTTTTGCTACCAGCGATTCGCAGAGTTGAATACGCTCTTTAGTCTGTTTCAATCCTCTTTCTACCCCGACCAACTCTTTAGTTCGAGGTGCAAAAAAGTCATTTAACTGTACCGCTTGTTGTTGGGTACATGCTGCCCCACTAAACATTGCAGGGAAACGCCCAGCCGAAGATTTACCTAAACGATCAAACACAGCGTCATGATTTACCTTAAACCAAGACCATAAGCCACCTTGTTCATCTCCATAATTATTGATGGAGTTAACCACGGTACGAACTTCACCGACTTTAACACGCGGGTTTAAAATCAATTGACGTGCTTGTTGGCGTGTCGCTTCTTGATTTGCTGAACCTAAGGCCGTAAGAATTGCAAGACGTTGTGTCGGTTGAGTCACGCGTTGTAACTCACCAGATAAACGGTCAAAAGCTGGTTGACCTTTTTCTTGTACACGTACAGCTAAAATGGTTGGCAATAATTCAGGGGTTACTTGCGCAAAATTAAGCTGCTTTTGAGCAAAGAGAGCATCTGACTGTTTTAACAGTTGTGTACGAACTTCAGGAACTTGAATATCTAAAGCAAGAAATCTAACTAACTCACTACGCCATAAACTGTCTTCAGCTGATTCGCCTGTTTTGCTGACATAACCCAACTGATTTAATTTAGGTAAATATAAATTGGCTAAGACTTTTCTAAAATGTTCACGTTCAGCATCTGTTTTCAACACATGACGATGAATGGTACTTAACTGGGAAAACAAAGCTGTACTAATTTGTCGGCTATTCGAATTAGCAAATTTCTTCGCAGCATCTACGACAGCCAACAAATTAATATCCCCATGGTTAAATGCCGCTGAAATTGCATAGGCATAGGCCAACTGTTCAGTGTTAGAAAGCTTTTCTGTAGCAGCAGTCAGACGAGTAAATTCTTTTTGAGGCAAACTAAATTGGTAATACCCTGCCGCATCTGCATTTGGAATATACCAACTACCAAGGCTAGCACCTTTGAGTTCAATCTTGGCTTCTGCTTGGTCTACCAACTCACACTGAACCTTACTGGCTGCATTTGGAACTTCATAACGTACACATAACGGTACGCCCCAAAGGCTTCTTGCATCACCTTTTGAACCCACAGGTAAATAACGAGTTTGCTTCACATTTAAAAAGACTTTATTGCCTTCTTGCTGTAGTGAAGTATTGATTAAAGGGACACCCGGTTGATCAAGG
Source organism: Acinetobacter sp. ABJ_C5_2 (assembly GCF_044538485.1). Taxonomy (NCBI): domain Bacteria; kingdom Pseudomonadati; phylum Pseudomonadota; class Gammaproteobacteria; order Moraxellales; family Moraxellaceae; genus Acinetobacter; species Acinetobacter sp. ABJ_C5_2. The sequence goes on along the minus strand of NZ_JBIUCS010000001.1, from coordinate 258,997 downwards.
AAACTTTTCATCGCTTTGGCAAAACGCTCACCTTGCTCAGACTGCTCTGCTAAAGCGCTAATTAAATCATTGGCTGTCGCATTACCATATTGGTGCTTATTAATATAATTGCGTACGCCTTGTTTGAATTTTTCTTCGCCTAAATAGCTCTCAAACATATTTAAAACAGCCGCACCTTTTTGGTAAGTGATGCCATCAAAAGCAGTTTGAATATCGGCATTGCTTAAAATAGGCTGACGAATACGACGTACACTCACCAAGCTGTCACTTTTCATCGCATCAGCAGTATCTGCAATACGTTCTAGGTCAGCATTAAATTCGGGATGTAGTTTTTGAGTGATTTTACTTTGCATCCATGTGGCAAAAGATTCATTAAGCCACAGATCATCCCACCATGGCATCGTGACCACATCACCAAACCATTGATGTGCCAACTCATGTGCATTGACATTAAATGAATTCTGTACAAAAGAGACTGGCGAGTCCTTATCTAGCAACATTAGATAGTCTCTAAAAGTAATTAGCCCTGGGTTTTCCATTGCCCCAGCAGCAAAGTCTGGTGCTGCAAGTAAGTCGAGCTTGTCAAATGGATAACCAAAGGCAAAATAATCTTCTAAAGTTTTTAAAATGGCTGGCGTTTCAGATAAGGCATGCTGCATTTTTTCAGCTTTAGCATCAGGCGCAATACCACGTAACTGAATCTGCTGCTTACGCCATGAAGTTGTCCCAATATCTGGCCCTTTTTGTAATTGCCACGGTCCAACAGCCAGCGCAAGTAAATACGTTGGTAGTGGTTTAGTTTGTGCAAAACTTAGTGTTTTCCAACCCGATTTCTCGGCTTGCTCGGATGTTTGTTGGGTATTGGCAAACCCTGAATATTTGCTTGGAATCGTCAAACGAATATTAAACGGCGTTTTAAAACGTGGCTCATCAAATGACGGGAATGACTGGCGTGCACTAATTGCTTCCATTTGCGTCATCACATAAGGTTTACCCTCAAACTCGATTTTATAAATACCATCGAGCTGCTGGTCATACGCTGCATTAAAATCTAGAACGAGTTGATACTGGCCTGCTGGCAAGGTCTTGGCAAATTTAATTTTACTTACCCCATCAACCTCGGAGGCTTGCTCATATTTCGCCTTCGTTTTAGCACCTTCAGCCGATGTGATATTCACATCTTTCACCGTCAAAGATTTACCATGAATCCAGATGTGATCTGTAGCTTGAGCCAGCTTTAAATGAATAGTGGTTTTACCGGTATAGCCTTTTTGTGCGGGATCAATCTTAAAATCTAAATCATAAGATTCGGGTATGACCCACTCGGGTAATTTACCAATCGGGATTTGTTCACTGTTATTCGATGCAAAAATCTGTGTTGCCGATAAAGATAATAATGTTGTAAGTAGTAATCTTTTTTTAAATGAAGGCTTGACCGACATAAGGGATCTATCCTCTGTAGTTTTAAATAAAAAGATGCAGCAATTGCTGTACCACTTCGCTGCATCCATACATCATTCTTAAAATTTATAGTTAAACTCCAACCAACCTTGACGGCCGAATGGTGAATATGATCCTATCGGATAATACGGCCAACCGCCTGTGTCATCTCGTTTCACTTTGTCAAATAAGTTATTGATAATGATTGAAGCAGACGCTTTTGGAGAGATTTGATAAGTACCACTCCAGTTCACCAAATACGTTGGGCTTAAATAGGCAGTCTGGTCGCCGTTTGGAATTTTGCCATAACGATTAACTAATACTGTTGATGCCCAATCACCAAAGCTCCAGCTGAGACTGGTATTAAAACGGTCACGCCAATCCGGAATAGTTAAATCTTTTAAATAGTCATCTTTCTCGCCATCTTTTGATTGTTGATATTCATGTTCTAGTACACGGCTATAATTGATCGTCCAGAGAAAGTTACCAAAGCTGTCTGTTTTCCAGCGCCATCTGCTAGTGAAATCAATCCCGCGGGTATGGTCGGATGCAGCATTAATCGGAACGATATTTATATTCTTAATCACATTTGGGTCGACAACTGCATTTGCAGGGTTACGCTCCACACGTGCTAATGCATCAATACAGGCTGCAGAGTTAATATCTTGGTTGCCTAAACGACAATCTGCTTCCAAACGTAGAATTTTGTCCGCACTTAAGTTGGTCACAAGATTATCAATTTTGATATCCCAGTAATCGACGCTGATATCAAATTTATTGGTTGGCGACCAAACAAACCCTGCACCATAAGATTTACCCTCTTCAGGTTTCAATTCTTTGTTTCCGGTTAAAGTGTAGTTCGCCCCAGGTGCGTAATCTTTAAAGCTACATTTATCTAAAGGTTGTCCCGTTTGGCTACAACGTAAATAGTCAGTCGTACTTGCGAAATAACCTTTTTGCTTATTTAAGAACAGATAGTTCATATCTGGTGCACGAAAACTGGTCGCGTAGTTACCACGCACCAATAAAGTCGGATGTGGTCTAAACTCGAGACCCGAACCGAAAGTTAGCTTATCAATACTGTTATCTGACAAAGCATAACGGTCATAACGTCCAGACAAGGTTAAATTTAACGGTTTTGCTAAGGGTAAGAATAATTCAGCACCGAGCGCTTGACGGGTCCGTGCTCCCCCATATTCACCACTAGAGCTTAAATTATAATATTCACCATTTTCGACCGCCTCATCTGGCTTAATTGAAAAACCTTGACGCCCAATTTCGGCTACAGCCGCAAGTTTGGCCGTTCCTGCAGGTAACTTAAATACGTCACCATTCGCGCTTAAGGTTAAACTTTGCGCCCACGACTTATCTTTTTCTTTTGTTGTGCCCGAAATACTTTCAAATTCACTTGCTGTGAGTGGTCGACTTAAACGATCTAAATGAGGTGAATAAATAGGAATACCATCTGCATCTGTACCAAGTTGCTGACCTAAGAAGTACTCATCAACATTCGAACGTAATAAGCCTTGGCGGCGTAGCTGACTGGTATAGATGGAACCATTATAGGCTGCCTCATAACTCCAGCTCGTTTCTCCAATATCGCCTCGAATTCCGAAGTTTAAGTTCGAAGAAAGTTCTTTCCATTTTTTATTTATTCGTTCTACTCCGCCTAATTCTTCAGGTGCAAAGCGGCGATTCCAAATTTCATAATTTCCCGAATCTTGATTTAGGAAATAACCACTTGATGCGCCAAGAGAAGTCCATATCGGACTACGGGTATTGTTTTCAATTTGATTTGCCCCAATTAAAAAATCTGCAAATAATTGAGTTTTATCATTTAACTCATAATCTAAACCGAGATAACCATTTTGACTGCGATTTTGAGTTTGAACAGTCCAATAAGTCGGTCGAGCCAAACCACTGGCACAATTGTCCGCCCCTGCTTGTCCAATATTATTGACTGATCCGTTAAATAAACCATTAAAGGCCTGACATCCACCAATTGAAAGATATTTACCAGTATCAGCATTTTTACGACCCACAACCGTGTCTGGTTTTTCTCCTAAACGAGTTCGGCTCTTCATAAAATCTCGATCGGCTGCCCATATCGGTTCACGGCCGCTGAGTTCAACCCCATAAACAAGGCTGAGCTTGTCTAAAGTTTTACTACCACTTAGTTGTAAACGTAAGTTTTCACCACCTTCTTTGGTTCCGCCTGCCTTGATATTAAATTGTGTGCCATCTGTTTTCTTTTTTAGAATAATGTTCACCACACCTGCAATTGCATCTGAACCATAAATTGCAGAAGCACCACCGTTTAATATTTCAATACGGTCAATAATAGCAGTTGGAATATTGGCTAAATTTACGAAATTGACAGACCCATCATAAGGTACGGGATAGTCTGCGACCCGATGTCCATTAATTAAAGTTAAAGTATGATTCGGTCCTAAGCCTCGTAAGCTAATGGCATTAGCCGCAGGTGTAAAAGTATTTCCATAATCGGCACCTTGCACAAAACCCGTGTTCTGCGTCAAGTTATTGAGTGCATCAAATGCATTACTAAAACCTTGTTTTTCAATATCGGCTGCGGTAATAACGGTCACACTGGTCGGGCCATCTTTTTGTGCTTTTGAAATCCGAGATCCTGTCACAGCAACACGAACTACTTTATCTGGTTTAGTTTGGTTTTGTGGTTGCTCTACAGTTTCTTGTGCATAGCTTTCTAATGGATGAAACAGTGCAACAAATACAAAAATAAATGAGCGCTTATTTTTTAACGTCCCTAGATATTTCAAGTTATTTAAATACATATTTATTAGTAGACAAAATAAAGATCGCCCTACTATATCTACTTTTATTTGGTTGATTTATACACATTTTTTCTAGATATATTTATGTTTAATATATACCAAATGGTTAATTATTTATCATAAAAACTCACAACAAACTAAAACCTTTTTCAATAAATAAATTTTGTTTATGAATAGACTCAAAATCTTCACTGAGCAAAATTTTTAAATCTCTTATCGAACAGCAAAAATCTTTGGTTATTTTCTGCTAACATAGCTCCCCATAGCTAGTGAATCATGGAACGCAACAAGCCGAACCTTCCACTCTTGATCAACTTCACCTAAAAATTTTAATCATTAATGCTGTAAATCATGACTATGAATATCCAACAGGCGCTCAACCACATTACTAAGAACATTCATTTGACTCAGCCTCAAATGGAAGAAATTATGCGCAGCATCATGCAAGGTGAGGCAACCGAGGCACAAATTGGTGCTTTAATGATGGGCCTACGCATGAAAGGTGAAAGCATTGACGAAATGACGGCAGCCGCACGTGTCATGCGTGAATTTGCGATTAAAATTGATGTGAGTGATATCAAACATTTAGTTGATATCGTGGGAACTGGCGGTGATGGACAAAATTTATTTAACGTCTCTACAGCGTCTAGCTTTGTGATTGCAGCAGCAGGTGCAACCATTGCAAAACATGGTAACCGCGGCGTTTCAAGTAAATCAGGCTCATCAGACCTACTTGAACAAGCGGGTATTCACCTTGATTTAGATATGCAACAAACCGAACGCTGCATCCGTGAAATGGGTGTAGGTTTCTTGTTTGCACCAAACCACCACAAAGCCATGAAATACGCTGCTGGCCCACGTCGTGAACTTGGTATTCGTAGTATTTTTAATTTACTTGGCCCACTGACCAACCCAGCTGGGGTAAAACGCTTTGTGATTGGTGTGTTTTCAGATGAACTATGTCGCCCAATTGCCGAAGTAATGAAACAACTTGGTGCCGAACATGTGATGGTTGTTCATTCAAGAGATGGTCTTGATGAAATTAGTCTTGCAGCACCTACCACTGTTGCCGAACTCAAAGATGGCGAAGTTACTGAGTGGACACTTAACCCTGAAGATGTCGGAATTGAGTCACAAACGTTAAATGGTTTAGTGGTTGCTGATGCATCGGCAAGTCTAAAGCTCATTAAAGATGCTTTAAGCAAAAATAAATCTGACATTGGCGAAAAAGCTGCAAACATGATTGCGCTTAATGCAGGCGCAGGTATTTATGTAGCAGGCATTACCAAGACTTATGCTCAGGCTGTTACATTTGCGCAAGATATTATTTACGGCGGACAAGCATTAGAAAAAATGAGTGTTTTGGCTGAATTTACCAAAACATTAAAACAATCTCAGGCAGATTAAGGACTTCTCATGATTAATATTCAAAATACCATTTTAGGTAAAATTGTTGACCGTAAACATGAGGAACTTGCTGCACGTTTAAAACAACGTAATTTGCAAGATGTTGAAGAACTCGCAAAAGCTGCAACGCCAGTTCGAGGTTTTGCAAATGCTTTAAAACATAAACGTCCGGGTGTAATTGCTGAAATTAAAAAAGCATCTCCATCAAAAGGGATTATTCGCGCGGACTTTAATCCTGCTGAAATTGCCCAGCAATATGAGCAAGCTGGAGCAGCATGTTTATCGGTACTAACCGATGTTGATTTCTTTCAGGGTGCAGATGAAAATATTGCGATTGCTCGCAATCATTGTGCCCTACCTGCTTTACGTAAAGACTTTCTGATCGATCCATATAATGTAGTTGAAGCCCGTGCTTTGCATGCGGACTGTATTTTATTGATTGTTGCTTGTTTGTCTGACCAGCAACTCGAAGAAATGTCTAAAACTGCGTTTGAACATCAACTCGATGTACTAGTTGAGGTTCATGACGAAGAAGAAATGGAACGCGCGTTAAAGCTTTCTGAACAATGTTTATTAGGTGTGAATAACCGTAATTTAAAAACGTTTGATGTAGATTTAAATACATCTATCCGTTTGAAAAAGTTACTTCCGTCTTCACGCTTATTAATCACTGAAAGCGGTATTGCGACACCAGATGATGTGCGTATGATGCAAGAACATGATATTCACAGCTTCTTGGTTGGCGAGAGTTTTATGAAACAACCACGTCCAGATCAAGCTTTTACTGCCCTTTTTGGACAACCTCAAACGGTTTAATGAAGATATATGAGTAATAAAGATTCATCGCTTTCTAAAGAGCAACAAAAGTTATTGAAGCAATTTAAAAAGCAAATCTCCAATCCTCATTCAAGCAAAATCGCAAATCAGCCTGAGACTAAAAAATCTCAGGTTGAGACTGAAGAATTGGAAGATACACACCTGTTTCAACAGGCTGTTGCAGGTGTTAAACGCATCAACAATAGTAATGTGGCTGATGTAAAACCACCTCGTGCCAGAAAAGTTGATGCTCAAACACTAGCAAAACGCGCAGCCGCTGAAGGCGGACGTGATGCTGAACATGCCGAGTTATCAGATACTCAAGCAGCGTTAAATCCGGTCGCAAGCCAAGCCACTTTAAGCTATCGCATAGCGACTCTTCAGCATAAAGTTTTTGAAGACTTAAAAGCTGGTAAAATGCGCTGGTTTGAAGCAGTGGATTTACACGGCTGTACCATTGAACAAGCACGTGAAGCAGTTTTACAAATCATCCAGATGGCAAAAGATGAAAATCAAAATGTCATTAAAATTGTGCATGGTAAAGGCCCTGAAGCCGTTTTAAAAACCTATGTAAACGGATGGCTACGCCAACATCGCGATGTTTTGGCATTTGTAAGTGCACCTGAAAATCAAGGTGGCACCGGCGCTGTTCTCGTTCTGCTTAAACGAGCAGAAAAAAATCCCAAGTACAAACAATAATCGGCTTTTTCTACAGAATTCAGTCTTTTGATAGTTTTCTGGTAGAATGCCGTTTTGTTCAACCAGTGTAAGTGAACATTCTTATGTCTATGCAGCAATCGTACGCAAATATTCTGACTGCCGTCGGTGAAGATCTTGATCGTCCCGGCCTTAAAGATACGCCTGTGCGTGCGGCTAAAGCTTTTTCATATTTAACTTCTGGCTATAGTAAAACTTTAGAAGAAGTCACCAATAATGCTGTTTTCCCATCAGATAACCATGAAATGGTATTGGTGAAGAATATTGAATTTTATTCGCTCTGCGAACACCATCTTCTTCCCTTCTATGGCCGTGTTCATGTTGCCTATTTACCAGAAGGCAAAGTTCTTGGCTTATCTAAATTTGCACGTATTACCGAGATGTTTGCTCGTCGTTTGCAAATTCAGGAAAACCTAACTCAGCAAATCGCTGAAGCTGTCGCTGAAGTGACTGGTGCTCGTGGTGTTGCTGTAGTCATCGATTCAGCACATATGTGTATGATGATGCGTGGTGTAGGTAAACAGGAATCTACCACCCGTACAGTTTCATTTGTCGGAGATTTTAAAACCGATAAAGAAGCACGCCGTGAATTCTTAAGTGCTGTACCAGAAAGCTACTAATCTGGTTGTTAATGCACAAAAAAGCCCGACAATGTTGGGCTTTTTTTATAGGTTAATTTTATCAAGTTCAAATCCAACTCTATAAAAGATAACAATTAAATTAGATGATTTTTGTTATAAAAGTACGCATCTTTCTTTTTAAATAATTTATGAGTTAATCATGCGATTTAAAAAAGTTTCTTGCTTACTTTTACCTTCTCTCTTTATTTTTAACACCTCAATTTATGCAGGCACCACCTCTAAAGACCAAGAAATTAAACAACTGGTAGATCATAACTTTAAACCCTTATTAGAAAAATATAATGTGCCCGGTATGGCAGTTGGTGTTATTCAAAATAATAAAAAGTATGAAATGTATTATGGCTTGCAGTCCGTTCAAGATAAAAAAGCTGTAAATAGTAATACCATTTTTGAGCTAGGTTCTGTCAGTAAATTATTTACCGCAACCGCAGGTGCCTATGCCAAAAATAAAGGAAAAATCTCTTTTGAAGACACACCAAGTAAATACTGGAAAGAACTAAAAAATACACCGATTGACCAAGTTAACCTACTTCAACTTGCCACCTATACCAGTGGTAACCTTGCCCTGCAATTTCCAGATGAAGTACAAACAGATCAACAAGTTTTAACTTTTTTCAAAGATTGGAAACCTAAAAACCCAATTGGTGAATATAGACAATATTCAAACCCAAGTATTGGCCTATTTGGAAAAATTGTAGGCCTATCGATGAATCAGCCTTTTAGTCAGTTCTTAGAAAAGACAATTTTTCCAGACCTTGGCTTAAAGCATAGCTATGTCAATGTGCCCAAATCTCAAATGCAAAACTATGCATTTGGCTACAACCCAGAAAATCAGCCGATTCGAGTTACCCCTGGCCCACTCGATGCTCCAGCATACGGTGTTAAATCTACCTTGCCTGACATGCTAAGTTTTATTCATGCCAACCTGAACCCACAGAAATATCCGACAGATATTCAAAGCGCAATTAATGAAACTCACAAAGGTTTCTATCAAGTGGGCACCATGTATCAGGCACTTGGTTGGGAAGAGTTTTCTTATCCTGCAACCTTACAAACTTTATTAGACAGTAATTCAGAACAAATCGTGATGAAGCCTAATAAAGTGACTGCTATTTCAAAAGAACCTTCAGTTAAGATGTACCATAAAACAGGTTCTACCAACGGTTTTGGAACCTATGTCGTATTTATTCCTAAAGAAAATATTGGCTTAGTCATGTTAACCAATAAACGTATTCCAAACGAAGAACGCATTAAAGCGGCTTATGCTGTGTTGAATGCAATAAAGAAATAATCGCCTTAGCTAAACACAAAAAAAGAGAAATAAGCTTGCTCATTTCTCTTTTTTTATGGGCGTATTCTTTAAAAGAACCAAACATATCCTAGACTTGATTTCATCCAGTCCAGATGATTTTGTTTTTCATAATCCCAATTAAGACGAATCGCATTGTTGCTATTAATGGCATATTGCCACTGTGTATTTAAGCGTAAGTTCCATTGGTTTTGGTCTTCCCAATATGGCAGTTCAACTTGTACCACTGAGTTAAACTTTTCAAACCATTGGTTCATACAGCCCAAAGTTGGGCCCATTCCCACACGCCAGCCTTTATCTAAATTTGAACCCGCTTGAACATAAGCTTGAACTTGTCCATAGCACACATGTTTACGCTCATAGTCTGCAACACTGTAGCCGACTTGGGTATTAAAACTAGCTACCCCGTGCTGTTTTTCATCACTATAAACGCCGTCATGAACTGCTTCTTGACGCCAACCTAAGTTAAATCCCCAAGTAAGCGGTGTTTTAAAGGGTTGAATCGGGTTATAAGAGTTCACTTCTAGAACATCAAGATGCTCTAGCTTTAAATGATCGTTACGCCACTGCGCACTACCATTTAAAAAGAGCAATTGGGTACCAGCTCGATACCCCCCTTGAGGATCAATCAAGTCATGGTAAGCCTGTCTATGTCCAATTTCGATAAACTGATCACCCTGCACTTCGCCCAGTTTTAGCGAAACATTACGTGCATTATGGCCTTGTGTTGGCTCAGTCGATGGTCGTTTCGGTTCTTGACGCTGTTTATCTAAATCAATCTGGCTTCTTAAAGCCAAAAGCTGCCGTAACTGTGGTTGAGCAACGCTTTCTTCAACTTTGCGACTAATAAATTGCAAATATAAATCATCGTAAGCCATCTCAAGAATTTTGGCCTGATCTGGCTGACTATATGACTTAAGTATTTCGAAAGATTGCTTTGTTGGCATCATTGTAACTTTATGAGCAACTTTTGCTAAAGACGCACCATGCTGATGAGCTTGGGCCAATAATTGAGTTTCTAAAGCGGGTCGATACACAGGTGCTTTGGTTAGCCCTTGTTGATGCATCGCTTTAATGGTTTCCATTGGAATAGAAGCGTAATTAAACTTTTCTTGGAGGTTAGACTTAGGTTTAACTAAATCAACTAAGCCTAATAACCGATAAGCACAGTTGTCACTCACAAAGTAATAAGGGAAGCTTACATGTTGCATTTCCCAAATATGACTCACTAAAAAGCGTGTTTCTTCAGGGGATAGTTTTAACTCATATTCCCATAAATCACGGCTCTCGAAATCACCATATTCTTTTACCTTACGGTAGTAAGGCATAAGTGAATATTCACCCGGATACTGCCCTGTTAAACCTTTCCATGCATATGACCAGTTATCGTTACCTGCTACAGTTGCTGCGTAGTTTACGGCGTAAGAAACGAGGTTTAACTGCTGTTGATCTTTAGGGTCTAGGCGCAATAAGGTATGCCCGAACATCGAGCTTGGGTTCCCCATAAAATCTGTCGCGTAAATTAAGGTCGCTTTATAAGGCTTAATTTGGCCAATCCAGTTTTCAAACTCAGGACATTTTACTTGCGGCAATTCATTTTCTTGAATGCCTAATTGCTTTATAAGCCACTGACTACGAGCTGGAAACTTACAGCGAATTGACTGGTTATCTGGTGCAGGTGTAAACAATGCCGCAATATCGGCTTTTAACTCTTCTTTTAAATTATTTTTTCCATTTGCTGCAATAAAATAACCCGAATAACTCACTTCACTGTTATGGTTTTTATTGGCATACATGAGCCTTTGCCATGTAATGTCTTGGTCTAATTTTTTTTGTTCTGCAACTGACCAGTAGTTTTGAATAGATGGATTTATTTCTGCTGAATACGCAATATTAACTGCCAATGAGGCAAAAATTAAAACAACTGATTTCATTAAGCTCATCAATTTTTATCATTAAATATAAGAAAAACCCTGCCAAATGACAGGGTTTTCAATTTCAAACTTATACGTAAGCTTTTAAAACTTCATCTTTAGCCATTACGTTTTGTAATGATGCCAATACTTGAAGTGTGTTTTGGTTATTTGTTGAATAGATTTCACCAAAGTTTGCTTTTGAAACTTTGAAGAAACGGTCTTTGTCTTGTGGTTTGATTTGCATTAACTCAGCAAGAACGTTCAGGCTTTCACCTTGGCCTACAGCCATATCACGCGCTAAAGCTTCTGCATTTTCATTTGTGAATGTAACAACTTGAGCTGTTACTGTTCCGCCTTGACGGCAACCTAAAGTACCGAAAGTAATACCTAATAATTGGTTAGTAAAAATACCGTTTGTTGTTGCAGCAAGAATTTTAGGCGCTACTCCTTTTTTGCCTGCCCATACTTGCGTACCCACACCACAACCTACATCATTATCAGCCATAGCAACACTTGAACCAGCTGCTAACAAAGCAGCTAAAGCTAATTTTTTTAACATGATGAATATCTCCAAAAATCATTATTGATTGTTTCTTATGTATTGTTATGTGTAATTATTATTACACCCTTCAAAGATAACGATAAGCTTGTCTTTTAGCAATTAAAAATTAAACAATATGATAAAAAGAGAAAAGGAAATTTTTATCTTAAATTCCAATTACCTTGATTATCTCGATGACCTAATATTTTAAGAACTAATACTAAACTTAGTAATAATAATAAATACCATGAACCGAGTTTTCCCCATCCCACCATATGCCAAGCATTAATCTGACTTGGATAAACCCAAATTTTGTAAAAGGTACTAATATTTTCAGCAACCCAGATAACAAACGCAAGTGTCAACAACACTGGGAGCATCGGGGTTTTAAATTTATGTTCATTTATTTGAAAATAAAGTGTAGTTTTCCAGAAAATATAAACACTAAAAGCAAATAAAATATAGCGGATATCAGGAATAAAAAATTTACTCATAAAATTAATATATGAGAAAAATGCGAGAAAAAGCATGCTTCCAAAACTTGGAAGTTTCTCAAACGAAACCTGAAATAAACGGATTGAGCGAGCAAAGAAACTGCCTACAGCCGAGTACATAAAGCCTGCAAATAAAGGCACAGTCATAATTTTAAACACAGCCGGCTGCGGATATTGCCATGAAGCAATGCCAGGATGTGTTAAAAAGATTTCCATTACCATTGCCATGATATGAAATAAAGCAATGACTTTGGCTTCTTGCCATGACTCAAGCTTTAAATACAGCAAGCAAATTTGAATAATGAGCGCATAGATGAGTAAATAATCATAACGATAAAAACCCATATATTCATGGCTTCCCATCGGCGCTGTCAGAGCAAAAGCAATTAATAGCAAAATACCAAACAAGGCTGCCGAAACAGCCTTGCCAATAAATTGAAGAGGTAAAAACAGATATTGCACAAAAAACTATCCTAGATATTTAGCACTATACTCATGTACTGTATCTACAAAGATTTTTGGCTGCGCTGGATCTACCCACTGAGTAATCCCATGGCCCAAGTTAGCAATGTAACCGGTCTTTTCGCCATTTGCGTAGGCATCGTCTATCATCAATTTCACTGCTTTCTCAATTGAAGCAGCCGAACCGTATAAAACAGCCGGATCAAGATTCCCTTGCAGAGCGACACGTCCGGCCACTGTAGTGCGAGCTGTATTTAATGGTGTTGTCCAATCTAAACCTAAAGCATCTGCACCTGTTGTGATCATTGGCTCTAGCCACTGACCACCACCTTTAGTGAATACAATCACTGGAATACGGCGTCCATCTTTTTCACGTTGCAAGCCCGCAATAATCTTTTTCATATAGTTCAGTGAGAACTCTACATATTCACGGTGTGCTAAAGCCCCACCCCAACTATCAAAAATCTGAATGGCTTGAGCGCCTGCATCAATTTGAGCATTTAGATAGTCAATCACTGAATCTGCTAAATGGTCGAGCAACGCATGCAAAACTTCCGGCTGCGCATACATCATTTGCTTGGTAAAACGGAACTCTTTGCTTGAACCGCCTTCAACCATATAAGTCGCCAGTGTCCAAGGACTACCCGAAAAACCAATCAGTGGAACTTGACCACCTAAAGCAGAGCGAATTGTGCTTACTGCATTCATGACATAATCAAGATCAGATTTAGCATTTAACTTAGGTAAGTTTGCTACGTCTTGTTCAGTACGAACCGTTTTATGAAACTTAGGGCCTTCGCCTGTTTCAAAATAAAGGCCTAGTCCTAAAGCATCTGGAATCGTTAAAATATCTGAAAATAAAATTGCTGCATCTAAATCGTAACGACGCAAAGGTTGTAAAGTTACTTCACAAGCAAATTCTGTATTTTTGCATAAAGATAGAAAATCACCTGCCTTTGAGCGTGTTTCCCGATATTCAGGCAAATAACGTCCTGCTTGGCGCATCATCCATATTGGAGTGGTATCTACAGGCTCACGTAATAAAGCACGTAAGAAACGATCATTTTTAAGTGTCGTCATTGCCGATCTCTATCTTTTTCATGTGGCAGCATCATATCAAAAAGGTGAATGTTTTTATAATTTCAATTTCATACAAAAAACTTGTCAATCTACTAAAAAATGCATATTTACACAAAAGTCTACTGCAAGTAGCTCGGTTTTCTGCAATACTTGCAACATGTTACATCGGGTTTATTGATATTCCTTTAATGCTTAAATTCACCAATACTTAAATACGCACACATTGCGTTTTTGGTGATTTTATAAACATTAGGATCAGTCTTCTTACCCTATTGCTTATATGAAAATTCTTAAGGTTGAATTACATGTTTGTTCGCTCATTACTCGCTATGAGTTTAAGTTGTATTATTGCTAATGTTGCTTTGGCTGCGTCAACAACTGAGCAACCAGTCACTCCTAAAAAAGTATCTGCTCCTGTAGAAGATCCGATTGATCCGCTTGCTGTAGATGCTGCTTCAACTGTTAAAGCTCAAGCTCAGACACAGATTACTGCTCAAGAACAAAATGACTTAAATCGAGCGTCTACAACATTACAAAATTTGCAAAAAGCTGAAGACCCAAATGCTGACTCAGGCATTGCTGCTTCAGAACCGACAGCACCAGCTAAAACAACAACAGCATCTAAGTCTACTACTTCTGCTCCAGCTGTTTCATGGACATTAGATGGCTTAAATAATGCTGAGTGGTATGAAAATATTGGTAAAGGTCAATTACCAGTTTATGCACGTGCCCACGTCATGCTCAATAACGCGCATGCTTCACCGGGTGCGATTGATGGCATGAGCGGTAAAAATACCCTAAAAGCAATTGCATCTTTCCAGCAAATGAATGGTTTATCTCCTACTGGCGAGTTAACTAAAGAAACTTGGGATGCGCTTGTTGCAAAACAAACAAAACCAGCATTTATTGAATACACGATTACAGATGCAGACCTAAAAGGTCCATATGCTGAGTCAATTCCTTCTGACTACGCATTACAAGCCAAAATGAAAGGTTTGTACTACACGCGTGTGACTGAAATGTTGGGCGAAAAGTTCCATATTGATGAAGGTTTCTTAAAGAAATTAAACCCGAAAGCAACCTTCAAAAAAGTTGGTGAGAAAGTTATCGTTCCAAACGTACGCAATGACTTACCAGAAGACATTCATTTAATTATTGCGCATAAAGGTGCTAAACAGTTGTATCTGTTTAATAGCCGCAATCAAATGATTGCCTCATTTCCTGCAACAATTGGCAGTACTGATACGCCATCTCCGACCGGTACTTATAAGGTAGTTGGTGTTGCGCGTAACCCTTGGTATAGCTATTCACCTTCGAACTTCGTACAAGGTAAAAACTTAAAACCACTTTCTTTACCACCAGGTCCTAACGCTCCTGTAGGTAATATCTGGATTGGTTTAAGTAAAAAGTCATTCGGTATTCACGGTACACCAAACCCGTCTTTAATTTCTAAAACTGCATCACACGGTTGTATCCGTTTAACCAACTGGGATGCTAACGATTTAGGTAATAAAGTACGTTCTGGTGTTACTGTTAAATTCTTAGAATAATCTTTAAAAAAAAAAAGCCTGCTTTATGCAGGCTTTTTTTATATCTAAAACTTAAAACGAATATTTATAGACATTTCATCATATTAAAAACGCAACAATATGTTGCATCTACTCTATTTTTAGCTTGATTCTACAGGTTTAACATAGTCCTCAAGAGATCAATAATAATTTGAGGAGATCAAATCATGAATGCTTTTTTGCATCGTAGTGAAGATCGTGGTCATGTTAAAGCGGGTTGGTTAGAGTCTTACCATAGCTTTTCATTTGGTAACTGGTATAACCCTAAATATATGGGTGTCAGTGCATTACGCGTTATTAATGACGACCGAATTGATGCCCATAACGGTTTCGGCACGCACTCTCATGACAACATGGAAATTTTAACCTGTGTGCTCGATGGTGCAATTTCACACCGTGATACCATGGGAAATGAAGGCCAAATTAAGGCTGGTGAATGGCAACTCATGAGTGCTGGTACAGGCGTGGCGCACAGTGAAATCAACAACACTGATACACCCGTACATCTATTACAAATCTGGATTATTCCAGACGTAAAAGAAGCCGAGCCAAATTACCAACAAATTAATTTGGACCCACGTAAAGATCCAAATAAATGGCATTTAATTGCAGGACCTGATGCAAATGCACCAATGCACATTCGCCAAAATGCAGAAGTAAAATCTGCTGTATTGGAAAAAGGAAATGAACTTCCTGTTGAAACATCAAAACGGGTAAATTACGTTCATGTAATTTCAGGTGTAATTCGTATTGGTGATCAAGAAGTTAAAGCTGGTGATGCTTTAGTGTTTGAAGATAACGCCGTGATTCATGCACTTGAAGACAGTCAATTTATTTGGTTTGATTTACCTTAAAAAGCTAAAAGCCCTTTTATATAAAAGGGCTTTTTAATCACTGCCACCGCCGCTATCGCAGCTGCCTGAGTCTGAAGATGACGAACAATCATTTGAATGGCTTGAGCTATGATGATTACTATTGTCATGAACATAATGGCTTGATGAAGATGAATAATCATGCTCCCCCGATGATGAATAATTCTTTCGATAGCGAAGAGCTGCAATTAACAGAAATAATCCCACACTGGAAAAAATGGTAATAAATACAATAATAAATACCTTCAAATAACCACCTCCTTAGTACAGCTATAACAAACCTGATTTATGTCTATTCAATTATTTAAATGAGCCATAAGGATTAAACAAGTTATTTTTTGATAAATACTATAAAACTTTTAAAGCAAAAAACTGGATGAGTAACCTTTCAAAATAACTCGAAGGTTACACACTACCACTCTCAACATAGCTTAAATAAAACCACCCTCATTTTATAAATTATTAAAAATCGTTTTGAGTTTCCTTTACATATAAATACGCACTTGCTCTAGAGATACCCAAATGCTGAGCAACCGTCTCGACAGCCTTTTTAATGTCTAATAAGCCATTATTCCTGAGTTCATGTATTAATTGTTTGCGCTCATTGAGTTTTAACATACGCGGTGTCGTAGCATGTTTTGAGGCAAATTGATCGATATATCTTCGAATTGCTTCTGTACCATTCGGTTCCAGATTTTCAATAATGTTATCAGTTTCAATTTTAGTGAACTGATCTAGAGCGCTTTGCATTCCCCTAAATAGGGTTAAATCTATGTTCATACATAAAGCAGCTACATATTGCCCATCTTCATCTTTAATCCCAATAGATGTACTTTTGGCAGGACGACCATCTGCAAACTGGTTTGCATAGTTTGAAATGAGGTTTGGAAACTCTGGAGACATGATTCTAGCCAAGCCCAGCTCAGTGGCAGGATCTCCAATTTTTCGACCAGATAAATTGTTATGTATAGAGAGTATGGCATGCTCAGGATTTGTTAAGTCATGGACAACAACTTCGCAAAAAGGAAATAGCGTTTCACTTAGCCCTTTCGCGATAGTATCTAGTTGAGTGAGTAAATGTTTATCACGATTGCCCAAGGTATTTCCTCCAAATGACTTAGTTACTATTTCAAGTCCTAGCGTAAAGCATGCAATAGTAATTTAGACTTTTTATCTAATTTTAAACTTAATGTAAATCAAAATCTTATATCTCATTGTTATCACATTAGAAAATAAAATTAGACATTTTATCTAAATCTATATATTTTATCTAAACAAGGTCCATATATTGTATGTCACTTGAGCAATAGCAAATCTTGCATCCGAAAACATTGAATAGAATTAGGTTTAATTATGAAAAATTTAACCCTTCCCACTTATGAAGATGTCGCAGCCGCTGCTGAACGTATAAAAGGTTTTGCAAATAAGACTCCTGTTTTAACTTCACGTACTGTGAACAATGAGTTTGAAGCAGAAGTATTTTTTAAATGTGAGAACTTTCAGCGTGTTGGCGCCTTCAAATTTCGTGGTGCAATGAATGCGCTTTTGCAATTTAGTGAAGCTCAAAAAAAAGCGGGTGTAGTTGCTTTCTCTTCGGGAAACCATGCACAAGCGATTGCACTTTCAGCAAAAACTCTGGGTATTCCAGCCATAATCGTTATGCCACAAGATGCTCCTGCGGCAAAAATGGCAGCAACGCGAGAATACGGCGCCGATATTGTTGAATTTGATCGCTATACAGAAGATCGGGAAAAAATTGGAAAAGAGATCGCCGAAAAAAATGGCCTGACACTCATTCCATCTTATGACCATCCTCATGTAATTGCGGGTCAAGGAACGGCTGCTAAAGAGTTATTTGAAGAAGTGGGTAACCTAGATTATCTGTTTGTATGTTTAGGTGGTGGTGGTTTATTGGCAGGTTCTGCCCTGTCTGCTCGCCAGCTCTCGCCTAACTGTAAAATATATGGTGTTGAACCTGCTCTAGGAAATGATGGACAAATGTCTTTTAGAAAAGGAAAAATTGTTCATATTGACACGCCACAAACCATTGCCGATGGTGCTCAAACGCAATATTTAGGCAAACTAACATTCCCTATTATTCAAAAGAATGTAGATGATATTTTGACAGTAGAAGATGAAGACCTCATTAGCTGTATGAAGTTCTTTGCTGAAAGAATGAAGATGGTGGTTGAACCGACAGGATGTCTCGGATTTGCTGCTGCACGTAATTTAAAGCATGAGTTAAAAGGCAAACGTATAGGCATCATTATTAGTGGCGGGAATGTCGATATTTCTAAATATGTAGAGTTTTTATCCGCTTAATAAAAGCCAATGTCTATCTATGATGTCCGTTAATGCGTCATAGATAGGTATCACATGCTATTCGTCTCTCGACTTGCTCGTGTCTTAATTTAAATAAACTTTTGGAGATGGTGATGAGATTTATTTCTGAGTCTGAATCTTCTGCTCTCATCAATCATGAACTGGCTTATGATGCCATTTACCAAGCTTTAATTGCTGCAACTCAACCTGACACTAAAAGTTTTCCTGTGGTTCACGGTCAAGGTTCCGATAGCAAAAATACCTTTAGTGTTAAGTCATCGGCGACTCAGCACTTAGCTGGTCTTAAAGTTGGTTCTTTTTGGGAAGATAACCCTAAAAATGGTTTGCCTCGCCATAACGCACTCATTTTATTATTTAATCAAGCCAATGGAAAAATGGCAGCAGCTATCGAAGCAGGCAAAGTCAACGCGTTTCGAACAGCGGCATCTAATGCTGTTGCGACCCAGGTACTTGCAAGAAAAGATTCAAAAGTATTAGTCATATTTGGTACAGGAAATCAGGCCAAATATGAATGCGAGGCTTTAGCGAGAATTAGAAATTTCGAACAGATTTTGATAGTTGGACGTGACCTAACGAAAGCTGAAAAAATGGCAGAAGACCTCAAACCGTTAGGCGTTAAGCTTAACATTACCGGTGCAAAAGAAGCCTGTGAACAAGCCGATATTATTGTGACAGCCACGTCCTCCCACACTCCTCTTTTCAAAGCAGAATGGGTTAAAGCTGGTACTCATATTTCATCTATGGGTTCAGATAAACAAGGCAAACAAGAACTTCCGCCAGAGTTATTTTCACATAGTGGTTTATTTTGTGATCTTGACGTTCAGTCTAAACTCATTGGTGAATTTCAACATGCGCCTATGTCTGCAACTTTAACAAATATAGGTGATGTGCTTTTAGTAAATGCTCAAGGAAGGCAGTCACCAGACCAAATCACAATTTATGATAGTTCAGGCTTATCTATACAAGATTTATATATCGCCCAGAAAATTTTAGAAATTTCTTAATATTTATCATTTAACTGCATCATTCAGGCTGATGCAGTTAAATTTAAAAGAGTTCTTTTTTATATTTTTACTTAACCTTTTTTGAAGACTTCTCTAAAGATTGAAGCAGTACTGATAGAGAAGTATTGATATTGTCTATTTCATTATTCGACAGTACCGAAAGTATATGACGTTCATTCTCTACATGTGCTTCAACTGCCTTATTGATGAGTTCCAATCCATGACTGGTAAGTTGAACGAGCATACTACGAGCATCTTCTTCGTTATCGATACGCTCAATAAGGTTCCTCTGCTCTAGTTTTTTTAAACGATGTGTCATTGTCCCAGAAGTAATCATTAATGCTGAAAACAATTCAGTTGGACTTAGCCTATATGGGGATCCCGAACGTCGAAGGGTAGCCAACATATCAAACTCCCAAAGACTCAGGTCAAAGGTTGAGAACGTAGATTCTAAAAGCCGTTCTAACAGAGTCGCACAGCGTTTAATGCGACCAATAGGCCCCATAGGACTGGCATCAAGATCTGGTCGCTCTTTCGCCCATTGTTCTAAAATTTTATCAACTTCATCTTTTTCAAGACTATCGTTCTGATTTTTCATTTATCTTGACTTCAAGCTAATTAGTGTGACAACATAATAATATCTTGAATTGAAGATAAATTACAACAATATGTCAAATACATTACCAACATCACGCGGGTTAGATATTTTACTCACCGCATTAGCTCCTCTCATTTGGGGTTCCACATATATTGTGACATCGGAGCTTTTACCATCCGACCGTCCATTTACCTCTGCACTTATACGAGTATTACCAGCAGGCTTACTTTTACTTTTGTTGACTCGTCGCATGCCTGCAAAAAATGATTGGTGGCGCCTCATCATACTTGGGGCACTCAATATAGGATTTTTCCAAGCCTTTTTGTTTATAGCAGCCTATCGTTTACCGGGTGGATTGGCAGCTGTACTTGGTGCAATTCAGCCTTTACTTGTAATGGTAATCGCTTGGGTAGTAGATGGTCGGTCACCGCTCAGATCTACATTATGGGCAGCCGTCATAGGTATGTTTGGAATGGCAATCTTACTGTTATCGCCTAATACCGTATTTGAACCGATTGGAATCTTAGCTGCCCTATTAGGTGCTATTTGTATGGCGTGTGGTGTGTGGCTCACATCTCGCTGGAAATTAGATATGCCATTACTCGCTCTTACGGGTTGGCAGCTTGTGATTGGGGGCTTAATTCTTCTACCTATAGCTTGGATGGTAGATGCACCTCTCCCTACTTTAAAACCTGTCCAATATATTTCTTACGCTTATCTGAGCTTGGCTGGTGCTTTAGTGGCTTATGTGCTTTGGTTTAGAGGCATAAGCCGTCTGCCGAGTGTAGCTGTTGCATCCCTTGGATTACTTAGTCCCCTTACTGCGGTGGTACTGGGTTGGGCTTTGTTATCACAGTCAATTTCAGGAACTGCCCTTTTAGGATTAGTCATCGTACTCATTAGTGTGTTCGTAGTGCAATGGACCACAGCACGTCGTAATTAATGATTAACTTTAAAATTATTTTCTCTTTTCTGAGGCTTATATGAACATCTCTATACAACACGCTATCGAAACTCGCACATCAATTAATAACTTTCAGCCAAATCGCTCATTAGATGAAGCGACCATCAAGTTATTAGTCGAATTAGCAACTAAAGCTCCGTCGGCTTATAATTTACAAAATTGGCGCTTTATAGCGGTACGTTCTGAAGAGTCAAAACAATTGTTGAAAGCGGCAGCGTTCGGACAAGATAAAATTACCGATGCTTCCGTAAACTTTATAATCTGCGGCACATTTGATGCGCATCATCAACTGCATAACGCACTTCAGCCATCCCTAGAAAATAATATTATGGGACATAAAGTGATTGATAGTTGGGTAAGACAAGCGACTCATGCTTATCAAGATAACGCTATATTACAGCGCGATGAGGCTATTCGCTCGGCATCTTTAGCTGCAATGACTTTAATACTCGCAGCACAAGAAATGGGTTTAGGAACTTGTGCCATGGGTGGATTTGATGCAAAACAAGTATCTCAAGATTTTGAACTTACAGCGAATGAATTGCCTGTCATGATTGTTGCGGTGGGTTATCCAACAACCAATAATTGGGCGCAAAAAATACGTAAGCCTGTAACCGAAGTTCTTACTATTGTTTAGTAAAGCTATAACTACAATGGAAAGTATCTGTTGTTGTTCATTCTATAGATAGTCATGAGTCATTAGTTTTTAATGAATAGCATATAGAACATGAATAGCATATAGAACTGCTCTCGTTTAAATCTGATAGTTATCATTTTTTGTGTGACTATCAGATTTTAAATAGAGCTAACATTTTCTCAGTCCAAGTTCTTTTTTACTGAATATTTAAACATTCGATGATCGACAAAATCTAAAGTAGTTTTCATCATCATTTAATATATAAAAAGCATAATAGAATTACGCTTTTTATATATCTATCAAAAAATTTAGTTTTTGATTTGAATAGGATAAGCAATATATCTCATACTTCCGTATTTCAAATAAGAAGCTCCTGTTAAAGGATTAAGATGTGTACCACTAATAATCATTGCTGCACTAGGTCCTCCATCTAAACGAATTGCATAATTGATACCAAATGCTTTAAATACAGAACACAGATCAGCAGCTGTTGTTGTTCCTGATGAAGTAGATGAAACCATAACAATTTCACCTGTAGATAAGTTAGCTCCTATTGCAGACCATCTATTATTTTCAGTACTTGTTGTACAAACACCGTTTTTAACCACAGATGTTGAGCTACTAATTAAATTATAACCATAACTTTGGAAGTTATAAGTTGGACTACTCGTTTCAAAGAAACCTAACCCTTTCGTGCTACTTACTCCAAAAGTTAATTTATTTCCGCCATCAGTATTTTTAGCCCTTATAACATTATCAGTATTGAGAAAACCCTTAGCTGTGCCTTTACCGCCGCTTAAAGCACCAGCATCCCCATCCCACATAAAACCATTAACTAATGCGATGCCTCCATAATTTGTCATACGTACTAGATTAAGTTGATGGGGAACAGATGCTGTACTTGAAACTGATACTGGCAAGGCATATTTGATCCGAGTATCTTTTGCATTAATCAATGCAATATGAATATTAGGTGCAATATTCTCACAAGCTGAAATTCGTGCTACTCCAGTAGATTGTAATGTAGTTCTATAAGAAGCTAAATTTGCAGTTATCGTAGATGAACAAGTTGTAGCAGCCGCAGCCATAGTGACTTTTTGTGCGGCGTTACTGGGATAGTCTGAGCCTTCAATTACACGAGTACTTGACTCGGAAATTTCTGAGTAAGCTATAGGGGTTGCTGTATTACTACTTAAAGTTGTGGTAGTCACTTTTTTATCTTTTTCAGCAATTTTAATATTTAAACTTCCATTTCCTTTCACATAAGGATAAATATCAAGCATAGGAAATTTTTTGCCAACATTATGTTCAGTGATTATGTAAAGTTGGGGATGATTTAGAAAACTTGAAGGAAAAGTAATTGAACTTTTACTATTTAAATTGATTGATTGATTAAACTTAGGATCAACTAAATAATATTTAGCTTCAGGATTATAAGGGAGTGCCGTCGCAGCCATTGGTTGATATCTTGCTACCCCATTACCTTTATCTATTTTATTCAAAACAATATAAAGATTAGTTCCTTGATATTCAGAATCAATTTTTACTGGTTGAACCAGTTTGAGCTCACCTTCTATTGATTGTTTGCCCGTAGTCGGTTCAAAGATAATTTGATTAATTTGTTCATTTTCAGGAATGAGTACATCAGCTATGAGCTGACCTCTAGTAGTACTACTATTAGCTACAGGTATGTACTTATTAACTTCAGCTTTCCAGCATGAAGAGGCTGAGCAAAGAATTAAATCTGAAACATTAATTTCACCAGTATCTGTCTTACTTGAAACAGTTAGGTTAACTCTTAAACGCGATAGATGGTCAACTTTTTTACCTTCATATTTCAATAAGTTTTGTGTTGTAAAAGGCGGTAAAACAGCATAAATAGAACTACTAGAAATGAATAATGCACCTAAAATAAAAAATTTTTTCATGAAATAAATAAAACCTTTTGGTCGAGCTATATTATTAGAAAAAGAACAATAACTTAAAAAAAAGAATATAAAGAAGAATTTATATTCTTTTTTTGTAATATATAAAACGGTAAAAATATTTTATCCACATTATATATTCCCAACCATTAATTAAACAAATAAGATATACTTAACAATATGAGAGTCAAATGAGTATTACGCCCACAGGCGCTGAAAAATAAAAAAACATTTTTCAGTTACTTACATAATAAAATTTAGTTTTTTGAATAAAATAAAACCCCAAAATAATTAAAAAATTATAATATTCAAGGTCAGATTTAAAAAATTAATTCCCCACTCCACTCATCTGCAATAATCTAGAAATCCTTTTTGATCTATGTAAGAAAAAAAACATATTTTATTTATCCCTGATTTTTTTTGGCAAAAAAATGAAAATGACGAATTTATTATTCATTTTTCAAAACACATCTTTTCATCAAAACTTCATTTTTATGCCACAACACCTTATCAATCAAAAAGATCCAACTTTTCTTAGACTCGTTAACGTGGCTTTTTCAAAATATCACTGAAGCTTCATAGTTTATGGCTTTTTAAGTCATGTAAAGCTAGTAATTTTTCTTAACCAAAAACCAACCTTCGCAAAAAATACTCAAGCACCGTCTCACTTTCATCTGTCCCATCCGAGCTTAAAAGCTGAATAATGGCGCTCTCCATCATATATAAAAAGATTCTGGCATCGGTAAAGGAAACATCTGTTTTGAGTTGTCTAAGCTGGCTATAAATTTCATTGGTGAGCCACGTTCTGTATCTCACCGCGGTTTTATAAGCCTTTGAATAGGTATTTTTAGTTTCAAAAATAGCTCTAAATAATAAGTAATACGGCCCTTCTAAGTCGGTATGTAATACATAAAGTTTCTTGAGTTTATCGAGTGTACTGGTGTCATCGTCGTACTCGACCATTGCAATCACTTGGTCTTGAAGACGTTCTTTTTGCACAATTAGACAGATTTCAATGAAGCGTTCTTTAGAGTGAAAATAATTATAAAACGTCATTTTGTTCACTTCGGTTTCTCTCACAATTTTGTCGACACCGACCATGTGAAACCCACCGTGATGGAACAGATTAATCCCTTTTTTTACAACTTCAAAAGCACGTGTTGGGAGAATTAAATTTGGCATAGTTTTACCGTTATAAAATAAATTTTTGTTGTATATAAATGAGATAAAAAAAGCCTGTGCCCTTTCTGGGAGAAAAAAAGTACAGCAAAGCCTATAAAGACTGTGCTTGGCACATCTCAAGTTTTATAGTTGATGCAAGTTTTTTGAGCCGTAATGACTTAAAGCCTGAAAACCCTAAAGGTGATCAAGCTGCTTTAAATTTTAAGTTGTGTCGTTATAGCTTTTGGCAACGGCGGCCAAGAAATAATGGATGTGCAAAGCCAACTCCTTTTTTATTGGGAGTTCTGCCAGACATTTAAGAATTATGGTGGCAGAACGGAAGAAGGTTGACAGACTAGCATGAACTCAGACTAGCACACCCGAGGGTGTCCCTCTCCCGTCCTACCGCTACGGCAAAGGGACGAGTAGTCACCACACAAAGTTATACCTCAGAAAGAATAACTCTGATGCGGAAGTTCATGAGCAGTCTGTCAAAACTGCCTGGCAATGTGGCCAGCAGGCAAAGAATAGTGCCCAACCCTGTTGCAGTCAAGCACACAAAATGACATTTGTTTTAAATTAGATCATTAAAAAGTAAGAATAAATAATAGATAAGTGATTGTTAAATGAGGGTTTATAAAGTGGGAAATGATCAGTAGTGAACTGCCCCCCGAAAGTTGGACACTCATAGTCTAATTTAGAGGGGGCTTTACTTTCTTACTGGTTAAGTCTCTACATTTATTTTATAAGCCTTAGGTTATCTAAAGCGATATTGATATCTTTGTATTCATTACTTGATTTAAAAACATACAATAAGAATTTTTCAAGTACATCAACTTGTTGTACATCAAAGTATTCTAATAATGCTTTAATCAAATCAGGACTATTAGCTCTTTCTAATCGATGAAGCCACCATGTGAAGCTATTATTATAAAAAAAATCTGGTTCATTTAAATAGTGCTTCATAATCGCAGGAGTATAAAATAAATATGCTTGAGGAGCTAAGTAACTGAAACCTGTAAAGTGCATATTTAGATATAATGAAGGTATTTCTAAAGGGTTTCTAAATCTATTAGCCATCTTCCTTTTTTCTTTGATTGCTTGAATAGCCTCTTCCTGATCTGCTGCAAGCCACCCACATGTTTCAAAAAAACCAAGCTCTTGGCTCGCCCATTCCTCTGCTGTTAAATTAGAGTCTGGATGTTGTTTATCAAAATACCAATAACTGGTATCCGCATAATCTTCTTCTGCAAGAGTATAGTTATCACCTAAAGTAACATCCTTATACTCTTGCTCAATTAGCTGTAATAAATTTTCGTTCTTCATTCTACTGACCAAGCGCACCTAAATACGTGTTGCATTCTGCTGCTGTAGCTTTAGCTTTTATCGCCTCATTTAAATGGTCTGGATCTGAAGGAGACCAACACGCATTCTCTGCATCACGCGCTGAACCAAGCTCAGAATATGCCTTATATCTAGTTAATAATTGACTAGAATTCATTGCAACTGAACATTTGGTTAATCCAAAGACAACCTCTTTAGCATAAACAACTCTACTCCTAATTGGTACATATGATTCTTTAGAACATATCCAACAACTTCCATTATTTATCATATCAGTTGGACAGTTATTATTAGCATTATTCTCAAGCTCTTGAACAATAGGTTCAGCCTGAATAGCATCATTTAAAATATTTTGCGTTGCAGCATTAGTTGCTACTTGAGCGTCTAAACTACCAGTATCTGCGTTGGAAATGACTTTTTCAGCAACGGCTTCGAGAGGGAGATATTTTTCCTCAAGTTTTACATTTGGATTATATGCAGGATTTGCTCTTCCACGAATGTCCCAAAGATCTCTATAACCATCTGATGTAACACACCAAACATATGCAACAGGTGCATTAACAGGATGGGAGTACCAGTAAATTTCTTTATAACCTTCACCGTAATATGAACAAATGGCTCGGCCAGCGGCTTCAGCTGTAGGATAAATGTAGTCTGATTGTTGACCAGCACCAGTTGCCCACATCCATGGAACTGTAGGGTAATTGGGTAGTTGCTCCTTATACTTAATACTATTATTCGCAGGATCCAAAACCCAGTCTACTGCATCAAGTAATTGATCAACTGCAATAGCTAAGGCAACTCCAGCTACCCCGCCACGTAATACTTCTGCTACTTGCTTCGCATTTGGTGTTATTAGTGCTGCGGAAACTCTAGTATCATTAACTGCATCAACTAATGTCGATGCCCCCATAGTTGTCGACTTAGTAATTGACCAACCACCTAAAGGTGATATTGCTGGACTCATCATTAGTGATGAAGCTGCTAACTTGTAATTAGATGTTGTTGGCAATGCTAATTCGGTTGTTTGTAATTGTGTCGTCTGTGTTGTATCAGATTGAGACGTATCGCTCTGGTTATTATCCCCACATCCCGTCAACCCCAATAATATTGCTACTAAAAATAGTTTTTTCATTTATTTCCCCTTATTTTCAAATATTTTATTTTACTTTTTGATTAAAAACTACAAAAAATAATCCACTAAATGGCTTTAAATTATCGACTTCTTCTTGTGATTGTATTCTCAGTCAAGGAACGATTAATAA
Source organism: Acinetobacter sp. ABJ_C5_2 (assembly GCF_044538485.1). Taxonomy (NCBI): domain Bacteria; kingdom Pseudomonadati; phylum Pseudomonadota; class Gammaproteobacteria; order Moraxellales; family Moraxellaceae; genus Acinetobacter; species Acinetobacter sp. ABJ_C5_2. Next base: position 231,680 of record NZ_JBIUCS010000001.1, on the reverse strand, counting down.
TCGAGTTTGGATCACTAGTTCTGCCAAATATAGAATGCGACAAAAAGGCAAAAAAAAAGGCTTAAATCTTCTAAATTTAAGCCTTTAAAAGCCTCTCATTTCTGCACATATAAAATCAATCAAGGCGTCCCTAAATCTCTACTTGGCTCCCCATTTCCACCACTCGGTTAGCTGGTATCTGGAAGAAATCACTAGCAGGACTCGTATTAAGTTGCATAGAAATGAACAGTTTTTCACGCCATGAAACAATACCATCACCTACGTTATGAATTACACGTTCACGTGATACAAAAAAGCTTGTGTCCATAATGTTATATGGTTGATTCAACTTAGTTAAAGCTTGTTCTAATGCTTGAGGTACATTTGGCTGCTCTTTAAATCCATAATAAGCAGTGACACGTAAAAAGTGCTTATCTAACACTTCGACATCAATACGTTCCGATTCATCTACATATGGAATGTCACGAGTATTTATGGTGATCAAAATATTACGTTCATGAAGTATTTTATTATGTTTTAAATTATGTAATAAAGCATGAGGAACAACTTTTGGACTACTTGTCATAAATACAGCCGTTCCACTCACCATATAAGCACTAGACTCCAAGCTCTTAATAAATAAATCTAATGGCATAGTGTCACTTTGCAACTTGCGCAGTAGTAATTCACGTCCACGGCGCCATGTTGTCATAATTATAAAAGTGATTGCGCCCATCATTAATGGAAACCAGCCGCCATCTACAATTTTTAATGAAGTTGAAGCAATAAAGAGGAGATCTGGAATTAGCAAAGGTATCGCAATTAACAACATGACCCACGAAGGCCATTTTCATAAGTGATACATGATGAAAGCAACTAGAATAGTGTCACAGAACATAGTTAAAGTTACTGCACAATACCATAAGCCGAAGCTAGATTAGCACTAGATTGAAACATAAGCACTAAACCAATAATCATACCAAGCAACATCCAGTTCAATGCTGGTATATAAATCTGACCAATTTCAGATTCAGAGGTATGATCAATAGCAAAACGTGGTAAATAACCTAATTGGATAGCTTGACGTGCCATAGAAAACACACCTGAAATAACTGCTTGAGAGGCAATTACTGTCGCAGCAGTTGCTAAAGCAATCATAGGATATAATGCTATTTTAGGTACCATTATGAAAAAAGTATTCTCGATGGCCTGCGGGTTTTGCAGAATCAACGCACCTTGTCCTGCATAGTTTAATACCAAGCACGGTAGCGCAACCAAAAACCAAGCTAATTGAATTGGCTTACGACCAAAATGGCCCATATCCGCATATAAAGCCTCTCCACCTGTAATCGTCAATACAACTGCTCCCATAACTACAAATGCAGTCACGGGGTTATTTTCAATGAAAGGAAGAGCCCAATACGGATTAAGCATATTCAAGATATAAGGGTTCTTGATAATGTGAGATAGGCCAATAAAACCTAATGATAAAAACCAGATTAGCATGATAGGTCCAAAAAAACGGCCTACGGATCCAGTTCCCTTCTTCTGGATCATAAATAATCCAATTAGAATCACAATCGTAATTGGTATCACATACGGTGTAAAAATAGGGGTTGCTACGGACAATCCCTCTACTGCTGACAATACTGAAATAGCGGGGGTAATAATGCCATCACCAAAAAATAATGAAGCACCAAATAACCCTATCGTGATTAACCCAAAGCGCACTTTAGGCCCAATTTGCTTATTGTGCATGTTAAGAGCTAATAAAGCTAAAATGCCGCCCTCACCATGATTATCAGCACGCATAATTAACATACTAAATTTCAAGGACACCACGATCATCAGTGCCCAAAAAATCAAGGATAAAATGCCTAGAACATTCGCTTCATTTATAGGAACATTATGTGATGTATGAAAACATTGGGTAAAAGCGTAAAGTGGGCTAGTACCTATATCACCAAAAACCACCCCTAAAGCACCCAATGTCATTGCTGACATTTTTTGACGTCCAATCTCATGTGAACTCATCCATATCTCCTTGATATGAAATTATTATTCTTATATAGAAGTACTAACACCTATAACCCAATATCATTGATCAAAATATAAAAATCAAGAGCATTAATAATCAATAAGATATTACTTCCTATAATAAGGGGGACTATAAACACAAAATTAGTCTACTCTCATAGTATTTGAATTCAGAATACTTCTATCAACTTTACCTCTTCTACTTATGAGGTAGATAGCTATGTCACTTTATAAAAATTAATTTTAGAAAGTCGCATACGACTATTTCATATACATTTGTTGAATCATTCCTAAAACCATAATAACGCGTGCTTTACCTTTGAGCAGAATAAATAAGCGTTAATTCCGCCATTATCCATATAAATAATTTCATAGTTTGGAATATTATTTTCACATTTTTCAACAACTTCTTTTCTTTTTTCATCATCAAAGTCATTTAAATCCGCAAGATATAACCCGATGCGAATTGAGTCAAAAATTTCACTATCTCCAATAATATTATATTTATCACACAAACAATCCTTCTGTTTACCCGAAGCTGTTAGTTTTTTTATTTCCTCATCATATAACTGTTTTTGTTTACTATAAATTTTTATGATTTCCCAAGCTTTTGATATTTTTTCCTTATCAATTTTTGAATACCCATATTTATTTTCCTTGCTGCTTAATATTGAATATGAATATGCTAAATAGAGCACTTGATCCATTTGTGTCATATCAAGTTTATTATTTTGATAAAGTTCCACCATCTTATTTGCAGCACTTTCAATATCAGTTTTGGATGAATGTGTAGAATAGACGTCCAAAATTTGAATTAAGCCTTTTATATTACTTTCTTTGATTGCAGACTTATGTTTTATTGAAATTTTTGTTGTGTTCCAAGTCTCACGAGTGGCTTTTGTTGTTCCCTTAACAATAGCAATAGGAATAAGAACTGGGGATAACAATATACCGGTAACAACCATTTTCCCCTCAGGTGAATGCGGACTACTACATGCATTCAAGCCAACAATCAACAAAAGTAGTAATAGCATGGCTCTATATTTATTATTCATCATTTTCAAGCAACTTTTTATGCATCCAATATTTGATGTACAACTACCCTAACTCCAATAAATTTTGATCAATTTATGGGAGTTTATTATAAGCATTAATCCATATTGTTAATATGGATCTGCTGACATTTACTGTATAAGAAATAGCGAGATAGTAAAATTAAATCGTCAAACTTAATTCACGAATCGCTATACCTCGTACAATGTTAAATTAGAGTCTGAATGTTGTTTATCAAAATACCAATAACTTGTATCAGCATAGTCTTCCTCAGGCAGAGTATAAGCATACCCCAAAGTAACATTTTTAAATTCAAATTCTATTTGATTCTTTAAAGTATCGATATTCATTTTATTTTCCTAAAATCCCTAGTTTCCAACTCTGCCAAATATAGAATGCGACAAACAGGCATAAAAAAAGGGCTTACATGTTATTAAAACGATGTAACCCCTTTATCGTTACACTCAGAATCCTAATAAACTTATATTATTTAAACACTTATCTACTCCTTCTTTCATCTCTAGAGATAGAGTGGAAATAAATAACAGAAAGTCTTTTAACATTTCTATTTGTGCTTTGGTAAAACAATTTAATAACTTAGGAGTTTCTTCAAAAGTATTTAAACTTCTTAAACGATAAAACCAAGATAAAAAACTAGGTGAAGATAGAACTTCGGCGTCTTTTAAAACAGAACTCATAATAGCTGGGGTATAAAACAGAAATCCCTGAGGTTCTAAAAAACCAAAACCCGTATGGTAGTTGTCTAAATATGAAACAGGTATTTCAAAAGGATTACTGTACCTATTATTCATTTTCCTCTTTTCTTTAATTGCATTTACAGCCTCTTTAAAGTCTTCTCTAAACCAATTACCAGTCTCAAGAAGGAAAAGTTCCTGCTTTACCCATTCTTCCTCAGTTAAGTTTAAATCGGTGCGCCTTTTATCAAAGTACCAGTAGCTTGTATCGGCATAGTCTTCCTCAGGCAGAGTATAAGCATTCCCCAAAGTAACATTTTTAAATTCAAACTCTATTTGATTCTTTAAAGTATCGATATTCATTTTATTGTCCTAAAATCCCTAGTTTCCGACTCTACCAAATATAGAATGCGACAAACAGGCATAAAAAAAGGGCTTACATGTTATGAAACGATGTAAACCCTTTATAAATCTTGGTAGGTATATCCAGACTCGAACTGGAGACCTCTACGATGTCAACGTAGCGCTCTAACCAACTGAGCTATACACCTAGAATGGAAAGCATAATATTCATTTTTCAAAAGCAAAACAAGAGATTTGCCATTGAAAAAAATACAAATGAGCAGACTTTAAGCAAACTTTTTTCATTTTCCAAAAAAAATAAAACGGCACATGGTTCAACCACATACCGTTTTGTTTAGCTGAATTTAACTCTCAATTTAACAAGGGCATTTCTTTAAAGTACCGCCTGCCGATGGATAACGCACATCAACACAATGACGGTAGAAAGTCTTCGCATCCATAGGTGTTAAATCAGGATGATGAGCTTTCATGTGCTCCAAATACGTTTGATAGTCCGGCACGCCTACCATGAGACGAAAGCTTTGCTGCAAACGCTGCCACAAGGTTGCTATACGCGACCAGTTCTTTGGAGAAAGTAATAGCTCTTTTTGCGAGAGCACTGTCATTTTGATGATTTTCGCAATAATGACAGTTCCATTTTTTGCAAATTTAAAATTCATCTTTATTCTCCTCGAGTGGTAACCACTTCAGGATCGGCATATACCGCAGGTGCTTCATTTACAGTCGGAGTACGACTCGCTAAAGCACGGCGAACAATACCAATTGAGGCAATAATCATGACAATCGATACAATCATAAAGAAGCCACAAAGCGCAGCATTAATCTGATTCGACATCACAATGTTTTGCATCTCAGCAATAGTTTTGGCTGGTTTAATAATTTCACCGCGAGCAATCGCATCAGAGAACTTATGCGCTTGCGCCAAGAAACCAATTTTTGGGTTTTCGTGGAAAATCTTTTGCCAACCAGCAGTCATACAGGTCACGAACAAGAAAATAGTTGGAATAATCGTTACCCATACATATTTTTCTTTTTTCATTTTAAACAGAATGACTGTACCTAAAATGAGTGCCATAGAAGCCAGCATTTGGTTACCAACACCAAACAGAGGCCATAATGAATTAACGCCACCTAATGGGTCAATCACACCTTGATAGACGAAGAAGCCCCATCCACCAACTGCAACGGCTGTACCAACCAAATTACCAAAGAATGAACCTGATGCTTTAACCGCAGGAATAACAATACCTACCGTGTCTTGCACCATGAAACGACAAGCACGAGTACCCGCATCTACAGCAGTTAAAATGAATAACGCTTCAAATAAAATGGCAAAGTGATACCAAAATGCCATCATTTGGCGGCTATTAAAAATTTCAGAAATGATATGAGCCATACCAATAGCAAAGGTAGGCGCACCACCCGTACGTGAAAGAATCGAGCTTTCACCTACTTCTTGAGCCAATACGGTTAACATTTCTGGGGTAACCACAAAGCCTAAATTACGTACAGCTTCTGCCGCAGTTTCTACAGTTGTACCGAGTACTGCCGCTGGCGCATTAATCGCAAAATACACACCCGGGTCTAAAACTGTCGCACAGATCATTGCCATGATCCCGACAAAAGACTCCATAAGCATACCGCCGTAGCCAATCACACGAATATCAGCTTCGTTATCGACGAGTTTTGGTGTCGTACCACTAGATACAAGTGCATGGAAACCAGAAATGGCACCACAGGCAATGGTAATAAATAGGAATGGGAATAAACTACCTGAGAAAACTGGACCTGTACCATCAATGAAGTGAGTTACAGCTGGCATTTTCAATTCAGGTAATGCAATGATAATACCCACTGCCAAACCAAGAATCACCCCGATTTTAAGGAAGGTTGATAAATAATCACGTGGTGCTAATAACAACCAAACTGGCAATACCGATGCGATAAAACCATAAATGATGAGACACCAAGTCAGTTGTGTACCAGTTAAAGTGAAGAACTCCCCCCAGTACGGGTCTGCTGCAACATGTCCACCATAGACAATTGCCAGCATCATTAAAACAAAGCCAATAATTGAAACTTCTGCAATACGTCCCGGACGGATAAAGCGCATATAAACGCCCATGAACAATGCAATTGGAATGGTTGCTGCAATACTAAAGACACCCCATGGACTATGTGCAAGTGCTTTAACAACCACCAACGCCAGTACTGCAAGGATAATAATCATTACCCCAAGCGCACCGAGCATTACGACAATACCAGCAAAAGAACCAAGCTCCTGCTTTGCCATTTCACCAAGTGAACGACCATCACGGCGTGTTGAGATAAATAAGACTAAAAAGTCTTGTACCGCACCTGCCAGAACCACACCGACCAATAACCAGATCGTGCCTGGTAAAAAGCCCATTTGTGCAGCCAAAATTGGTCCAACTAACGGCCCTGCTCCTGCAATTGCAGCAAAGTGGTGACCGAAAAGCACATATTTATTGGTGGGTACATAATCCAGACCATCGGCTAAACGATGTGCTGGGGTTAAACGTCTTGGGTTTAATTCAAATACTTTAGTTGCAATAAATAGACTATAAAATCGATATGCGATGCTATATACACATGCTGCAGCCAGTACAAGCCAAACCGCGTTAACATGTTCACCACGACTGAGTGCCAGCATCCCAAAAGAAATTGCACCTATAATTGCCACTAGGCTCCAGACCAGCTTGGAGGGAAGCGTAGATTTCGCTTGCATTGTGTCCATTCTTAACCTCTCAATAAATAACTACAGCATTTTTATATTGTTATGTACTGTTTCTCTTAATCCCTGTGACTCTACTCCTCCTTTTTCTTTTTTCCTCTTATACTTTCGCATAAAAAAAGGGATGATTGACATCATCCCTTCGATAATAGTTTATTTTTTAACTATTATGCACGCTCTAAATAATCGCCAGTACGAGTATCTACACGAACGCTTTCTTCTTGCTGAACAAATAACGGAACACGAACAACCGCACCAGTTTCAAGCTTAGCTGGTTTACCGCCACCGCCAGATGTATCACCACGTACGCCCGGATCAGTTTCAACAATTTTTAATACAACGAAGTTCGGTGGGCTTACTGTTAAAGGTACGCCGTTGAACAACATAATTGTACATTTTTCATTTGAATCGTCTTTTAACCATTTAGCAGCATCGCCCATTGCAATTTTGTCTGCAGCGATTTGCTCAAAAGTTACAGGATCCATGAAGTTCCACATTTCACCGTCGTTGTATAGGTATTCCATTTCAACTTCAACGATGTCAGCCGCTTCTAAAGAGTCACCTGATTTGAAAGTTTTTTCTAATACTTTGCCAGTTTTAAGGTTACGTAATTTTACACGGTTGAACGCTTGACCTTTACCTGGTTTTACATATTCGTTTTCCATGATAGAACATGGGTTACCATCAAGCATAACCTTAAGGCCAGCTTTGAAATCATTTGTAGAATAATAGGCCATGAAAGGCACACTCCAAACTTAACAAGTCAACTATGCGATATAATGCGTTGTTGCATTATCTTAATCGTGTCAAATGATAAACTATTTATACCAAGAGCAAAACTGGCAATCACAACTCAGTGACCTTATTACTGATCCTTCTGAATTGCTAAGCCTACTCGAGTTATCCTCAGATCAGCTATTATCAGGTGCGATTCTGGCTTCTGAAAAGTTTAAATTGCGTGTTCCTCGTGCGTTCGTCGGAAAAATGAACGCTAAAAACCCGCTTGACCCGCTTTTACTACAAGTATTACCTCATCATTTAGAGCTTGAGGAACATCCTGAGTTTGTTACAGATCCTTTAGGTGAAGAAGCAGCCAACCAGTTACCGGGTGTTTTACATAAATATAAATCGCGCTTTTTACTGACTTTGACGGGTGCATGTGCTGTGCATTGTCGTTATTGTTTCCGCCGTCACTTCCCTTATCAGGAAAATCTGCCAAAAAATGATGATTGGCTCAATATTAAAAACTATATCGAAGCCAATCCTGACATTAATGAAGTGATTTTAAGTGGAGGTGACCCACTTACACTTTCTAACCGTAAGCTTGCACTTTGGCTAGAACGTTTATCATCTCTCAAACAAGTTAAGATTTTGCGAATTCATTCACGAGTTCCTATTGTCATTCCAAATCGAATCGACGAAGAGCTTATTTCTTTATTAAAAAACAGTAGGCTGCGTATTATTCTGGTGGTACACTCGAACCATGCTTCTGAGCTCGATGACTTTACTTGTTCAAAGTTGATAGAGTTATCTTCACACCACATTACTGTACTAAATCAGGCGGTATTGCTAAAAGGTGTCAATGATTCTGCTCAAACTTTAACTGATTTAAGTTATCGTCTATTTGAAGCTCGCGTTATGCCATATTACTTACACGTATTAGATAAAGTAAAAGGTGCACAACATTTTGATTTAATGCCATCTGAAATAGATGCGATATATCAAGACGTGTTAGCGAGCCTACCTGGATATCTGGTTCCTAAACTCGTCAGGGAAATTGCGGGCGAAAAGAATAAAACACCGCTTTTTGGGGCTACAACTTTTTGAGTTATATAATAAGTGATGATGAATAATGCACTTTCGGACATTTTTCACAATCAAACCGCACGTACTCGTGAACGGTTAAGCTTTTGTGAAGCCAACATTAAAGACCTTAATGAATGGGTCACTACCCTTTCTATTATGCAATTGGGTGATACTTCAAAAGCGCTATTTACCGCAATTTTGGAGTTAAATGAATTAAATTGCAGTGAAACGCTTCGCTTTGACTTAATTCAAACGCTTCACCCAACCATTAATAATGTTTTGGCAAGTTTAGAAAAGAACTTCTTTAACCAAGGTGTGATTAGTACAGACCGCAACGAGCATATTATTGAGCTGGCAATGCTGTTGCGCTGTTATTTTGCCAGCATTTATTTAAATATTGCGCAAACCAGCCACGAACAGCTGCAAAAACAGAAGTTCTCTTTGTTTTCTTTTAAACAAAAGAAAAACTTACAAACTGCGCGTATTTTGGCGACATTCCATGCGTTGCAGCAACTGACCAATCTTTTATACCAACAGCATATGCTCTATAGCGAACCTGTAAAAGGCCAATGGTTAATTGCACATCAACTTTATGAAACAGCCGTTCAGCACAAATACCATTTAACCAATATTAATCATATTCAAGGCGTGCAACACCCGTTAGCGAATATTACGCAGGCTTATGCACAGCTTATTTTATTAGATATTTTTAATACCAATCAGATTCGTCAATCAGAAATTCAGGCTTTGTTTCAATGTAGTTTCGACTGGGCACGCATGATTCAGATCTTGCCTAAAGACTCTGCTTTAACAAAGTATGTGGTCGATCCAACTAAAGACCACCCACCTGTATATAACAAAAAGCAAAGTTCAAACTTCAATCCAAGTATTTTTATTAGCACGCAAGCATTGCTTGAGCATGTCACTGCTACCATGCATAAAAATGCTCAATACATGTCTAAAAACGAAAAGATTTATTTGAGCCCAGCGTTAAAGTTTCACGTTCAAACCATTTTGGGCACAACAGCACAACGCCGTCATGAACGTTATGAATATAATGCTGCACTACAAATCTGTTTCGGGTTAAGTACTGCTCATTTTTACTTATCTAAAGCAAAAAACTTTGAAGAAACGCTACAGCTTAACAATAACTATAATCTACAAAGCGAATCGAAAGTTTTATCAAACCTAGAGAAAAAAGAGCAACAAACCTCATCTTACCAACGCTTAAGCCGTGAAAGTAAAACCATTTATCAAACCACTGTGCTTGATATTAGTGTTAATGGCTATCGTATTAAATGGTCTGGTGAAGCGCCTAAAAACTTAAGAACTGGCGAATATATTTTAGTCAAAGAAACACTGCATGGTCAGTGGCGTGGTGGTGTGATTCGCTGGATTAAACAATCAACAGAAAAAAGTCTGGAACTGGGTTTAGAAATTCTTTCACAAGCCATGTTCCCTTGTGCTGTACATATTCAGGCAGAGCGCCATACTCGTAATTACCACCCTGCACTATTACTACAAACTCAAAACTTAGAAGAAATACAAAACACGCTTATTTTACCGGGGTCTCAAATTTTTAGAGAGCAACAAACAATTCATTTACGATTGGGGACAGAAGAAATCAAAGTGTATCTACTCAAAGCACAACTCATTACTCAAAGTTTTATTCAATTTCAATTTGAACTTTTGAATGAGCAGCAGCAACACCTGCTTGATCAGTTCATGCTGAAAAAGAATAGTAACGTGAATAGCCAAGATTTATGGGAAGCATTAAAGTGAGAAACTCTTTACTATCTAAAAGGTTAAAACGTACTGAAATACGTTTACTCATTATTGATGATAACCAATTACGTTATAACCAAATTTTAAATTTATTATCGGGGAATGATTATCAAGTTAATGCCTTATTACTTGATGATTTAAAAAGTTTTGAAAAGCAGCTCAATACATCGTGGGATGTCATTATTTTTGGTCGCGCATATGATTTGAAAATTGAACAAACTCTCTCCCTTGTTCAAGCCTCAGAACAGCCACAGCTACCAATTTTACTTTTACAACCAGATGATTACCAAGCGCAGCAATATCAAAGCTATATTCAAAAAGGTATTTATGATGTAGTCCCGCTAGAACCTCTGGACTATTTCTATATTACGCTTGTTCGAGCACTGTCATACAGCCGCCTTTTACAAAAGGAACAACGCCTTTTGGCGGAGCTTGATACCATTCATACGCATACGCAAACATTGGTCGATAACAGCCATAAAGCGGTCGCTATTTTTCAAGAAGGCATCCACATTAAGGCAAATACCGAGTATTTGAATCTTTTTGGCTTTCAGCAAGAAGAAGATATTATTGGTTTGCCAATTTTAGATGTCTTACAACCCAACGATTTAAATATTTTTAAACAGCGTTTTAAGAAAATTTCTTTAGGACAGTTTGATCAAGCACGCTTCGAAATCCAAAGTCAGCATCAAGCCATTTCTGGTAATAATGCTTTAAAACTGGAATTTATTCCAAGCCAAGAAGAAGATGCTGTACAGCTGACCATCGACTATCAAGTTGATTTAAAAACACCAGCAAATACGGCACCGTCCGAGAAAACGACTGGGTTAAGCACAGCTTGGCCGCAGATTAACCGACATTTATCGACCCACCCTGCCCAAGCAAATGCCATAGTTCTATTTAGACTTGCGCAGTGCCCAGAACGTCTCTTTCAACAGGGTTGGCAGACTTTGGGGCAGTATTTCAATCAGCTACATGGTTTTTTAAAAGACCATGCTCAAATGCCGATTTACCAAGTCGATTTGGGTACGTATGTAGGCATTTTACAAGCTGAAAATAGTACAGTTTTAAACTCTCAGTTGACGAGTTTGCAAACTTTGCAAAAAGAGCACTTGTTAAAAGTGAATGAGCAAAACTTTTCGGTACAGTTAAAGCTTGGCTATGCTCCGCTTAATCAACCACTCACTGAGGTTTCATTTAGCTCATTACTTAATGAAGCTGAAAAGCAGAACCTACCTCAAGTTACCCCTCAGCTTGAAATAACGCCTATCGTAGAAAAAACAGTTTCGCCGAGCATGGAAGCTGTTCCTCTTGATTTAACGATTGAACATTTTGAGGCGACTTCGCAGTCTTCTTTGCTGCAGCAGTTAAGACAAAAACTAGCTCAGGGCCAAATACACCTGAAGTATCAGCAAGTTTATGACAAGCATGATGAAGAAACTCATAACTATGAAGTGACGAGTGGCTTTATTGCTGATGAACAATGGCATGATTTAAATGACTTAGCTGACTTAAAAGAAGATGCTGAACTATCAATTCAACTAGACCGCTGGATATTGGTAGAAGCATGTAAACAGCTTCATAACTTCATTGCTCAGTATCCTAAAGCAAGACTCATTATTAACCTTAATATTGATATTTTGCTGAAAGATAAGTCATTCCCTGAACTGATTTCAAAACTGCTTACCATCATTGGTAGCAAACTTGAAAGCCCGCTAATTTTGCAATTTTCGGAACAAGCACTTCAGCACTACCTCCCAACAGCTCAGCCGCTGATTGGTCGTTTACGTCAACATGGTGCGGAAGTTTCAATCCGAGACTTTGCTTCTTCTATATATAGCGATTCAATTTTGCAGCAGCTTGATATTCAGCTTGTAAAATTACAGTCCAGCAAAACTGACCTATTAAGCTCAGACCAAGGACTTAATAGCTTGCAAGAAAAGGTACTGAACTATTTGACTGTAAAACCGATTGGAATTTTATTGGCTAATTTAAATGATATGAACTTGTTTGCTAATGCATGGAATGTGGAAGCACGTTTCTTACAAGGTGATTATTTTCAGAAAAAGCTTGATCGCTTAACAGATGTGCAAGACCAATAATGGTCTTGTACGCTAAAAACAAAAAACGGGCATAAGCCCGTTTTTTGTTTCGTTTTGAAGTATTAACGCTTGATAGAGCGAGACATACCAGCAAAACGTTGTTTGAATTTGTCGATACGACCACCAGTGTCTACATTCTTTTGTTTACCAGTGTAGAAAGGGTGGCAAGCTGAACATACGTCAAGGTAAATAGTTTCTTTACCTAAAGCAGAACGAGTTTCGATTACGTTACCGCATGAGCAAGTTGCAACTAATTTTTCATATTTTGGGTGAATATCGGCGCGCATCGTCGATTACTCCTAATTGAAGAAAGGCTTAAGCTGTCATCGCAATTGATCACTCTCAATTAAATTGAGGCAGGCTTTTTCAAGCAGATCAACACCACAACAGACCATTCTTTTGGCCCACCGAAACCTCTAGGGTTAGAGCTAAGCACAACAAGTGGACAGTATTATACGCCATATAATTTTTTTTTGCGACTTAATCTTGGGATTTAGCCCAGTAATTTGCGATTACTCCACACACCATTAGCTGTATTTGGTGAAATATCATAATTGGCAATACAATCATTCCCAAAGGCTGACCAATAAATAAGATTTGTGCCATTGGGACCCCACTCGCCAAGGTCTTTTTTGAGCCACAAAAGAACACGGTAATCTGATCGGCACGGCTAAAACCAAAAGCACGTGGTAAATACAGTGCAAGCAACATAATAATAGTCAGTAATACAGAGCAAGCAAGTGCCAAAAGAAGTAAGGTTTTCCAGTTCACTTGATGCCAAAGTCCAGCAACTACTGCCCCACTAAATGCACCATAGACCACCATCAAAATTGAACCTTGATCGAATGCTTTTACAATGCTTGGTACTTTTGCCATATATGGAAAAACATAAGGACGAAGCAATTGCCCTAAAACAAATGGCACTAATAGCAACAGCGTAATTTCTATAATGGACGATGTAGGATCAAACCCGTGCTGACTCTGCCCTAAAATAAAGAAACTGACTAAAACTGGCGTAATGAACATACCGACCAAGTTTGAGAAAGATGCACTACATACCGCCCCTGCCACATTCCCTTTTGCCACTGAAGTAAAAGCAATAGAAGACTGAACCGTAGAAGGTAAGAAACACATAAACAGAAAGCCCCAATAGAGCTGCTGTCCCAATAAAGGTAAAAGAATAGGTTTAGCCAATAAACCAAGAGCAGGAAAAATAAAGAACGTAATTGCAAATACCAGTAAATGCATTTTCCAATGCAAAATACCTTCAATTACAGCTTCACGAGACAACTTAGCCCCATGTAGGAAGAATAAAATTGCAATCGCGACTGTAGTTAATGTATTGAAATACTGCGCAGCTTGACCACTGACTGGAAAAAATGTTGCTAGTAGCACCATACCAACCAACAAAATTGTAAATCGATCAAGTGCCAAGAACTTCAGCATGTTCACATCCTATGATTATTTTAGACAAATAAAAACCCAGTTGATAAATTGACCATTTGGTCAAGCCTTCATCATACTGGGCTATAAAAATAAAGCTAGGCTTTTAAGACCTAAATCTTAAAGCACCTAAGTCAATTATTTAATTATTTCTAGCATTTGCATCTTGCTGAATGAGCTCGATTTTGTAGCCATCTGGATCTTCAACAAAGGCAATCACCGTAACGCCACCCTTCATTGGGCCAGCTTCACGCACAACTTTACCGCCACGTGCTTTAATTTCTTCACATGCTTTGTAAGCGTCTTCGACACCAATTGCGATGTGACCATAAGCATTACCTAAATCATAACTTGATGTATCCCAGTTATGAGTAAGTTCAAGCACGGTATTATTTTCTTCATCGCCATAACCAACAAATGCCAGTGTAAAACGACCTTCTTCATAATCACGCTTACGAAGTAACTTCATCCCTAATACTTCGGTATAGAACTTTAAAGATTGTTCTAAATTGCCTACTCGCAACATTGTATGAAGCATTCGCATGTTTATTCACCTGCCTTTTCTGTTTCATGTGTTTGATGATCTTTGAGTAGTTTTCCAACCCAAACCACTAAAATTAAGATTGGAATCCCGATCAGTGTGGTCATCAAAAAGAAGTTTGGGTACCCAATATTACTCACTATGGTACCTGAATATCCACCTAAAAGTTTTGGTGTAAGGGTCATGAGTGAACTAAAGATCGCATATTGAACAGCAGTAAATGACACACTGGTTAGACTCGAAAGGAATGCAATAAATGCTGCACCAGCAAGACCCGAAGCCATATTATCTACAACAATTGCGAAGTAGAGCCACAGTGAACTATAAGGCTTGATGACTTTACCGCTAATCTCAACTTCTTGACCTGACTTGGTGTCAATGTATGGTAGAGGTTCGATGTTCACATCTAATTCAGCTTTTGGTGCAGAGTTTGAGGCGACTTCATATGGATGTGAAACTGATAATACTTTTTGGTTTCCTTCAACCACCGAAGCAGTAAGTTGTTTGCTTGGTGATGACAATAATTTTTGCATATCAATTGCAGCGTTAAACACGCCTTTTTGATCTGTCATTTTTGCATCAAAATTTTGTCCATCAAGATTCACCACAATTTTTTGGTTAGGCGATAAAGCTTTGCCAAAGTACTGACCACGAACAACCACACTGCCTTCAGAAGATTTAGCAGTGATTTGGTCACTTCCCATTAAAGGTAAAATCTGTAGAGGAACATGTTCAGCATGCGTTGTTACTAATGGTTGAACTCGGACTATGGTCTCTGCTTGTTGACCTTGCAAAGCATAGCCAGCTTTTACATCAACTTGTTTAGTCCCATCAAAAGTGGAACTCGGGACTTTAATCTTCCAATAACCCACTTCATCTGGCTGAGCTTTATAATGTTTATCACCCACTTGAACATCAACCATATCAAGCGGTTTGCCAGATTTTACTAAACCAATGAAAATGAGGTTAGTAGAGCTTGCTAATACAGCACCAACAAACATCAGTTTCATGATGTTCATACGCTGCGCGAGTAGGCCACCTAAGAAGCCACCAACCAAGCTAAAGATAACACCATAAACTTTTACAGCTTCGGCAATTTGCTCTTTGCTAAAGTTCAAATCTTGATAAAAGACGTTTGAAATTACACCCGCAATAATGTCTGAAATACGGAAGAAACCAATCAAGAATAAAAGCACTAACGCAAGTTTGACACCATAACGTTTAAAGAAATCAAGAATTGGTGCAATCCAAGTTTCTTTTGCCATTTGTTGGTTGACCACGCCTATTTTCACCAGTATGTAACCGACTAAAATGGCAGTACCTGTTGCTGTTAAAAATCTTAAAGCTTCTAAGCCAAATAAAGCTGCGCTGTCTTGAATATCGCCAGCTTTAGAAATTGCCTCAGTAATTTGACCTGAGTAAATATAAGTTATGACAAACGAAATGACCGCTACAAAGAAGACTAGAACCAGACGGTAATAATCTGTGGTTTTATAGTTTTTATATACGCGATTAACCTTAGGTTCACGGACAAGCAAGGTTGTAATAATACCTACCGACATGACTGCTGCCATCGTTAAATAGGTGGTTTTCCAAGCCTCGTAAATATAGTTGCCTTTAGCTGTTCCTAAATGTGCTGCTAAAAATAATGCACCAGCACCCGCTACAATCATACCAATACGGTAACCCGCATTATAAGTAGATGCTAACACCGTCTGCATTTCAGTTTCAGCTAACTCAATACGATAAGCATCAATCACGATATCTTGTGTTGCCGCCGAAAACCCAAGCAACACTGCACCTGCCGCCATTTGAACAAGGTAACTATGACCTAAAGCTGGGTCGGCAAAAGCCATGGTACAAATCGCAAGCACAATTAAACACTGCGCGATTAGCAACCAAGCGCGTCTTCGGCCTAAAGCCTTGGTTAAGACTGGTACTGGCAACTCATCAATTAAGGGTGCCCAAACAAACTTAAAGGAATATCCCAAAGCTGCCCAACTGAAAAAAGTGACTGCACTTTTATCGATACCCGCTTCACCTAGCCATAAAGAAAGGCTAGAGAAAATCAATAAAATAGGTATTCCGGCAGAAAAACCCAGAAATAGCATAATTAATGCACGACGGTCTAAAAATGCTTTAAACGCCGAGACCCAACCAGAGGTTTGTGTGGTCATTCGTTTTTTATTTTCCATAAATTATAAATGCGCCTATTCAATCGCTTCTTACAATTGCTTTCAAGATTCTTTCTGCAATCAAGTTTTGTTTTGGTGATAAAAGCAGCAAGTTTGCTTGATATTTTATGCTAAACCTGTATACCTTTAATCTTCAACCTTCGTTTTCTTTTGCTGGATATCAACAGTGACACAAAAACTTGATCAAGTGACAACTTCAACTTTATCACTCGCTAAAACAAACACCACAAACGTCACAATAAATGCATTTCCTTCAGCTTTTGAGCAACCTGATATAAAAATGACTTTGGATAAAACAGCCTTAAAACCCGAACAACTTACGCATATTCCAAATTTCGAAAATATCCCAGCTTCTACAAAACGTATAAAACCGCTTAATAACTTTTTAGGGCAAGACCGTGCCAAAGCTTCAGTAGAAGCAGGCATTTCTTTACCCTACTCTGGTTATAACATTTTTGCAGTAGGAACAGCAGGCTTGGGTAAACGCACCATGATTAAGCGTTTACTCCAACAACATGCGAAAACAATGCCTACTCCAGATGATTGGGTATATGTATATAATTTTAAGCAAGCACGCCAACCAATTGCTCTACGCTTCCCTGCTGGGCAAGGAACGAAGTTTCAGCATACTCTTCACCAAACTTGGCAAATTATTTTAAAACAGCTTGAGCGCCGTTTTAGTGCCGAGACTTACCATAACCGTATTGAGCGTATCCGTGAAGAAACTGGAGATGAACAACAACAAGCGCTGGTTGAGTTAACAAAAGAAGGCGAAGAGCTCGATTTAAAATTGATTTCTCGAAATGAGAAACATGGTTTTGTACCTGTACAAGTAAAAGATGATCAGGTGCAAGAACTGACTCAAACAGAAATTGATGCTTTAAATACCAAGCAGCGTGCTGAGATCGCAGCTAATGTTCGTTACATGGATAAAAAGCTCGAGCGTCTTGGTTTGCATTTAGGCGATTTAGAAGATGACGCACGTGACAAAGTGTCTGTGTTAAATCGAGACATCGCAACTCAAGTGGTTATGCCACGCATGGATTTGATTTTAAATAAATATGGCCAAGTCAAAGGCCTTGAAGATTATTTAAAACAGTATGCGCAAGATGTAATTGACAATGTTGAGCTCATTTTAGAGCAAGAAGAAGATGACTTTGCTCCAGCTATGTTCAATCGTGTGCCAGCACGCTATCAAGCCAATGTGATTGTCTCAAACAAACCAAACAGCGGTGCACCGGTTATTTTTGAAGATTTCCCAACGCACTACAACTTGCTTGGTCATGTAGAACAACTTACTCACAACGGCACAATTACCACAGATTTCACTCTCATTCGCCCCGGTGCTCTACATCAAGCGAATGGTGGTTTTTTAATGCTTGAGGCCGAGCAATTACTTGAACAGCCTTATGCATGGCAAGGTTTAAAGCGTGCTTTAAAATCAGGCCAACTCAAGCTGTCTTCTCTTGAACATATGTTGACGTTAACAGGCTCTATCTCGATAGAACCTGCTGCAGTTCCACTTGATATTAAAGTGGTCCTTATGGCGGAACCTGAAATTTATTATGAAATTTTAGAAGTAGAACCAGAGCTTGGTAGTGTATTTAAAATTCGTGCAGATTTTACCGATACATTACAACGTAATGACGAAAATGAACAAGCTTACATGCAGCTAATTGCTGACTATGTACAAGCGGATAAATTGCTTCCGTTTGATCGCAGTGCTTTAGCAGCTTTACTTACCGATTCAAGCCGTCAGGCAGAAGATCAAAGCTCGTTGTCGTTACATGCTTCAACTTTGGGTGACCTCATTCGCGAAGCGCATCATCATGCATTTAAAGCCAATGAAAAGATTGTAACCGACCAGCACATTAACCTTGCACTACAACATAGACAATATCGCTTAGGCTATTTAAGAGAGCTTTACTGGCAAGATCTGTCGCGTGGAACTCAGTTAATCGAAACTTCTGGTCATCGTTTAGGTCAAATCAATGCCCTCTCCGTCATTCACTATGCAGATGTTGAGTTTGGTTTACCTTCACGTTTGACTGCATCAGTTTATCAAGGTGGCGGCGATATTCTTGATATTGAGCGTAGTGTAGAACTTGGTGGTTCACTACATGCTAAAGGCGTGTTGCTCATGTCTAGCTTCTTGAAAGCTCACTTTGGCCGTGAACAGATTTTACATTTCTCTGCTGCGCTTGCATTTGAACAAAGTTATGGACAAGTGGACGGCGACAGTGCAACAGTTGCCGAGCTTTCTGCATTAATTTCAGCAATTAGCCAAATACCAATTGATCAATCATGGGCAATTACTGGCTCTATGAACCAGTTAGGTCAAGTTCAACCGATTGGTGGTGTAAATTCCAAAATTGAAGGCTTTTATGATGCGTGTAAATTACAAGGTTTAACTGGCAAACAAGGTGTCATTATTCCACGTCAAAACATGCAACATTTGATGTTACGTCAAGATGTGATTGATGCGGTGCAAAGTGGCCAATTCCATATCCATGCGATTGATACCATTGATCAAGCGCTTGAGATTTTAATGGCCCGCCCTGTCGGTACACTCGACAAAAAAGGTAAGTACAGTAAACACTCTATTTATGCTGCTGTAATGGAACAACTCGAATATTGGCAAGCCATTGAAGATGGTGCAGAAATTGAAGAGGAGCCAAAGAAGAAAAAGAAAAATAAGAAAAAAATCAAAAAGCATGAAGAGCTCACAGCTGATGATCTTCCACAAGAGACTCAAGAAGAAGTTGCGACTCTGAAGCAAAAATAACCTCAATAAAAAAGGGCTTGTAATGACAAGCCCTTTTTTATGAATAAGATAAAATTAGCGAACAATTTGCATGGCTCTTCCGCCTGCCAATTGGCTAAAGTACTGTTTAAGCGCTTCAACACAACGCTGAATCTTCATTGGCTGTTGATCGTGTTTTGCGATCTCTGCATATAAAGTGAAAGCTGGGAGTTTCCAATCTGGAAGGATTTCAATTAAAGAACCAGCCTTAAGTTCTTTTTGAGCATCTAAATATAAGATTCTGGCAATACCATGTCCCTGCTGACATAAGGCTTTAGCAACTTGCAAATTATTACTTTGCAAACGGCTTACCATCTCTATATGTAATTTTTCACCGGTTTTAGCATGTTGAAAACTAAAACTGCGTGATTCATTCATTGCATTGATGGAAAGCAATTCATGGTTGTTTAAATCATTCGGATGCAAAATCGGGCTTGATTGATTGAGATAGCTGGGAGAGGCTACCAAAATCTGATCAACAAACGCCATAGGAACTACAGTACTACTCTCTTCTACTGGTGTAGAACTCATGCGCACTGCAATATCAATTCGCTCTTCAATTAGGTCGATATAACGATGCCCCACTTCAAAATGAACAGATAAACCACGATGGGCAGACATCCAGTGAGATAACGCAGGAATAATGTGCTGAACTGCTAAATCAGGTGTAGTTGCTATACGCAAATCACCAATCAAGTCATCTCGCAATTCATTGATTCTGATTTTGCCTCTTTCTGCTGCTGCCAACATTTCTTGGCAACTTGAGAAAAAAGCCTGTCCAGCCTCTGTCAAACTAAGTTTTCGAGTAGAACGGTGTAATAAAATTACATCCATTTCATTTTCAAGAGAACGTATTTGCTGACTTACAGCACTTGTTGTAATGCCTAATTCACGTGCCGCACCACTAAATGAACTTTTTTCAACCACACAAGCAAAAACACCCATCGCACGAAGCTGATCTAACATAGGTTTCCTCAAATCTAATTCTAAATTTATAAAAAATGCTTATTGTTGTAATGAAAGCAACCAATTGCATTATACGAGGAAACCTATATTTATTGCATTAGCTAATTTGGTAAAAGATTTGCTGGATTGATTGGTTTACCGTCAAGGCGAATTTGGAACTCAAGCATGACACGAGAAGCCCCTGAAGACCCCATCTCAGCAATCTTTTGGCCCGCGGTTACATTATCTCCACTCTTCACCATCATCTTGCTATTGTGGGCATACGCACTGATATAGCCATCAATATGTTTAATCAAAACGAGATTACCATATTCTTTTAAACCATCGGCTGCGTATACAACTTGACCATCAGCTGCGGCATAAATCGGGTCACCTTGGTTACCACCGTAACGAATTCCTTTGACATTATTCGCCAAATTAAATCCTTGGATCACTGGACCACTATTTGGTTTCACCCAACGCAAGCTGGAACTTGGAACAGAGACACCCACTGTAGTATTGGTGGTTGGTGCAACCGTTCTTGGTGGCGGTGTAGTCACCGTCGTTTTTGGTGGAGTTGTTGTGGTTGTCGGTAATGCAATGGTTTGACGCTTAATTGGTTCTTGTTGCGCCATGACTTGTGTCGACACGGTTTTTGGTGAAGAAGATTTCTTCAATCGTAGTGATTGATTGACATAAATGCGATATGGCGGAGCAATATCATTCATCTCTGCAACACTGAGGTAGTCCAAACCATAACGCATTGCAATACCACTTAAAGTATCACCGGAACGGACGGTGTAATAGTTAGGAGCCATTGAATAGCGAGAACTATTATTAATTTGTGGTTTAGAAGCACACCCTGCCATTGCAACAGTGAAACCTACAGCTACAGACAACATCATAATTTTCATTATATTGTCTCTTTGAATATGCGATCTGCTTTGTTGCCCAGTTAAATGCATCGATCTCCCTCACTAAATGCTACAAATCATTTCGGCTAAGAGTACCAAAAAAGTAAGAGGAAACATGTTCCTCTTTTTCTTTATTCACAAAGTTATAACATTTGACCCAGATTATTAGCCCAGACTTGCCTGCAAATCTTCTAAAACCGCATAGTTTGTTGCATCCATCTGAATTGGGGTTACGCTTACAAAACCGTTTGCAACCGCAAAAAAGTCAGACTGAACTTGGCTGGCAATACGCTGTGGGTCCGTAACCGCTTCACCTGCTAGACCAATCCAGTAAACCTGTCTTCCTCTTGGGTCAACATGACTTGTGATTGGCTTAGACTGAGCACGGCGGCCTTGGTAAGTAATTTGAGTCCCTTTAAGCTGTGGCACATCCGGAATATTAATATTAAAAATATGTCGCGGCGGTAGCGCAGGTAAACCTTTGGCAATAAAGTCATGCACCCACTTGGCTGCTTGAGCATAATCATCTTTATGGTTGTATGAGCGTACATCCGATCCAGCCAAAGAAACCGCAATTGCTGGCTGTTTCATTAAGCGTCCTTCAAATGCAGCGCCGACTGTTCCTGAGTACAGAACGTCATCACCTAAGTTTGCGCCACTGTTGATTCCACTCACCACCAAGTCAAATTCGAAATCAAATAATCCATTCATGGATAAATAGACGCAATCAGCTGGTGTTCCATTGACTGCCCATACATCTTCAGCAATTTGAATAGGACGTAACGGACGATCTAGCGTTAACGCACTCGAAAATCCACTTCTTTCACTTTCTGGAGCTACCACGACAACACGGCCTAGTGGTTTTAACGCTTCAGCTAAAGCTTGTATACCTGGTGCAAATACACCGTCATCATTGGCAATTAGAATATTCACAAAAAATCTTTCTCGACAAATAAACCCGAAGGTTTTCTCAATTGAATTATTTGTTGAATTATATATATTTATGCCTCCATAGCATTATAAAATTGTGAAAAAATGAAAACTTTCGCTCCTTTTTTTCAAGTATTGGGGATCAGTATCACATTGTGTACGCAAACGGTTTTTGCTGATGAGGGTATCTCGACACAAGAAGCTGACAGCTTAATTAAAGATGACATTGCATCTACTCAAGTTTTACAAGAAATTTGCCCGACTTTTGTTGGCGCAAATAAAAATCTTGAAACCAATACTAAAAAGATTATTGCGATGTACCTCGGCGGTTATTCCAATAAAGCAATTACCTTCTCTGCACTGCAAAATGATGCAGAGTATAAAACTTTATTAAATGAAGCTCGCCAAGCTGCAAAAGAAATGGATCATCATGAGCAACATGAACTTTGTGAAGAAGTTGTAAATTACAAAGACTAAGCTTAATTCGTTCAATACGCTTTTCTTTGGAGGGTTTTCTGTTTATGTAAAGCAGAAAACCTACATAACAATACATTTTTTCCATTTTTTTAGCGTTTAAATTGTTTAAGCTATCGGCATATTTCAAATTTTTGTTTCAGGTTATCCATGTTTATGAAAAAAAGCTTAGTTCAATCACTTTCTGTTGTTTTACTCATGACAATGGCAACAGTGGGTTATGCTGCTGACAAGAAAAAAACAGCTGAAAAGAAAACTGAAAATGAAAATGTTGTTGAAGTTACACCGACCAAAGGTACTACACCGGAAGAATTAGCAGCAATTCAAGTACTTTCTGAAATTTGCCCAAGTTTGATTGGTAAAAAAGATGCAGAATTTGCTCAAGGTTATGAGCGTCTTGTTAAAGACTATTTACCAAATGAAGCAGATCCAGTTGCAGCTTTAGAAAAACGTACTAAAGACAAAAGTTTCAAGAAAGTCTTAAAAGAAGCACGTAATGATGCAAAAGCTGCTGGTAACGAGCAAAATACGTTAGTTTGTCAAGACGTAAAAGCTTATCAATCGCAAAACTAAATTAGTTAAAAACTCTCTAGTTACAATACTGTTTGAAAAAGCCGACTTCCCCCATAGAAGTCGGCTTTGCTTTGTCCTAAAATGCTAGGCTCTTCTGCTTCACACAAGATATTGGAATTACCTAGAATGACTCGAAAAAGCGCTATTGCTGCACTCCTCCTCTTACCAAGTTTTTCTTATGCAGCAACTGTCTTATCAGCTCCGCCAGAATTAAATAATAAGTCTTATGTATTAATGGATTACGAGACAGGACAAATTCTCGCTTCTAAAAATGAAAATGAAAAGCTTGCTCCTGCTTCTATGACTAAAATGATGACAAGCTACATCATTGAACAAAAATTATTAAAAGGTGAACTTACCGAGAACGAAAAGGTTCGTATGAACGAATCAGCTTGGTGTAAAGGAAGCAGCGCTGAATCATGTATGTATGTACCATTAAATGGCACAGCAACTGTTTTAGAAATGCTTCGAGGTATTATCATTCAGTCTGGTAATGATGCATCAAAAGCAATGGCTGAACACATTGCCGGAAATGAAGGTACTTTTGCTCACCTGATGAATCAGGAAGCAAAACGTATTGGTATGACAAATACCCAATTTATGAACTCTACAGGCTTACCTGCTGAAGGTCATTATTCAACTGCAAAAGATATGGCAGTTTTAGCTCAGCATATTATTAAAGATAGCTCAAGATACTATCCAATTTACTCTGAGAAAGAATTTACATTTAACGGTATCAAGCAAGGTAACCGTAATGCTTTACTTTACACTGACCCAAGTGTTGATGGTTTAAAAACAGGCCATACAGATGAAGCTGGTTACTGCTTAACGACTTCGAGTAAACGTGGTCCAATGCGTTTAATCTCAGTGATTTTCGGTACCGACAGCGTTAATGAACGTGCTAATCAAACTCGTTCATTGTTGTCTTGGGGCTTTGCGAACTTTGAAACTGCAAATGTTCAACCTGCAAACCAAGTTCTTGCAAAAGCGAAAGTATGGTTCGGTAAAGAAAATGAAGTTCAAATTGGTTTAGCAGAGAACTTTAACGTTACTATGCCTAAAGGCAAAGCTGGCGGCATTAAGACTCAATTAGTTGTACAACCAAACCTTAATGCACCTCTACAAAAAGGCCAAGTGGTGGGTAAACTTGTTGCAAGTTTAGATGGCAAAGTCATTGCTGAAAAACCTCTTGTTGCATTAAAACCAGTTGAAGAAGCAAGTTTCTTCGCACGTATGATTGACCATATCAAACAATTCTTCAGCAACTTATTCTAAGTTTAGAGTAGTTGGATTAAGCACTCATGCTATTAGCTTGAGTGCTTTTTTATTTTATAATTCGATTAAATTTTATTTTGATGCTTCTCATGACAAAAAACATCCGTCCTTATTTAGATCATCATCCACAAATTGATCCAAGCTGTTACATTGATGAAATGTCAGTGGTTGTTGGTGATGTTAAATTGGCCGAAAATGTTTCGGTTTGGCCTTTTGCAGTCATTCGCGGAGATGTAAATAGCATTCAAATTGGTAAAAACAGTAATGTACAAGACCACTGTATGTTACATGTGAGCCATAAAAATGATGCGAAACCCAATGGTTCACCTCTTATTATTGGTGAAGATGTGACAGTAGGTCATCATGTTACTTTACATGGCTGTACGATTGGCAACCGCGTACTAGTCGGAATTAATACCGTCATTTTAGATGATGTCGTTATTGAAGATGATGTAATGATTGGTGCGGGCAGTTTAGTTCCACCTCGTAAAGTCTTAAAAAGTGGTTATCTATATGTTGGAAGCCCTGTACAGCAAGTACGTCCTCTAACTGAAAAAGAATTGGCATTTTTACCTTATTCAGCAAGACATTATGTAAAAGTGCAAAATAACCATAAAGATAACCAAACAAATTAAAAACGTAGTTAGTTTTTCAAACGATAGAGTTTTTAGAGTGCTCTATCGTTTGTAAGATCACCGTAGCCAAAAACCCCTAAATTTCGTATCATACGACTTTTAAATTCATGGTGCTTTTTTATGGCCGCATGGACTCCTCATGTCACTGTCGCTACAGTCGTAGAAAAAGATGGACGCTATCTTTTTGTCGAAGAACATAGCGAAGGTTTTGTACACACTGTGTTTAATCAACCTGCTGGTCATGTGGAATGTGGTGAAACGCTAACAGAAGCTGCTATTCGTGAAACACTTGAAGAAACGGGTCATCATGTTGAGATAGATGCCTTACTTGGTATTTATACATATACCCCACCCATGTTTCCGGACCGTACTTACTATCGCTTCTGCTTTTTAGCACATGTCACTCAAGTCGAAAGCGACCCTAAACTTGATACAGGTATTGTTTCTGCTGTCTGGATGACTCTAGATGAGCTTCAAGAATCTGCCCGTGCTCGTAGTCCTTTAGTCATTAAAGCCATTGAAGATGCTATAAAAGGCCACCATTATCCTTTAGCTCTTATTTATGAGCACCCTTTCTCTCCCTCATTAACTTCTCATTTGGATGCCTAGTCCTATGCAACAACGTGTCATCGTCGGTATGTCTGGTGGCGTAGATTCATCTGTTTCTGCGGCACTCTTACTTCAACAGGGTTATCAAGTTGAAGGTCTTTTCATGAAAAACTGGGAGGAAGATGACGGCACGGAATACTGTACAGCAATGGAAGATTTAGCCGATGCTCAAGCAGTAGCTGATAAAATCGGTATTAAACTCCATACTGCAAACTTTGCTATGGAATATTGGGATCGTGTATTCGAACACTTCTTGGCTGAATATGCAGCGGGTCGCACCCCAAACCCAGATATCTTGTGTAATAAAGAAATTAAGTTTCGTGCATTTTTAGACCATGCCATGACTTTAGGTGCAGATTTCATTGCAACAGGTCACTATGCTCGTCGTGCTGAAACTGCTTACAACTCTAAAGGTGAAGCATATGCACCTTTATTACGTGGTTTAGATAACAACAAAGACCAAACCTATTTTTTACATGCAGTGCATGGGCGTGAAATTAATAAAACCCTCTTCCCTGTAGGCGAAATTGAAAAACCGGAAGTTCGTAGAATTGCTGAAGAACTGGACTTAGCAACTGCGAAGAAAAAAGATTCAACTGGTATATGTTTTATCGGTGAACGCCGTTTTAATGACTTCCTTAAACAATATTTACCCGCTCAACCAGGTAAAATTGTATTGGATAACGGTAAAGAAGTTGGTGAACATCACGGTCTGATGTACTATACGCTCGGTCAGCGTGGTGGTATTGGTCTAGGCGGTATGAAAGGTGCAGCAGAAGGTGCATGGTTTGTACTTCATAAAGACGTTGCCAATAACCGTTTAGTTGTAGGCCAAGGACATGAACACCCACTGATGCAAAGTACACAGCTTTGGAGTGAGTCCATTGACTGGGTAGCAGGTGAACAACATATTCCGGCTGAAGGATTACGTTGTACCGCTAAAACACGCTACCGCCAGCCTGATCAGGCTTGCACAGTGTTTATTGATGAAAATAGTGAACACGGTATTCGTGTTGAGTTTGATGAACCTCAACGCGCAGTTACACCGGGTCAAAGTGTTGTATTTTATTCAGATGAAGTTTGCCTAGGCGGGGGTGTGATTCACCATACAAATGCCCCTACACCAAATTTTATTTAAGGGAATGAGTGGCATGGTGGAGTTACCCTTTCAACAATCACAAGCTTTGAATGTTCGCCAAAACCGTGCCCTTGCTTTGGCTGGGGTATTCCAAGCGACCCAGCTTACACATATGACTGCTATGACAGGTCAGCAAAGTATTGGTGAAAGTGGTAACTTCTATTTTGAGTTATTAATAAAGGCGAGTTTAAATATTCGCCCGACAACAAATAATAATACCGTCCAGACTTTAGATTTTTTTAATCAACTGGCTGATATTTCGTTAGGTCTTAAAACACTCGAAAATTGTATTACCCAGCCTTTTACCAATGCGCCTAAGTCTCGTTTACCTAAAATGCGTAGTGCAAAGCTTCCTATGTCTTACGCAATGTCACTTTTGCAATTAGAAAAGAAGGTCTATAGCAATCCTGAATATGTGGCGATTATTGAAAAAGCGCAGCAGAAGATTTTAAAACAGCTTTCTTTTTTCGATAATAACTATTTACACCCAAGTATTTTAGCCAATTTGGCGCAAACCTATGTTGATACTGCTGGGCAAATTAATCCACGCATTTTAGTTCGTGGTAATGCTGAGGCATTTAAAGATACCAACCATACCAACCGTATTCGTGCTTGTCTGTTTACAGGGCTACAAATGGCTCATTTATGGCGACAACTCGGCGGTAGTTCATGGAACATGATTTTTAGCAAACGTAAATTGCTACAGGATATTCAAGCACTTGCTCGCTTACAGTACCAAGTTATCTAAGTCTGTAACGAGATTATTTTTGTTTTATGTTTATTCCAGCATTAAGGAATCGTTATGAACGCTTTAACCGCACTATCACCATTAGATGGACGTTATGCCAGCAAATGTGATGCGCTACGCCCTTTTCTTTCTGAGTTTGGTTTAATTCATGCTCGTGTCACTGTAGAAGTGCGTTGGTTACAAGCGCTTTCTAACCGTCCAGAAATTATTGAAGTTGCTCCTTTCTCAGCTGAAACAAATGCAGCTCTAGATGCAATCGTAAGCAACTTCTCTGAAGAAGATGCGAATCGCATTAAAGAAATTGAACGTACAACTAACCATGACGTAAAAGCAGTTGAATATTTCTTGAAAGAGAAAATTGCTGGTATTGCTGAATTACAAAATGCGGGTGAGTTCATTCACTTCGCTTGTACATCAGAAGACATCAACAACTTGTCTCATGCGCTTATGCTTAAAAACGGTCGTGAAGTTTTAGTATCAAGCATGAAGCAAATTTTAAATGCAATTTCTGCTTTAGCAACGACTCATGCTGAACAACCGATGTTGTCTCGTACACATGGTCAAACTGCTAGCCCAACAACTTTGGGTAAAGAAATGGCAAACGTTGCGTATCGTTTAGCTCGTCAAATCAAACAGTTTGAAAATGTTGAGTTACTCGGCAAAATCAATGGTGCGGTAGGTAACTACAATGCTCACCTTTCTGCTTATCCAGATGTTGACTGGGCTGCTCACGCACAAGCTTTTGTTGAATCTTTAGGTTTAACATTTAACCCATACACAACTCAAATCGAGCCACACGACTACATGGCTGAGTTGTTTGATGCATTACGTCGTTACAATACAATTTTGATCGACTTTAACCGCGACGTATGGGGTTATATCTCTTTAGGTTACTTCAAGCAAAAACTTAAAGAAGGCGAAGTTGGTTCTTCAACTATGCCACACAAAGTTAACCCAATTGACTTTGAAAACTCTGAAGGTAACTTAGGCATTGCAAATGCAGTGTTGGCTCACTTAGGCGAAAAATTACCAATTTCTCGCTGGCAGCGTGACTTAACTGACTCAACTGTACTTCGCAACATGGGTGTTGGTTTTGCTCAAAGCTTAATTGCTTTTGATGCTTGCTTAAAAGGTGTTGGTAAACTTGAGCTTAACGCAAATCGTTTAAATGAAGATCTTGACCAAGCTCAAGAAGTTCTTGCAGAGCCAATTCAAACAGTTATGCGTCGTTACAACATTGAAAAACCATATGAGAAGTTAAAAGCTTTAACTCGTGGTCAAGCAATGACTCGCGACATGATGGTTGATTTCGTAAATGGTAACGAACTTGCTCAAGTACCAAGCGAAGAGCGTGCTCGTTTAGCTGAGCTTACTCCTGCAACTTATACGGGTAACGCAGCTGAACAAGCAAAACAAATTAATGAATTAATTAGTAAAATCTAATTAAAAAGTTAATCAAAAGCGAAGCCTAGGCTTCGCTTTTTTATTACACTTATACTCATCAAAATAAAGTTTTCCATAAAATGATCGAAAAAAATTTTCAACTTAAACACTATATTGCAATCAGCCTGCTTTTGATTGCCATTATTGTTTCAGGTATCAACCCTCTGGAGTTTGAAGCTTACTTACTTCATCAAGCTGGCACTGTTTTTATGGTGATTCTGCTTTTTATTATTTTCAAAAAAATTGGACTCGATTTTTTAAGTTTTACTTTTTATTTACTGTTTCTTTTAATCCACGTAATTGGTGCTCATTATCTCTATTCATACGTTCCGTATAATGACTGGATTCAACACATCTTTCATTTTAACTTAGATGAGTACATGGGCTGGTCTCGTAATATGTATGATCGACTTGTCCACTTTTCATATGGTGCGTTGCTCTACCCTCTTATTTATCGTGTATTCCAAGTATGGTTACCCACTGCACGTCCTTTTTCTTTATTCTTACTTGTAGTCCAATTCGTGATGGCATCAAGTGTCTTTTATGAACTAATTGAATGGGCAATCGCAATTGGGTTATCACCTGAACAAGCAGAAAACTATAATGGGCAACAAGGTGATATGTGGGATGCTCATAAAGATATGTTACTCGCCACAATTGGCGCAATCCTCTATGGGCTTTTCGCCTTGATAACATCACCCAAATTAGACAATAAACCGTAAATAAAAAGCGCTCATTGAGCGCTTTTTATTTGTTACCAAACGGCCTGTTAAACAACCGGATAGGTTTGCTCTAAAATATTTTGCAAAGGTGAAGAGGTCGTATTTGGCAAAAGATGATCAAGATTTGTTGTCTGATCAATTGAAGTATTCACATCATTTTGCTCAGGAGTCTGAGTCGTTTTTAATGCTGTCGATGATAGAAGTTTTGAGACAGGATCTGATTCGTTTAGAGAAGAGCTTTTTAGCAAATCATCTACAGGAACAGTTTTCTGCTGACTAGTCGGCTCAGTTGTCGTAGTTTGCGCAACCTTTAAAGTATGTAACCCAACACTATCTGCCAAAGATGGAGCTTCTGTACTTAAGGTATTGACTGAAGCATCGGCCAGACTCGCGACCTTCGGTGCAACCACATAAAAAGTAAATGGAGAGCTTGCTTCACTGGTCAGCCCTGCTGCATCGGTTTGGGTTAAAGTAATGCTGTGCTTACCAAGAGTTAAGTCTTTATCAAAAGTAAATGACCAAGATCTACCAGCCGTTACAGTCACCACCCCAATTGCAACACCATTATCATAAATCGTAAGTGTCGCATTTGCTTCACCTGAACCCGTAAGTTTTGGCCTAGCATCATCAGTTTCCGAACCTGCCGCAATAGCGCCTTTGATGTCACCTACATCATCTTCTACACTGTTTAAGATAGGTTTGGTCGGAGGTATAGTATCTTTTGTACCCACAATATCCAGACTTTCAGATCTATTTCCTGCGCTATCAATCGCAGAAACAGCACCGTGGTTATTGTCAGTCAATGCTGGCGAAATAGTAATGGTAAATTTTCCATTCGCATCTGCTGTTCCAGTACCAATTACTTTACCAGTTGCATCTTTAATTTCAATTTTGGCATTGGCTTCAGCTGTACCAGTTACCGAAGTACCATCTGTATTAATTTGAGCCGTTGGTTTATCTGGTGCAATCGAGTCAAAACCTGGCTTAATTTCGACAGGCTTAGACGTATTACCAGCTGCATCTTCAACAACTACGGTGCCTTTTTGAGACTCTTTTAAAGCAGGTGAAAGCGTAATTTGAAAGTCACCTTGGGCATCCGCCATGCCAGATCCAATGACATTGCCATCGGCATCTTTGATTTGAACTTTTGCATTGGCTTCAGTTTTACCATGAATTACCGACCCTTCTTTGTTGACTTCAGCAAAAGGAGAAGCTGGTGGCACGGTGTCTTTACCCGCAATAATCTTAACTTCTTCAGATTTATTACCTGCAGCATCTTCAGCAATAACTTTACCGCCCGCCTCACCAGTTAATGGCGGAGTAAGTTTTAAAGAATAAATACCATCTTTATTTGCAAAAACAGAACCTAGTACTTTGCCAGTGGCATCATAAACTGTAATTTTTGCATTTGCCTCTGCTTTACCAGTCAATAATGAACCATCATCGCTCAATTGAGCCTGTGGAGTATCTGGAGGTATTGTATCTTTTGTACCTGTTACAACCGTAGCTTTAGAGCTATTTCCAGCCGCATCTTGGGCAATAACATTTAATTTGTCCCCATTCACTAGCGGCTTATCTAATTTAATCGTGTAGTTACCACTTGCATCTGCAACACCCGATGCGACTGTATTGCCTGCAGCATCTTTAAGATAGATTTTTGCATTTGCTTCAGTTTTACCAGTCACTGTCACGGTATCATCAGCAAGCGTAGCGGTAGGAGCAGCAGGTGCGATTAAATCAGGTGCACTTGCTGAGTCATCCTTATCATCTTTCTTAAAAGCCCAAAGATATAATCCTTCCACAGCTAGAACTGCTAGACCTGCTTTGAGTACATTACCCATCGAAAAACTTGGATCACCATCAACTGCCATAGTTGCAGCTGTTGAACTCGCACTGGCATAGCCCAAATCTGTAACGTGATTTAAGCCTTTATAATCGATCACTTTGCCTTGGGCATCGAATTGTGCTTCAACAAACTTTCCTTGCTCTGTTGGAAAAACAAGTGAATGCTCTGTTGTATTCGTTGCTTCATTAAAGAAATTTTCTAAAACAATGGTCTCGCCATTCTTTAAGTGGAGGACTAAGCGTCCACCCTGTTTTTCCATCGATGCAATATCTTTTTGACTTACACCAATTTGAATAATAGTAGGCTGGTTTAAAATTACTTTATCGAGCTGACCATCTTGCAGAACGTCCAAACCCTCTTTGGATGCCACAATTATTCTTGTCATTATTTCCTATCCTGAATTTCAGTTATATTTTTAAATGTGTAACTTTTTAAATGAAACATCTAAAAGCTATTTTATTGTTGCCTAAAATATCAAAATCACTTATCTATCACAATTCAATAAGTATATTTATCAACAATATTTTTTGAATTCTCATTAAAAAATATAACTTCAAACAGGATTTATATGCACCTTATATATTACATTCTTAAATAAACAAAGCTAAAAGCTCCGACAAGAACTAACACCAACAATGTCATAAATTTAGTTATTTTTTTATCTTCCCATGTCATTTTAAGCATAGTCCAGCCCTGAAAGCGTTTAGCAAGAATGCTATTTAAAATAAGCGTTGAAAGATGCAATATAACCAAAGCTAAAAATAAGTTTGCGAAAAATGAATGTAAGTCTCTCAAAGAATAAGTAAAGTGCTCTGTTCCGTATCCAAGTGCTACAACAACAGGAATGAGTATGAAAATAAATACAATCGAAGCTTGAAATAGCCCAATACTGAATAATTGAATTGAATTTTTCGAAAAAATACTTACTGAATTTGCATGACTAAACGACTTTTTAATTGCGTTGAATGCCATACTGCTCCGCTTCTTTATGCCAAATGGCGCAGTATTTGAAATACGTGGACTTAAAAAATGCCAGATAACCCGTGTGGTAATACTCATCAGGAGGATATAACCAAACATCATATGCACCTGATGTAAGTCCTCACTATCTCCCGTAAAATAAGCACCAACAAACGCAACCATAATAATGATGTGTAAGATTCTTATAAGAATATCAATATGCGATAACGTTTTTGACATTACAAAACTCAAAAAATCAAAAATAATCACAACTTTGGCAATTGAAACTTAAACAAATATTAATCAAATTTATTTAATCACCCCCATAAAAAAAGAGCACCTATAAAGGTACTCTTTCGTTAAAAATATATCTTAATTAAAACTTCGTATCGCGCATTTGCACTAAAGTTGAATTCGCTTTTGCCAATGTATCTGCAACTTTATTCATTACCGCCGGAATCAAACTATCTGCCATTTGGGCCGCTTGTAGACCTAACTTTTCACCCAAAGTTGCCTTTTTACGTGTGTTAATCACATAGACATCATGCTGAGGTAACAACGCTAATAGATACTCATCAGAAGTTTCTAGTTTATCTACAAGGTTTAAATCAAGCGCATCTTGTCCATACCAATGCTCACCTGTAGCAACCTTGTCTACATTAAGCTGTGGACGGTACTTCTCTACAAAGTGCTTAAACAAGATATGTGTTTGTTGTAACTCTTCTTCAAACTTCGCTTTACCTTCAGGCGTATTTTCACCGAACATAGTCACAGTACGCTTATATTGCCCAGCTGTATAAAGTTCGAAGTCAACGTTATGCTCTTTTAAAAGACGATTGAAATTTGGAACCTGAGCAACGACACCAATCGAACCAACAACAGCAAATGGTGCAGAAATAATTTCATTTGCAATACAAGCCATCATATAGCCACCACTTGCAGCGACTTTGTCGACACAAATCGTTAAATGAAAACCTGCATCACGCAAACGAACTAATTGAGCTGCTGCTAGTCCATAACCATGAACCATACCACCCGGACTTTCAAGACGTACCACTACGCGGTCACGTCCAGCTTTAGCTGTAGCTAAAATAAGTGTGATTTCTTCACGAAGGTTTTCAACCGCAGATGCTTGAATATCACCTTTAAAATCTAAAACAAAAATTTTCTGATTGTTCTTACGGCGGATTTTAGCTTCTTTCGCAAGTTGTTGAGCCAATTGTAAAAGCTCTAAACGGCTTGCTGTCGTTTGTGCAATTTTTTTTCTCTGTTCATTTACACGTGCATTTAAATGACTAACACGTATTTCCGCAGGGAGTTTAGGCAAATGGAATAACATAAAATTCTATGCTCATAAGTTTGTCTTTATAGCCTTAAGATGTGGTTCTTTTGATTAAAATTCAATAGCGATTTTGCAAAATAGATTCATTTTCATTTATTAAATAAAAAAAGAGCACAAGGCTCTTTTTCTTTTACAGCTAGAAATTAACCGAAACGGCCAGTAATGTACGCTTCTGTCAATTGATGGTCAGGTTGCGTAAATACTTTTTCTGTAGAGTTTACTTCGATCAAATCACCTAAATGGAAGTAAGCTGTACGGTCTGAAACACGTGCTGCTTGTTGCATTGAGTGCGTTACAATCACAATCGTATATTGATCAGAAAGTTCTGAAATAAGCTCTTCCACTTTTGCTGTTGCAATTGGGTCAAGTGCAGAACATGGTTCATCCATCAAAATGACTTCAGGACTTACCGCAATCGTACGTGCAATACATAAACGTTGTTGCTGACCACCAGATAAGCCTGTACCCGGCTGATTCAAACGGTCTTTCACTTCTTCCCATAAGCCCGCTTTACGCAAGCTATTTTCAACAATTTCTTCTAGGTCATATTTGTCACGTGCTAAACCATGTAGCTTTGGTCCATATGCAACGTTATCAAAAATAGACTTAGGAAACGGGTTTGGCTTTTGGAATACCATACCCACCTGAGCACGTAGCAATACAACGTCCAGATTTGGATCATAGATATTTTTATTATCTAAAGTGATCTTACCTGTTACACGGCAGCCATCAATCGTGTCATTCATACGGTTTAAAGTACGTAGGAAAGTTGATTTACCACAACCTGATGGTCCAATGAATGCAATCACTTCATTTTGGTAGATATCTAAATCAATGCCTTTGATCGCTTCAAAGTCGCCATAATAAACATGGGCATCTTGTGCACTAATTTTGATTTCAGTTGAGTTCTGCTTTTTTGAAGTTTGCGGTTCAAAATGCGAAACATATGAAGTGCCATGATTCAGCGGCTTATCTGTAAATTGAGATTGTTCAGTATTCACTAACTTATCCTTTTCTAAGGAATTCGTAATATCAATAGTATTCATTATTTATCCTCTATTACCAACGCACTTCGAACTTTTTACGTAACCAAATTGCAAGGCTGTTTAAACCAATCATTAATGCAAGAAGTACGATAATCGCAGCAGCAGTACGGCCTTCGAAGAAGTTACGCAACTCATTACCCTGCCATAAGTAAACTTGAACAGGTAAAGCAGTTGCTTGATCAAATGGAGTTGTTGGAATACTTGCAACGAATGCACTCATTCCGATTAAAAGTAACGGTGCAGTTTCACCAAGCGCATGTGCCACACCAATAATTGAACCTGTCATGATGCCCGGCATCGCCAAAGGTAAAACATGATGGAAAACGGTTTGTACTTTAGAAGCACCTAAACCAAGTGCAGCTTGTCGAATTGATGGTGGAACAGCTTTTAAAGATGCACGGGTTGTAATAATGACTGTTGGTAATGTCATTAAACTTAATACCAAACCACCGACAAATGGAGCCGACAATGGTAAATGCATCCAACCAATGAAAATGGCTGCACCAAGTAAACCGAACACAATTGAAGGAACAGCTGCAAGGTTATTAATGTTGACTTCAATAATGTCTGTAAGGACATTCTTTGGAGCAAACTCTTCCAGATAAATAGCACTCGCCACACCAATTGGAATCGAAATGATGATCACAATCAGCATCATGAATAACGAGCCCATGAATGCACCTGCAAGACCACTAATTGCTGGTGAACTACGAGAGTCCGGATTTTTAAATAAGTTGGTATTAAACGTATTTTCGAGAATACCTTTTGCTTTCAAATCATCTGCAAGCTTACGGATTTCCGGATCAAGCTGTTGCTGGTCATCTGGTAATGAGCGGTCAATATTGCCTTTTAACCATACATCTACGTTAGCATCACCCAAGAAAGTAAGGTTCTCTTTTTTACCAATCAGCGATGGGTCGGCAAATACCATGTCACGCAAACGATAAGCTTCTGAGCTTGCATAAAGGCTACGTAAAGAATCACGTTGCGACTCAAGTGAAGGGTCTTTAGCGACTATACCATTTACAATCAGGCTATCCCAATCCACCATACCCATTTTTGTTTGCCAAGCTACATAACGTTCTTGGTAATGCGCAGGTGTTTCACCTTGAGTACGTGCTGGCAATGGACCAGCATCAATCACTTTAGGATCGAAGTAAACTGGTACATTCATACTGGTTTGCCAAAAAGCAGGTAAACCTTTTGCCAAAATACTGCCAAATAATAACGCTACGAATGCAAGACCAATAACCACTGCCGATAAACCAGCAAAACGGAAAGCTTTTTCTTTGCGGTGACGTTTAGCCAGTGACTTTTCAATCACTTTTTTACGGCGATCACGTGCTTGAGCAGCAGCTTGTGGATCAAATACGTTCTGATCCATAGGAGACGATGTATTTGATGTACTCATTCGTATTGCTCACGGTATTTACGCACAATGTACAGTGCAACAATGTTTAGTCCCAAGGTGATTACAAAGAGTGTTAAACCCAATGCAAATGCCACCAAGGCCTGAGGGCTTGCAAAATCGGTATCGCCAGTTAACTGTTTTACGATGGTTACAGTCACTGTCGAAACAGCTTCAAACGGATTTGCATGTAGAAGTGGACTGTTCCCCGCTGCCAAAACCACAATCATGGTTTCCCCCACGGCACGCGATACAGCCAATAAAAATGCCCCCGTAATACCCGGTAAAGCGGCTGGTAAAACCACTTGGCGAATTGTTTCTGATTTGGTTGCGCCAAGTCCGAGTGAACCATCACGAAGTGCACGAGGAACTTGAGTAATAATGTCATCAGATAAAGATGAAACGAATGGGATAATCATGATTCCCATTACGAAACCAGCAGTCAGTGCACTGGTTGCGTTAATTTCAATACCAATATGAGCACCCACAGCTTTAAAGAATGGACCAATAATCATCATGGCAAAAACACCATAAACAATTGTTGGAATACCCGCTAAAACTTCAATCGTTGGTTTTGCCCATGAGCGTAACCATGGTGAAGCATATTCAGCTAAATAAATGGCAATCATTAAGCCAACAGGTACAGCAACTAATAAAGCAATACCACTGACCATGAGCGTACCCCATAGCAATGGTAATAAACCATAACTACCTTCAGCATTACCTGAAGTACTAAAGCCAGGGTTCCATTCTGTACCAAAGAAAAAGTCGATTGGACTTACAAAATGGAAGAAGCGCATTGCTTCACCAAACATCGACATTACAATGCCGATTGTGGTTAAAATTGCTACGCCAGAACACAAGATCAAACCAACATTAATGGCACGTTCAACTTGGTTACGTGCACGATATTCTTGGCTGATTTTTTTCTTTGCCCAGACTAAACCTAATAATGCAGCACATACAACAACGGCAAATTTGGCAAAAGAGCCAATCGTTTGAAATTTTGCATATTGCTGAGCAGCAGCCAACTCATAAGCTGCCGGATGATCACTTACCCCAAAACCAGAAGCAATCGCTTGAACTCGATCAACAAGTACACTTCTTGCTGCTTCATCAAGAGAAGCTGACACAGAAGCTGGAACATTATTAAAGATAATATGATTTAAAATATTTGGTTCAACTAAGTTCCAAATCATCAAAATTAAAAAAGCAGGGATACCGCACCAAAGTCCAACCAGTGCGCCATAATAACCAGGACGAGAATGTAATGTCGCCGAGTTGCTTCCCTTACCTGCTAGGTTACGGCTTTTTCTCAGCCCAAGTTGATATGCAATTGCCACAAGGGCTAACAACACACCGATAAGTAGCAGATTCATGTATTCTCCACTGTTTTCTCAATTGTCATAATTTGGGAAAAACGTGTTAGACAAAAAGGCTGATGATCACTTGGGATCACCAGCCCCTATTCAAAACAATTTATTTAACAGTTTTACCTGCTTTAAAGTCAGCTAAGACTTTAGCGCGTTCTGCGTCAGACATCGCGATTAAACCATCACGCTCAGCTTTAGAACCTTTACCTGTTGCTTTTTTGCTTAGGAAGTATTCTACATACTGTGGTAAACCTTTAACTGATTTTAAGTGTTCGCCTTTCACATAGAAGAATAATGGGCGAGATACAGGGTATGTACCATTTAACACAGTTTTCTCAGAAGGAAGAACGTTGTTTACTGATGCTACACGTAACTTGTCACGGTTCATGTCATAGAAACTTAAACCAAATACACCTACTGCACTTGGAGAAGTTTTTAAGCGAGCTAGAGTTTCTGTATAGTCGCCAGCAATTTCAATTACACGGCCATCTTTACGGAAAGTCGAACATGCTTTCTTCTGAGCATCTTTATCTAGGTTTTTGAAGTATTCGTATGATTCACAACCAGCATCAACCATTTTTTCTTGGAAAACTTCACGCGTACCGTGGTTAGACGCAGGAATTACAAGCGTAATAGGTTCGTTAGGAAGTGATTTGTCAATTTGGTTCCAGTTTGTATAAGGGTTTGGAACCAATTTACCTTTTGAAGGTAACTGTGCAGCTAAAGCAGCAAACACATGGTAAGGTTTTAATTTATAAGCTGCTTTGTGTGAGCTAGACGCAAATACGATACCGTCATAACCGATTTTGATTTCTTGAATTTGTTTTACGCCAGCTTTGTTACAAGCTTCAATTTCTGTAGTTTTAATTTTACGAGAAGCGTTTGCAACGTCGATCGTGTTGTCACCAACGCCTTGACAGAATTGTTTTAAACCAGCAGAAGAACCACCAGAACCTACAACAGGAGTTTTAAATTGAGGGAATGTATTACCAAACTCTTCAGCTACAACGCTGGCAAACGGTAATACAGTTGAAGAACCAGCAATTTGAATCGTATCACGAGCTGCATTTGCAGTCGTTGTTACAGCGGCCCCAGTTACTGCTAACGCAATTGCGATTTGACGTGGATTTAAGCGCATTCTGTTCTCTCTCATTAATGCAATAGGTTGTACGTCACTTTTTGTTGAGTGCTTGTACGCTCTTCGATAGCTGCATTGTGAATAGAAAATATGACAAATAAGTTACAGTATTATGACGCTTTCATGATTTTTATAATGTTCATTGCCACATTTCTAAATCTATTTTATATCAATCATTTAATCTTATTTTATAAGGGTTGTGTTACCTCAATTTTATATTAAATATGACAATCACCCAAATTGATAAAATTACAATTATTCTTAAATTATAAAAGCTTAAAGAATTTAATAAATTGATATTACAAAGTTAATTTATTGACATATTTCTCAGATTTTTACATGTCATATTTATTTTTAAAAAATTATTTCGTTCTAACATGAAAATATTATGACAAAAAGATAAACGGTTACCTGCTCTTTGTCAGATAACCGCAATATCACTGTCAATTTAGCGTATTAGTTTGATTGTACTTCTGGCATAGGAACCATTTTTTTACGGTACTTGAAGAAATACATGATGGCTAAAACAGCAAGCCAGATTGGACCTAAAATTACAGCCAGTCTCATATCTGGCGTCATTGCCATAATAATAAGAATGAAACATACAAAGCTAATAGTTAAATAATTACTCCATGGACTCATAATGCTTTGGAACTTGGTTTGGCGACGTTGTAATTTCATTGCTTTGGTAAATTTCAAATGTGTGACTGAAATCATAAGCCAGTTAATAACAAGTGCAGCCACAACCAACATCATAAAGAGCTGAAAAGCTTGACCAGGGATTAAATAGTTCACCACCACACAGACTGCTGTGATTGATGCAGAAACAACTGCTGCTGGAACCGGAATACCACGACTGTTTACTTTTTTCAAAATTGCCGGAGCATTACCCTGCTCTGCCAAACCATGCAGCATACGGCTATTACAATAGATACAACTGTTATAAACCGAAATAGCAGCAATTAAGACTACAAAGTTCAGAACATTCGCTACGCCATTACTATTGAGTGACTGGAAAATCATGACAAATGGGCTACCGCCTTCTGCCACCATATTCCAAGGGTAAAGACATAAAAGAATACCGATTGCACCGATATAAAAAATCAGGATGCGGTACACAATCTGGTTCACTGCTTTTGGAATTGTTGTTTCTGGTTTCTTGGTTTCTGCCGCAGCAATACCAATAAGCTCTAAGCCACCAAATGCGAACATAATGACAGCCAAGGCCATAATAAAGCCATGAATACCATGTGGGAAGAAACCACCGTGTTGCCATAAATTTGCAACACCCGCTTGCGGACCTGCTGAGCCTGAAAGTAAAAGATAAGCACCAAAGCCAATCATACTTAAAATGGCAACAATTTTAATGCAGGAAAATAAAAACTCGGATTCCCCAAAAAAGCGGACATTTACCAAGTTAATGCCGTTAATTAAAATAAAGAAAAATAATGCAGTCATCCATGTCGGAATTTCAGGCCACCAAAACTGTATAAAAGTACCAATTGCACTCAGTTCAGCCATGCTCACCAGCACATACAATACCCAGTAGTTCCAGCCAGACATAAAACCAGCCATTTTGCCCCAATACTTGTTCGCAAAATAACTAAAAGAACCACTTACCGGTTCTTCAACAACCATTTCGCCCAAATGACGCATAATTAAAAAGGCAATCACCCCAGCAATTGCATATCCTAATAAAATTGAAGGACCAGCCAATTTAATTGTTTGAGAAAGACCTAAGAATAACCCTGTTCCGATCGCCCCTCCGAGTGCGATGAGTTGAATATGCCGATTGGATAAGCCTTGTTTTAACTCGTGCTTATTGTTTGCATCCATAACATTATCTCCAATGTTGGTGTCACTTCCTGTACACCTTTATTCAGCACCATATCCGAAGGCCAGAAACCGACCTTCGGACATAAGTTGCTTTAATATGAGTCCATTTAATTTTGAGAAGACGTGTCCTATCTTCTATTTAAAACGAGCTTGCATCCTTACATTTAATCGGTTGGGAACGCTCCTTTAAAATTTCGTAGCCACGATCGCCGTAGTCAAAACGTGCAATCACGGAAGCAAATTTTTTCAAACTTACTGGCGCATCCATTGCCGGTAGTTTTAATTCAATAAAAGTTAACTGGTCATTTTGCTGAACGTTGTCTAAAACGCTCTTTAGCTGCCCTGCGGTTTCAACTACATAAGTTGTATGGCCTTTCTTACCGTTAAATACCGCTGGAATTTCAGTGTATTTCCAGTTTTGTACATCGTTATAGGCAGCAGTTTCACCCATAATTAGGCGCTCAATGGTGTAACCGCCATTGTTCAGCAAGAAAATAATTGGTTTTAAACCATGACGGATAATTGTAGAAAGCTCTTGTACCGTAAGCTGGAAAGAACCATCGCCAATAAACAAAATTTGGCGGCGTTCAGGAGCAGCTAACAAACTACCAAGCAAAGCCGGCAGGGTATAACCAATAGAGCCCCAAAGCGGCTGAGCAATATATTTAGCTGTCGCTGGAAGCTTTATACCTGACAAAGCAGAGTTTGATGTTCCTACTTCACCAATAATCACATCATCTTCTTTTAAGAACCCTGAAATATAATTCCAAAGCACATCTTGGCTTAGCTTTTGTTGAGCTGGTGCTTCAACTACTTTCTGAGGTTGTTTTTCAAGAAGAGGGGTTGAAGATTTACGTGGTGCAACTTTTTTATTTAGCTCAACAAGTAACTGGCCAATTTCAATACCCGGAAAATCTTGCCCGAAAATGTTCAGACCATAAGATTTAATTTCGATGTAATTCTTGGTCTCAATTTGATGAGTAAATACAGCTGAGCCAACATCGGTAAAGCGTGCACCAATACCAATTAGACAGTCAGATTGCTCAATGATATTTTTTACATGCGGTTGGCTTGCCCCACCTACATAAGTCCCGATATAACGAGGCGAGCCTTCATCCATAATATTTTTTGCAGTATTCATACCTGCAAATGGGATTGAGCATTTTTGAGATAGATCATTTAAAAGCGACGTTACACCAAAAACCGAAGCTTCATTATCAATAAGAAGTGCTGGGCTTTGAGCATTCTCAATAATGTCACAAAGTTTGCTTACCACACTTTGCAATAATTCAGGTTCAACTGCTGGATAGCTTAGGTCGAGCGGACGCTCAGATACTTCAATTTTAACGTGAGTAATATCGCCTGGTAGTTGGATGTGTACAGGACGACGCTCAAGGAAACACTGACGTAGCACACGGTCAATTTCAAAGGCTGCATTTGCTGGAGTTAAACGTGTTTGGGCAACAGTGAACTCTTTCATACAGTTCATAATGTTGTCGTAGTTACCATCGACAAGCGTGTGGTGAATTAAAGTGCCCTTTTGAACTGCATGTAAAGGTGGAATACCTGAGATATGAATAAGCGGTACATTTTCTGCATAGGCACCTGCAATACCATTAATGGCACTTAAGTCACCTACACCATAAGTGGTTGCCAAGGCAGAAAAACCGTTAATTCGTGCATAACCGTCTGCTGCATAGGCAGCATTTAATTCATTACAATTTCCAATAAATTCGAGTTGTGGGTCTGCTTCAACTTGTTCTAGATATGAGAGGTTAAAATCACCAGGTACACCAAAAAGATGTTGGATACCCATTTGTTTTAGACGAAGATTTAAAAATTCACCAATTTCTATGAACATTGCTCTATATCCTTTGAGACCAATTTTTATTCCATAGAAAAATAATATTTCATCTATCTTTTAGATTTCGTGCATAATGAAAACGCATTTTAATAAAAATACATGATTTGTGTATCATAAAAGGATTTTATGCAATGGATAAGTTCGACTGGCAAATCATTCAGGCACTACAAAAGAATGGACGGCTCACCAATCAGGAAATTGGAGACTTAATCGGTTTATCTGCTTCGC
This sequence comes from Acinetobacter sp. ABJ_C5_2, assembly GCF_044538485.1. Taxonomy (NCBI): domain Bacteria; kingdom Pseudomonadati; phylum Pseudomonadota; class Gammaproteobacteria; order Moraxellales; family Moraxellaceae; genus Acinetobacter; species Acinetobacter sp. ABJ_C5_2. The sequence goes on along the minus strand of NZ_JBIUCS010000001.1, from coordinate 188,676 downwards.
AATGTTCAAGACGACGTCAATTGCTCGAGCAAAAAGGTGTGATTCTCGGTTACACGGCGCGCATTCAACAACAGGCGCTAGGGCTGGAAGTTACAGCAATGATTCACATTAATTTAAGGACACACGAGGCAAAATCACAACAGGCTTTTCAAGAGCTCATTGAAGCTGAAGACAACATTCAAGATGCGTTTTCAATTAGTGGCGATGCGGATTTTATTTTAAAAGTCGTTGCTGAAAACTTAGAACAGCTTTCTCAATTTGTGACTGAAAGATTACTTTCTTATAATTTTATAGGGCACATAAAGTCTTACATTGTTCTTAAAAAAATTAAAGAACAGAATCATTTTTTAATCAAACCTAAAAGCATGAGCTATCATCACTCCCAATAAGTAAGCGAAGCTTTTCTCCCATAAAAATAAAAAGGCGGATACTAGATCCGCCTTAAAATTAATATTTAGACTTTACTGATATGAACCGTTTGCCCAATCGTATTTTCAAGTAAACCTTCTAAACCAAACTCAGCACCTAAGCCTGACATTTTCCAACCACCAAAAGGTGCATGAGGTAAGACTTCTGCATGGGTATTGATCCAAACAGTGCCACATTGAAGCTGATTAGCATAAGTTTGAGCAGCTTTAATATCAGAAGACCAGATTGATCCACCTAAACCAAACTCGCTGTCATTGGCACGGGCAATTGCATCGTTGATATCGGTATACTTTAAAACAGGCAACACTGGACCAAATTGCTCTTCTTGTACCACGCGGCAAGAGTCAGAAACTTCAGTCAGAATTGTTGGCGCAATAAAGTAGCCTTGCTCTGGTAGCTGTTGTTGTCCAGACAGTGCTTTTGCACCTTGTCCAATCGCTTCAGTAATCAGAGCTTTTACCTTGTTATATTGCATTTGGTTTTGTACTGGACCAAATGTTGTAGAAGACGCCATACCATCACCCACAACTTGAGCGTTGGCAATATCAGCTAACTTTTGAGATAAAGCCTCATATTGGCTTTCATGCACGTATAGACGCTTTAAAGCTGCACATGTTTGACCAGCGTTTAAGAACGCCATATTAAAAATCTTGGCTGCAATTTCATCGATATTTGCATCTGGCAATACAATACCCGCATCATTACCACCCAACTCTAAAGTTAAGTGTTTTAACTGCTGAGCTGCACCAGCCATAATGTGCTGACCTGTTCGAGTTGATCCCGTAAACACGACTTTTTGCACATCTGGATGAGAAGATAATGCTTCACCAATCTCACCAGCACCAACCACAATTGAGATCACACCTGCCGGAACTTCTTGCTGAATGATTTCACATAAACGCAAAGTTGAGAGTGGCGTGTATTCAGAAGGTTTACTAATGACAACGTTACCTGCACGTAAAGCAGGCATGATATGCCAAACCGCAATCATGAGTGGCCAGTTCCAAGGAGTAATTGAAGCTACTACTCCTAATGGTTGGCGATGGCGTTCAATACGCTTGGTTTCACTGTCTTCAATTACTTCAACTGGTAAATCCATAGCAGCCGCGTAACGCGTCCAGCCAATTGCGCCCTGCACTTCCATTTGTGCAAGCGCGAGTGGCTTACCTTGTTCAAGCACTACCAACTCTGCGAGCATTTCAGCGTGCTTTTCAATTCCATCTGCAATCTTATTTAAGATCGACTTACGTTCATCATGAGAAACTTGTTGCCAAGCTTTAGATGCTTGTTTGGCTGCACTCACTGCCTGATTTACCTGTGCAACCGAAGCTTTTGCACAACGTGCAGCAGTTAAGCCAGTAGCAGGGTTAAGAATTTCTAGTTCACCTTGTTCACCTGAACAAAGTTGACCGCCAATAATGAGTTTAAATTCATTGAGCATATTCGCTTGTTGCATTTCTTCTTCCTTGTCTTAATTGTAATTACAGCCACTTACTTTTTTCAGTTAAAGCGGGATTATTTAAAGTGAGTACGATATTGATATATCAATGCGACCCAAAATATCGGGAACATACCAATACAATAAGAAATTTGCTCCCCATAAATCATGCATAATTATTTATGTTTTTTGAAAATATGCATGTTTTGTGCATTTCATTCTCTTGCGATGCACACTTTTAATAAAAATAATATGTAATAAAAAAGCCCGGCAATAAACCGAGCTTTTTTTGTTATCAACTTAATTAGTCGATTGGTGGTACATAGTTACCAGAAGCAATTGCATCTTTAATGCGGTCAGCTTCAGCCAATACTTGACCTAAAAGGTTTTTAACATTTTCGAATGTTACAACAGGGCTTAATGTTGTCATCTTCAATGACTGTACATTACCCACTTTTGTTACACCAATATTTGCTTCACCACGTGCGAACAATTCGTCTGCTACGTTTTGGTTTAAGCTATCGATAAACTCAACTGGGTAGCCTTCTGGCACAACGCGGAACAATACCGAAGCAAATTGTGGTTCAACTAAAAGCTCTAAACCTTCAGTTGCCTTGATGTAATCTGCAACTTCACGAGTCAGTTTTACACCATGGTCAATCATTGAACCATATAAGTCTTCACCTAGTGATTCAATGGTCATCCACAATTTCAATGCATCAAAACGACGAGTCGTTTGTAATGACTTAGACACAAGGTTTGGTACACCATGTTCTTCATCATAAGCAGAGTTCAAGTATTCAGCTTCGTAGTGCATGAAACGATAGTTCGCTTCGTCTTTTAACAAGAACGCGCCACAGCTAATGCTTTGGAAATAATGCTTATGGAAATCGAGAGTGATCGAGTCAGACAACTCAATACCATCAAGCATTGCACGATAGTCATTTGACAAGATCAGTGCACCGCCCCACGCAGCATCGATGTGCATCCATGAACCATATTTCGTTGTGATTTCACGAATTTTCTTCAATGGATCAATTGCACCAGCATCGGTTGTACCTGCTGTCGCAACAACACAAGCAACAACTTTACCTTCAGCTTGAAGATGTGCCATCGTTTTTTCGAGAGCATCAACATCCATCTGTGCATTTTCATTCACAGGAACCGTCACAACTGACTGGAAGCCCATGCCCATCATTGCCATGTTCTTTTGCACAGAGAAATGCGCATTTTCAGAACAAATGACTTTGACGTTTTTCATTGCCTCAGCTGGAATACCATCACGCTGTACAGACCATGGGTTACCATTTTCGTCTTTCCAGTTTTTCGAGATACACCAGTCACGAGCAAGCAATACACCCATCAAGTTAGATTGAGTACCGCCAGAAGTGAAAACACCAGCCTGACCAGAACCATAACCTACTTTTTGACGCAACCAATCAATAAGCTGAACTTCCATTAATGAACCTGCCGGGCTTTGATCCCATGAGTCCATAGACTGATTAGTTGCATTGATTAACACTTCCGCAATTTGGCTCATCACCATAGTTGGGCAGTGTAAATGCGCTAATGAATGTGGATGGTGTACTTTCAAGCTTTTATTTAAGAAAAGCTCAATCATACGTTGAAGTGATTCTTGTACACCCATACCCTCTTTTGAAGGTTGGAAAGAAATTGCTGAACGCAATTCTTTAATGCTACCGCCTGTGTACATTTTTTCATTTTGCAACCATGCTGAAACGGCTTTTACCGCTTCGCCCATTGCTGACTCATAGTCAGCAATGGATTGTGCATCATTGCAGAGTAACGCTTTACGATGTTCTGCAAAATCCACCATTCTTACGCGCCTCGTACTGCAACCAATGCTTCTGCAATTGCTTTCTTGAAGCGGGCAATTACTTCAACACACTCGTCTTGAGTGATGATAAGCGGGCAAAGTAAACGAATTACTGTACCGTTACGACCGCCTTTTTCAAGCAATAACTTGTTGTTAAAGCAAGCAGTCTGGATCGCAGCCGCTAACTGAGAGTCAGCAGGATGAGAACCGATACGGTCAGCAGGTTTACGCTCGTCAACGATTTCAACGCCGATCATTAAACCGCGGCCACGTACGTTACCGATACATGGGAATTCAGTAGCTAATTTTTTCAATTCAGCTTGTAAGAAATCACCGCGTTCTTGAGCATTTTGAGCAAGGTTTTGTCCCTTGATCGTTTCTAATACGACAAGACCAGTACCCATAGCAAGTTGGTTACCACGGAAAGTACCCGTGTGACCAGCAGGCTGCCAAGCATCAAATTTACGTTTAATACCTAATACTGCAAGTGGTAAACCACCACCTACTGCTTTAGACATTACAACAACATCAGGTTCAATACCTGCATGTTCGAATGCAAACATTTTGCCTGAACGTGCAAAGCCAGCTTGAACTTCGTCTAAAATTAAAACGATGTTGTGCTTTTCAGTCACTTCACGGATTTTTTGCAACCATTTTACTGGAGCAGTAACAACGCCGCCTTCACCTTGAATTGCTTCAAGAATAACAGCTGCAGGCTTAGTTACACCGCTTTCAACATCTTCAATAAAGTTTTCAAAATAATAAGTTAAAGCATCAACACCAGCTTCACCACCTAAACCAAGTGGACAGCGATATTCATGCGGATATGGCATGAATTGTACGCCTGGCATTAAACCATTAACCGAGTTTTTCGCACTTAAGTTACCAGTCATTGCAAGTGAACCATGGGTCATCCCATGATAACCACCAGAGAAACTGATTACTGAACTACGACCAGTGTAAGTCTTAGCAAGTTTAACCGCTGCTTCAGTCGCGTCTGCACCAGCAGGACCACAGAACTGTAAGCAGTACTCTTCTTTACCGCCTGGTAAATATGCTAACAACGCTTCAGTAAACGCATCTTTTAAAGGTGTGGTTAAGTCTAAAGTATGCAATGGCAAACCACTTGCCAATGTGTCTTGAATACTTTGAATCACCGCAGGATGATTATGACCTAAAGCCAATGTACCTGCCCCAGCTAAACAATCAAGGTACTGTGTACCTTCAACATCAGTAACCCAGCAACCTTGTGCTTTCGCTATCGCTAACGGTAATTTACGTGGATAGCTACGAACATTCGATTCCATTTGACTTTGGCGAGTCAAATAATATTCGTTGGTAGCATTAGTGGCAGGGTTGACAGAAGTAACGCTCATATCGGATTACCATCTCTGATAAGGGTAGAAAGAAATAAGTCTGGTGACTTTTGGTCCTTTGACTCGGTGCTTTATAGAACTAGCGAAGACACATATTTTATATCTTGTAACTAGGAGCGCGATGATACCTAATTTTGCAAGAAAAAAAACGTCTTTTGTGTACTTTACTCATCTAATCTTATTGAAAAAATGTATTATCCCAATAGTTATGATGAATTATCATCATACTATGTGACAACCTAAAGAAAATATTCTTTTTTTATATTAGTTTGATTTTTTAAGTTACATTGAAATACTTTATTTTTAAGTTTTTATTTTTTAAAGCTTTTATTTGCACCAAAAATTAAAAAAATTGATTTAAATATTACAAATACCCCACAAAATCTGCAAAAGTTATGCATAACTTATGTTTAACATTTCTTAATGAAAAAAATTAAATTTATATTAATTTTTAAAGGATAAATTTATGCGTACTTTAGCAATATCTACTCTTCTACTTGGTACGGTACTCAGCCCTATGGTTTTTGCCCAAGATGATAATGCACTTCACTACAATATCGTAAATGTACAAGCTGAAGCTTCTCGTCAGGTATCTAACGATGAAATGCATGCAACTTTATATATTGAAAAAAGTAACAAGCAACCTGCTGAACTTTCAAATCAAATTAACCAGTTAATGAATCAAGCACTTGCGACTTCACGTAAATACCCGCAAGTAAAAGTGGAAACTGGTGCTCAAAGCACTTATCCAATTTATGACAATGACAGTAATAAGTTAAAAGAATGGCGTGGCCGTGCAGAAATCCGTTTAGAAAGTAAAGATTTTAAAGCAGCAAGCCAATTGATTAATGAGTTACAGCAAAACTTCCAAACCCAATCAATTAACTTTAGTGTTTCAGATGAGCAACGTAAAAAAGTTGAAAATGAGTTAATGGTTGAAGCATCTAAAAGCTTCCAGCAACGTGCTCAAATGCTGACTCAAGCTTGGAATAAAAGCCAATACACATTGGTGAATCTGAACTTGAATACCAACAATTACTTCCCTCAACCTGTTATGCGTGCCAGCCTAGCTAAGTTCGCTGCTGCTGAAGCGGTACCAGCTCAAGACATGGCTGCTGGTGAGTCTAAAATTACCGTAAATGCAAACGGTTCAATCCAGTTTAAATAATTTATCTTTCAAACTAAAAAAACCGCATAAGAATGCGGTTTTTTATTGTTCGATATTAAGATTCCAAACGTAAATCCTGCAATGAACTCCAAGCTGCTTTAGCTAACACATCTTTATAAACTTTAGGGTCGGACTTTACACGTTGCGATAACCACGCACGGCAATAGCTTTCTGTAGAACCAATCACCAATGAAAGCAAAAGCTCATTTGGAATTAAAGTTAATGCTTTAAATTCTTCAAAATTTGCAATCAAACTAAATATATTTTGGTTTCTGTTCTTATTTCTTTGGACGAGCTGCTGGTGTTCTTCACCTTTCATCATGTTAAAACTTGCTGAATTTAAAAATCTTGCAAATTCAGGCTGCTCACTTACCCAGTCCACATAACTATGAATTAAAGCAAATACCACATCTTGTAGCGTTTTGGCCTGTTTTAAGTATTCATCTCTTAGAGCTGTTTGGTCATCTAAAGCTGAAAAAAATAATGCCGCGACGATACCCTCTTTATTTTTAAAATGATGATAAATCGCTCCAACACTCGTTTCTGATTTGGCACGAATCATTTCTATACTGGTCGTTTCAATACCATGCTCTAAAAAACAGACTAAAGCATCTAACAATATTTGTCGTTTTAAAACAGCCCTTCTTCCGGGATACAAACGTTCTAATAAGTTTTGAGCAGATACCATTTTGTATTCTCTGACCAGTCATCGGAGATATTTTGAATGACTTGACGCCTATTTGTAAACAGAACTATATTCTTTAACAGAATAATATTCTGTATTTAAAATTATAGGAAGTAAAATTATGCCAACTACCTTAGAACTTTGGAAAAAAGTGACTGCTTTTCCTAAAGGAAAGTGGACATTCTCTCGTATGCTGTGTCTAAAAGCGCCCTATTTCGGTAGCATTTCCCCTCTTTTTATTGAGTTAAAACCGAACTATTGCGAAATTTCTATTAAGAAGAAGCGCTCTGTGCTTAACCATATTGGGACGATCCATGCAATTGCCATGTGCAATATGGCAGAACTCGCAGGTGGTACTATGACAGAAGTTACCGTCCCTTCTACACACCGCTGGATTCCTAAAGGTATGACAGTTGAATATTTAAAAAAGGCAGAAACAGACCTCATCGCTATTGCGACGCCTGTACAAACTAATTATGACTGGGAAAAAGCAGGAGAATATTTAGTAAGTGTAGATGTTTACGACACTCATAAAGACAAAGTGTTTCATGCGGTCATTACAATGTGGATTTCTAAAAAGAAATAAAAAAAGCCCTGAAATTTCAGGGCTTTTTTATCTTATTTTTTAAATGGGAAAGCATATTTTGCAATACGCCCAACCACTTGGCCGAACTGTTTAACAAAGCTAGCATTGTTATAGTTCAAACCATATTTTTTACAAACTGCTTCAACTTTTGGAGCCATTTGACGATAACGACGAGCAGGAATATCTGGGAATAAGTGGTGTTCAATTTGGTGGCTTAAGTGACCAGATAAAATGTGGAATGCTTCCGAACCAGTTAAGTTAGAAGAACCACGAATTTGGCGCATATACCAGTGACCACGGCTTTCATCTTGTAAAACTGTTTTTGGAAACACTTCTGCATCTTTTGTGAAGTGACCACAAAAAATAATACTGAATGTCCAAATATTACGAAGACCATTTGCAACCAAGTTTCCTGTAAATACAGGTAATGCAGCAGGTCCTGCAATGAGTGGGAAGAAAACATAGTCTTTAAAAAGTTGTTTACCAATCTTTTTATTCACTGGTTTTAACTCTTCCAAAAATTTTGCTTTAGTCTTACGTTTATAAAGAACACGACCAATTTCAAGATTCTGGATTGCTACGCCCCACTGGAACAATAAGCAAAACGGAATACTATAAACAGGTTGAAGCAAGAAACCTGGTTTCCAACGTTGCTCTGGGAATAAGCGAAGTAAGCCATAACCAATGTCATCATCGATACCTTTAATATTGGTATAAGTATGATGCTTATAGTTATGCGTTTGGCGCCAGTTATCCGATGTACCTACTGTGTCCCACTCATAAGTTTGACCATTAAACTTAGGATCATTCATCCAGTCATATTGACCGTGCATCACGTTATGACCGAGCTCCATGTTCTCCATAATTTTAGAGAAGCCTAATAGACCTGTACCTAAAATCCATGCTGGCGGGAACCAACCTGCAAATAGACATGCACGGCCTAAAAGACCGCTATAGCGAACTGCTGCATAAACACGGCGGATGTATTTTGCGTCTTTTTCACCCAAATCATCCAATACTTCTTGTTTGATCTGATCAAGCTCTTTTGCAAATGCTTCAAGTTCCGCTGGAGTCAAATCGCGATTTTTAGGATTTTTAAAATATTCGACTTTCACTGGCATATTCATAAGAGGTCTCTCTTAAAGATCAATAACTAGATCGGATTGTGCTGAGTTCACACAAATCTTGAGTAACTGGCTTGGTTCTGTATTTTGACTACCGTTGAGTAAGTTACGTGTAGAACCTTGCGTTTTACTACAAACACATTTATTACAAATTCCCATACGGCAACCGTGTGTTGGCTTAACACCTTCATGCTCTAGGCTCACCAAAATTGATTGACCCTTAGGAATTGCTATCACTTTATTAGACTGTGTTAATGTGACATTCACATAACCAACGTCATCTGCAGAGCTTTCATTAGTTAAACTAAATGCTTCAGTAAACACGGCTGGCGCTTTTTCAAAAAGCTCTTCGACAGTTGAAACAAAGCCAGATGGACCACATGCGTAGACCGTGCTGTTTTCAATATCATCAACCAATGCAAGATGTTCAGCATTTAAGCGCTCATCATTTGGTGTTTCTTGTGTGTAAAACACCTGATAGCTGAAGTTTGGATTTTGCTCTGCTACTTGTTCGAAAAACTCTGTAAAAGCAGCATCAGAACGCTGTTTTACCCAATATAAAAGCTGAACCTGTACTTTTTCTAACTGCTGGCTTTGCTTAATTGCTGTAATTAAGCTCAACATTGGTGTAATACCACTACCCGCAGCCAACATAATTAATTTCGGTGTCTGGATATTTTGTTGCATGTCACCATAAGGCTGACCAAGCTCAAAAATATCACCAATTTTACTTTCGGCAATGAACCAGTTACTGACAATACCATCAGCAACTTTTTTAACGGTTAAACGTAAGTGCTCTGCGTCTACTTGCGTCAAGCTATAAGTACGTTCATAACGGCGGCCTGCAATTTCAACAATCACTGGATGATGCTGACCTGCTGCTCCCATTTTAACCAAACGGTTGCATTTTAAAGTAAGGCTCACAGTGTCATGAGCTACGAATTCTTTTTTTACAATTTGAACTAGTCCATGCTGCACAGACCATAAAGGATTTATTTTTTGTAGCCAGAAACTCGCTATATCTTTATCAAATACAGCTTGTGTTAATGAATTGAATAGAGAATTTCTCTTTTCGATTGCTTGCATAACTGAGGGCTCTGTCGCTCTTTTTTAATTATTATACACATGTATATATATTTGTATATACACCTGTACTTTTAATTACAATTTCACAAGTTCCCTGTCTAACGCTATAATCCAGACAGTTTAAGAACATATTGAAAAGCATGACCCAAACCTCACTTTCTCAGAGCCCAAATGACACAGCCTCTTCACAAGATGTCATTGAAATAAAAACAGCAACGCGTTCTGTTGGAAGAAAAGCGACTATTACGAAAGACGAACTTTTTCAGGCTGCACTTAACCTGATTGGTCCACAAAAAAGTATCGCCTCATTAAGCTTACGTGAAGTTGCGAGAGAAGCTGGTATTGCACCAAATAGCTTTTATCGCCACTTTAAAGATATTGATGAATTAGCCATTTCACTCATTGACCGCGCTGGTATCGTTTTACGTAAGATTATTCGTCAAGCTCGTTTGCGTGCATCTTTTCAAGACAGCATTATTCGTAGTTCGGTAGAAATTTTTCTTCAACAGCTTGATGCAGATGAAGGTAATTTAAGTCTGTTATTACGCGAAGGCTTTACAGGTTCAGCTTCTTATAAAGCTGCGGTAGACCGTCAGCTCAACTTTTTCCAGCAAGAGCTACAAGAAGATTTAATCCGTCTAGAGCGATTAAATAACAACCACCTATACCATCCGGAACTTGTTGCAAAAGCAATTACGCAACTGGTATTTCACATGGGTGCTAAGGTGATCGATCTTCCAGTTCATCAACGTGCGGAAGTCGCTGAACAAACCATGATCATGATCAGAATGATTTTAGAAGGTGCCCGTCATCTAGACGAAGCAAAAATACGATAAATTCAACATAAAATGGTTTGTGATTTTACAAGCCATTTTTTATACAGACATACCTATTTCTTGATAAAAATATAATTCACAGATTGAAGCAACCAACATGCAAGAGTATAAGTAATTATTATTCTAGCAATACATACCCATTTTTCCCCACGATATTTAGGGATTCACATGCAAAGTTTGAGTAATCGTCAAAGCCTGATTGCAAGCTATATTCTGATGGGCATTTTTTTGCTTTCGGTTATCCCCTTGCATCTCTTAGCAAGTTTTTTTGCTGGCTTTCTCATTTATGAAATTATTATTAGTTTAAGCTCTATTGTTGAACGTTATATTGATGGTCAAAGAGCCCGCATTTTTATTAGTATTTTACTCAGTATTATCACGGTTTCACTTATTGCCTTTTTCATTACAAGTTTAATTAGCTTTGTCGTTTATGACTTAAAGGGTGTAGGTATCCATAATATCAACAATAAAGTCGATCAAACGCTATTACACTTACAAAGCGAAATTGGCAAATATCTTCCAGGTTATATTCCAGATAGTGTTACAGAACTAAAAGATGAAATTTTCGCGTTTATGAAAGATAACGTGACGACATTAAAAAATGCCAGTTCCGATATCTTACATAACTTTGTAACCATGATTATGGGCCTTATTATTGGTATTTTGGTGGCTATTCATGGCTTTCACCGTCGTACACCACAGCCTATTTTTAAGTCGTTACTCATTCAACGTATTCAAAAATTATCAATTTCTTTTAGGAATGTAGTTTTTGCCCAAATTAAAATTTCGGCAATTAATACCCTGCTCTTTATCTTATTTGCGTTTGTACTATTGCCGATTTGGGGTGTTCACCTACCTTTCGCCAAAACCTTAACCATTCTTACTTTTTTGTTTGGTCTCATTCCAATTTTAGGCAACTTAATTTCAAATACGCTTACTTTTATTGCTGCACTTACGGTTTCACTCGGCCTAGCAGGTGTTGCTCTGCTCTACCTCGTATTAGTACATAAGTTAGAATATTTTATTAATGCGAAAATTATTGGTCATAAAATTAATGCCAACGCATGGGAAATTTTATTGGCAATGTTAATTTTTGAGTCAATTTTTGGTTTAGGTGGCCTAATTGCAGCACCAATCTTTTATGCCTATTTAAAACTAGAATTAAAAGATGCCCGAATGATTTAATTAAAATTTATTCAATAAAAAAGCGCCTTAAAGGCGCTTTTTTATATTTCATCACTTATGGTTTAACCACTACGAGTACTTGAATTGCTTCCGGAGTTACCGTTAAGCCATCAAGCAAGCTCAAGCCTTCTTTTTGCAACTTCTGTAAGCGCTCGATTTCGTCTTGACGAATACTTGGGTTGAACTGTTTTAAATAAGTTAAACGATCAATCTCGTATTGCCATTTACTACCATAATGCTCTTTTGCCTGCTGTTGAAGCTGTGGCAAGCCTACTTTAGCGATATCAAGCGCTTGTCTATAACGCTCTTCAATCACTTCTCGGCGAGCTTTAACCACTTGGCGGCAGCTATTGCCATCTAAATGATGCAAATATGGTTTTAAAATGGTTGGATCAATCTTTTCAGATAAGTCCTGACCATTTTCACTTAACAACACACGAATGAGCTGTTTCGGCAAGCTTGATGGCAAGTTCAAAGCTTTTGGTGCAACGACATCAACTTTAAACCAAACTTCAAGTAATACAGAACCTTGCTTTAATGCATTTGACTTAAGAACAGCAACATTGGTACTACCGAACGCTTGTGTACGGATCATTTCCATGACACTTTCAATGAACGGATGTTCTAAAGTTAGATATTGAGCATCTTCACGCATTTGTGCCTGATCACGATAGAACGTTGCAGTCATGCCTTCTTCGTCTAATGCCAAACCTTGTACTTGCATCTGGTCTGTCGGACGAATAATAACAGTACCGTTACTTTGCTCATCAAAATCAATATTGGTTGAAGACATAAAACGCTTCACAAACATAGGTAATGTTGTGTTGTCATCGTAGTCTTCTAAGGCTTGCACAATTTCTTGTGCAACGATAGGACGACATGAGTTGTATTCAAGCAAGCGATCTCGACCAGCTTGTAACTCTGTTTCCAAAGCTTGACGTTGAACATTTACTTCTTCGAGTAAATCTTCAAATGTTTGACCTTGGTCTGAAAGTAGGCAGTCTTTTAATTCAACAATAAAGTTTTCTTGCAGCGTTTGAGCTGTTGGAGAAATATTGCTGAAAATATTCAACGCTTCATTGTACCAACGGAACATACGCTCTTGCGCGGTGCCCATTAAGTAAGGTACATGAATTTGAATACGGTTTTCTTGACCAATACGGTCTAAACGACCAATACGTTGCTCTAAGACATCTGGGTTTGCAGGCAAATCAAATAAAATCAGATCACTTGCAAACTGGAAGTTACGACCTTCTGAACCAATTTCAGAACATAGTAAAATTTGAGCACCATAGCTTTCTTCTGCAAAGTAAGCAGCCGCTTGGTCACGCTCAAGTAAACTCATACCTTCATGGAACATTGCGGTACGAATACCAGCATGCAAACGAAGTACACTTTCTAAAGATTCAACAACAGGACCACTACGTGCAATTAAAAGAACTTTTTTGTGCTTAAGTTCTTTACGTAGAATTTCCATTAACCATGGCACACGTGGGTCATTTTGCATCCATGAACCATCAAGTTGTGCTTCTTCTGGCCACATTTGCTCACGTAATTTACCGTCTTTTGACCAATCTTCTGGCGCTGGTAAAGGTGCCGGTTGGCAATCACGGCCTGGGAAGCCTTGAATCGCTTCACGTGTATTACGGAATAGAATACGACCTGTACCGTGACGGTCTAACAACTCATGAATCGCTCTGAAACGTTGCTCAGGCTGATCTTCAATTGAATGACCCAATAAACCTTCTAAAGCTGTTAAGTGCTCTTGAGTTAAAGGTTCATCCGACATAAGCACTTCTGCAACTTGAGCAGTTTGCTGATATTGCGCTTCTTCATCTAAGAAACGTTCTAAACTGCTAAAGCGCTGTGGATCTAACAAGCGTAAACGTGCAAAGTGGCTTTCTACACCAAGCTGTTCAGGTGTTGCTGTAAGAAGTAATACACCCGCTGTATTTTCAGCAAGTTCTTCAACTAAATCATAACGATCATTACCGCCTTCTTCTTCACTCCACATCAAGTGATGCGCTTCATCGACAACGAGTAAATCGAAACCAGCTTCTAATGCTTGCTCACGTAAATCATCATGGTCCACCATCAAATCTACGCTGGCAATAATGCATTGCTCAGTTAAGAACGGGTTAAGCTCTGGATCATGTTCTTTAATAGATGCAGTACGGGTTAAGTCGAACAGAGAAAATTGCAAGTTGAAACGACGACGCATTTCAATCATCCACTGATATTGCAATGAATCAGGGACTAAAATGAGGATACGTTCAGAGCGGCCAGTTTTAAGCTGTTGGTGGATAATTAAACCAGCTTCGATTGTTTTACCTAAACCTACTTCATCGGCAAGTAAAACACGTGGTGCAAAACGTTTACCTACTTCATGCGCAATATAAAGCTGGTGTGGGATTAAACCTACACGTGCACCGACCAAGCCGCGTAAAGGGCTGGTTTGCATTTGCGATTGCATGAGCATGGCTTCAATGCGTAAGTCATACCACTCTTTATAATCGATCTGGCTTGCCAACAAACGATCTAAAGGTTTTGACAACTGAATTTGTGCACCAATACGAGTTTCATTGAGCGCTTTACGTTCTTGTTCGCCATTTTCTAAAGTACGAACGACGTTATAACGCAAAACCCCATGGCGGTCTTCAACCGACTCAACAATCCACTTCTGGCCTTCTTGATCTTGAACTTCATCGTTTGTGTTAAAGATGATGCGAGATAGCGGTGCGTTATTACGTGCATAGACACGCGTTTCATCACTTTTGGGGAATAAAATGCTGACAGATCTTTCATCTACATCAATAAGAACGCCTAAACCGAGCTCAGTCTCTGTATCTGATAGCCAACGTTGACCAATAGCATACTGCTGCAATTTTTCCACCTTTTTCTCAAGTTCGCACTACATATTGTACGATGCAAATTAGCTTATTTTTGCATCTTTTTATGTAGTCTTTAAAGCAAAATTTTGCAGCGGAAACCAATTAAATTGTTTCGCTACAAAAATTACTCATTGAAAGTTTTTACATTAAAACGGTACAGGACAGTTAAACGTTAATGATTCCCCTGTAACAGGGTGATTAAAGCTTAACTGTTTGGCATGCAAGCACAGACGAGGAACAAGTAATTGTTCCGGTGTTGCATACAATGTATCACCTACAATCGGATGTCCCAGATATTGCATGTGTACACGGAGTTGATGAGAACGTCCGGTAATCGGTGTTAATTTGACACGCGTAACCGGTTGTCCCTGAATCTGGAAATGTTCAATCGCCTGCCAATGTGTTAAAGCAGGTTTGTTATGAGAAGCATCGACAATATGTAAAGGTGGTCGACTCGGGTCATAGACTACAGGGATATCAACTGTCCCTTCTCCGTCTAGATGGCCTGCGACTAACGCTTCATATATTTTCGAAGTTTGACGGTCTTGAAATTGGCGTGCAATCGTACTTTGTCCACGCTTAGATAAACCAAAAACCAAAATACCTGAGGTATCACGGTCAAGGCGGTGAATGAGCAAAGTTCGTGGTTCAATTGCCACCAGTCTTGTCAAAACGCTGTCATGTAAATCACCTTTCCCTGGCACACTCAAAATGTCCGAAGGTTTATGAATCACCATAAAATCATCATCACGATAGATCAGATGTTCACTTAGAAAATCACTCAAAGTTGTATTCCCAAGGCAAGATGAAAAACAAGCGGGCAATAATAAAAAGCTTACGTCCGAATTACAATGCCGTTCGGGTAAATTAACGACAGAATTTGCAAATATTATGATTCAGTTTATGGCTAAAGCCGATTAGTGCTTCAATAACTGCATAATATGTTGCAAGGTAGGTGTTTGCATCAGCTCTTCAGCGCTTAGACTCGCACCGTTCGCACGCCATAATTCCACCAAATAATTGACGCCAGCAGTGTCTAAGCCATAGTTTCTTAAATCTATTTCGGGATGAATTTCCATTGGATGCCGCCCCACCTGTTCAGCAACTGCCAATAAAATTCCTTTATCAGACAACACCTGTGACGACGGTGCACTTAAAGACCATAACCGCATTAAAGTCTGTGTGTTCACATGTTGAATGGAGTCAAAACTGATTTTTTCAATCCATTGTATATGCTGCTCTAAACTACTCGCCAAAATCGCATCATTTACAACAGCTACATAATCTGTAATGGATAAAACAAGCTGCATAACTTGTTTAAACAACGGTGATAAATTTCCCGCCATTATCACTTGTGCTTGAGTGTTTGATGACAACTGTTGCCCAAGCTGTAACATGGTCTGTTGAAGTTGAGATGACTGAATCATCATGACTGGAATATCGAGTGCCTGTGCTCTTTTGCTTAGTAATTCTAAATGATCGGCTAATGGCTGGTTCATCCAGTCAGGGGCATTTTCAAGTTCATTTAACCCAACCATGAGCAAGATGCTATGCGTAGATTCAATAGGCCAATTTGAGGTACTTACGGCTAACTGGATTTTTCGAGGTAAGGGATAAAACATTGTTCTCTACAAATATAAAAATAGCTCAAATTAAAAAGCCCGTTTAAAACGGGCCTTTTTGCTTACTTCATTTCGGCGAATGTTTCTTTTGCAGCCTGAATCGTATATTCGATATCTTCATCTGAATGAGCAGATGAAATAAAGCCTGCTTCAAATGCCGATGGCGCTAAGTTTACACCGCGCTTTAACATGCCATGGAAGAACTTTTTGAAAGCTTCAATATCACATGCCAACATAGAGTCAAAGCTTGTAATGTCTTCTTGGTCGGTAAAGTAAAGACCAAACATTGCACCCGCTTGCTGAGTTTTAAATGGAATACCCGCTTCATCTGCTGCTGCTTGCAAGCCTGCAAGTAACTTTTCAAGTTGAGCAGATAACTTGCTGTAAAAGTCAGGTTGACGTAAATGTTTAAACATTTCAATACCAGCACGCATAGCAAGTGGGTTACCAGATAAAGTCCCCGCTTGGTACACACCGCCTAAAGGTGCGATGCATTCCATGATTTCACGCTTACCACCAAATGCACCAACTGGTAAGCCAGCACCAATAATTTTACCTAAAGTCGTTAAGTCAGGTTTAACGTTATAAACTGACTGAGCACCGCCCAATGCAACGCGGAAACCTGTCATCACTTCATCAATAATAAATACAGAATTGTATTCATCACACACATCACGAATCGCTTGTAAGAAACCATCAATTGGTTTCACCATATTCATATTACCTGCGACAGGTTCAATAATGACGCCCGCAATTTCATGACCAAATTTAGCAAAGCATTCTTTTAATGCTGCAATATCGTTATATGGCAGTGTTAAAGTATGTTTAGCAAAGTCAGCTGGTACACCTTTTGATGTTGGTTCGCCCTCACCTTTAGTTAATAAACCAGAACCTGCTTTTACTAACAATGAGTCAGAGTGCCCGTGGTAACAACCTTCAAACTTCACGATTTTGTCACGGCCAGTATAACCACGTGCTAAACGAATAGCAGTCATTGTTGCTTCCGTACCAGAATTGGTCATACGTACCAATTCAATAGATGGCATGATTTCACAAATGATATCTGCCAATGTAGTTTCGTGTACGGTTGGTGCACCAAAACTTAAACCATCTTCTGCTGCTGTTTGTACAGCTTTAATAATATCTGGATGAGCATGGCCCAAAATCATTGGTCCCCAAGAGCCAACATAATCTACATAGCGCTTGCCATCTACATCCCATAAATACGCACCTTTGGCTTTCTCGATGAAAACTGGTGTTCCTCCAACGCCATTAAAGGCACGTACCGGAGAGTTCACACCACCTGGAATGTGTTTGCTGGCTTGTTTAAATAACTGTTCTTGCTTTGGAGATAAACTCATGGAAATGCTCGTCTTAAATATCTAAAAAATAATTTTGAAAGCTTAAGAAAATAATTGTGCCCACGCCTGTACACGGGCAGGAATTTCAGCAGTTGATCGACCTAATATATCACTAATGACTGCACAGAGGTCAGCTCCAGCCTCAATCACGGGTTTTGAGTTTTCAACTGTTAAACCGCCAATTGCACAAATAGGTAAATCATATTGAGCCGCTGCTTGCTTAATGACTTCAATACCGACATTGCCTGCTTCTGGTTTTGTGGCAGTTGCATACACTGCGCCAAAGGCAATATAAGTTGCGCCATCAGCAATTGCTTTTTGGGCAAGTTCTAATGAGTTTAAGCAAGTACGGCCAATAATGACACCTTCTGGTAACTGTGATTTTGCATCTGTGATTTCACCGTCACTTTGGCCTAAATGCACACCTAAACCAAACTGAGCAGCCAGTTTTAGGTCATCATTAATGACAAAAGGAACCTGATATTTTTCACATAACTGTTTGATCTGTTCGACTTCAGCAGGCTGGTCGGCTTTGTCTACTTTTTTACGGCGGTACTGTAAAATTGCGATTTGACGTGTTGCGAGTGCGGCGTCTAATTTTTCTAATAATAATTGGATTGGGTCATCGTTGGTAATGAGATATAAACCGCGCATACTCTACTCTCGCTTTTAAAAACTTCGCTAGTATAACGGATTTATAAGTCATCATAAGTACCGATTGGTATAGGCTTATCAGTACCAATCGGTATATTAAGAATAGAAATAAAAATTAACTTGGAATTTTATCGTGCTTGCGATCAATCAAACTTAATCGACCAGTTGCAACATCAGATAGCATTCGCCAATCAGAAATAAAGCTATAAAGAGGCTGTTTAAAACTCGCAGGTTTATTTTTCTCAAATACGAAATGTCCAATCCATGCACACGCATAGCCAGAAACTAAACCATAAAGTACGTATTTGGCCTGTTTTTTACGAATGGCTTTTGAAAAAAAGTATATACCAATGCTGCTACCCACCACATGTAGGCGTCTGCTCATAATGTTACGGTGTTCGGTTAAATAAAAACGATAAAATTCCTGATAGTTTTTAATAGGTAATTCAAACTCTGGCTGAGTTTCATGATTAAAATTTACGGGTGCATTCACGATCATCTTCCTGATTTTTATTTGATCAAAACATCACCTGATTGTACACCTAAATAAAAGTGTAGCGTCATATGTTTGATTGTAACTTTCTCTATCAAAAACATTATTTTCAGCGCTAAGCTATTATACTTATTCAAGATAGTTTAAATACCTGATTCAGGGAGATCTGTTATGGTTGAAGTTGAGCTTAAGTTTCAGTTACCTGAATCGAAGAAAAAAACCGTCCAGCAATATTTAAAAAAACATAAAGCACAGCATATTCATCTACAGGCCAAGTATTACGATACGCCAGATCGCCTACTTGCAAAAAATGGTATGGCCTTACGCTTACGCAAAGAAAATAATCTGTGGGTACAAACCTTTAAAGCTGCCGGCCAAAGTCATTTACATCGTGTCGAAGAAGAAGTTTTTTTAGGAAAATGCGATCAAGAACCTGACTTAAACCTTGAGTTATATAAAGACAATAAAGCCGTCACAGATTTGATTACTCAAGCTTTAGGCTCTGAAGTCGAAAAGCTAAGCTTACAGTTTGAGACTGATGTACAACGTACCTATCATGTTTTTGAAGCAGATGACACGGCAATTGAAGTCTGTCTTGATGACGGCGCCGTAAAAACAGCAACCGCACAAAGCAAAATTTGCGAAGTTGAGTTCGAACTTAAACAAGGTGCAGTTAAAACACTTATTCAATTTGCTCAGCAATGGATTAATCGTTATGAACTTTGGCTAGATGTGAGAAGTAAAGCCGAGCGCGGTAATTTACTCGCATTGGGGCAAGCTGCTTCACCGGCTGTTCACGCAAAAAATCTGAACTTAGATAAAGACATTTCAGCAGAACAGGCACTCAAAAAGATTGTAGAAAACTGTTTGGGACAATTCTTGCCTAACATGGCCGCAATTGCCGATGGAGTTGCCGAGGCTGAGCACATTCATCAGGCACGTGTAAGCTTACGCCGTTTACGTAGTGCACTAAAACTTTTTTCAGCATGGTCAGACGAGTTAAACCCTGTGTGGGAAGAGCAAATTGCCGAACTGTTCCGTCAGCTTGGGGACACGCGAGATGAAGATGCCATTCGTACCGAAATTTTACCTATGATTGTGCAGCATGGTTCACCTGAGCTTTTACTTCCGCTCTCTGAACAGCCATTAAAAGATCTTGCCACAATGTTTAAATCAGCAGACACCATTAAGCTTATACTTGCCTTATTAGCATTTGCCTATTCAGAAGAAGAAGATCAAAACGCCAAAGGAAAATTGAAAAAATATATAGGAAAAAGCTTAGATAAGTTACATCATCAAGTGGTGAGTAATGCCGATCATTTCACTGAACTTGAAGTCACCGAACAACACAGAACGCGCAAGAAAGCCAAACAGCTTCGTTACTGCATTGAGTTTATATCGAGCTTATATCCTCGTAAAAATGTTCAGCAGTTTTTAAAACAATTACAGCCTGTGCAAAATACTTTAGGACTTTATAACGACTTATTTATTGCCGAAGATCTATTTAATAAAGCGATTGAACACGACCCACATTTTTGGTTTGCATTAGGATGGGTTAAAGCCAAACAACCTTATTTACAAAATCAGTCTGCCGAAGCTTTGCAAAAATTTAAACAGGCAAAAACATTTTGGTAAGAATCTTGAAGTCGCGGCAAATATGCCGCGACTTTTTATCTATATTTACCAAATACTTTCCATACACCGTTATCTGCTAATGGATCGCTATAGCTATCACTACGCTGTTTTCTTGGTTTATCGCGAGCATCGACGAGTTTAAAGTGTGGCTCTACCCCTAACACAATACCATTGGTATAAAACCGTGAACGCGTATATTCACTTTGACCATGCTGGAATACATACGTCCGTAAATCAATAAATTCACGGTGTGCAACTAGCGCTGCTGTATCATCACTTTGCAACCATTCTTGCATGGTAAATATCTGGTTTGTGTCAAACTGCCCACATTTTTCAATAAGACTTGCAACACCACGGAAAGTTTTTGATTCTTTTGCGCGTGTTTTATTAATCCGAATTCGGTCTACATGGAAAAAGAATAAGGGTAAGTTTAGATGGCTTGGTAAATGAATTGCATCTGGTAATTCATCTTCCATAAAAGGTTGAAAAAGCTCTTGTGCCCTTTCGATTAAATCTTTCCATTGTTGGTAATAGGCCAAGACTTCGTCTTGTAAACCATAATAAATCGGCAGGCCTTCGACATGTTCTAAATATTGGGGTGGAAAAATATGCTGGCGTAATAAAGCAATATCTGTTTTTAAACTTTGAACGGCAATTGCATCTTGCATATTAAAACTCCCCCATACTTAGGCTATTTACAGACTAAGGCAAAGGTTTTGTTTCCGCAAGGCTTTGCCTATAATAAGCAGCTCTATTTTTGCGGGAATATGTCATGTCTCAAAAGATTAATGCAACAGATATTACTGAAGAAGAAGCGTTAAATGCTGTTTTCTTTGAGCGTGCGGATGAATTCATTAAACAAGCGAATGATTTTTGTCGCCCGCCTAAAGGTCAAAAACCTGACCCTGCCGAGCTTCGCGGCCAAGTGAGTGCAGCAATGTTATTTGCAACTGCCCGTTTTAATACGTGGGTTGCTGCCAATAATTTCAAAGACGGCAACGAAATGCGTGATGCAAAAGAGCAAGTCATGTCTTATCTTCTTCAACAGTTCCAAATGATGCTTGAAGATAACTTTGATGAGTACTGTGAACAGTTCGATAACTACTTACGTTTCCGTAAGAATGAAGATTTTCATACTCACAAACATGATCATGATCATTAATAAATTTTAAATATCCAAATAAAAAAGCCACTTCAAGTGGCTTTTTTATTTGCTAAGTCATTTATTGCTTTTGGGGTTGACCATATTGGTCAGCCATAACTTCCACAAGATTGGAAAGTTTAATATATTTTTTAATGACTGCATTCACATCAGCAACTGTCAGCTTTGTTAAATCTTGATCGTGCTTAACACGGTCAAGTAAGGTTTTACCTGACTCAAGCTCAAGGTTTAACATACCATGAATATTGCGTTCGTCTTCTAATGCAGTAACACGTTTTTTCATGAGATCTGCTTTCGCGGCTGCAAGTTCTTGCTCGGTAATACCATTGGTTAATAAGTCATTGAGTACCTTATGAACAGAAGCAGAAACTTGCAACGAGCGACCAGCCGTATAGTTTGCACTAATGCTTAATGCACCAACATTAGTATTCTGATCGAGTTGCAGCCCTGTTCCAAAACCATATACCAATGCATTTTTCTCGCGAAGCTCTTGAGCCAAACGTGAAGAAATTTGAGAATCACCTAAAATATAATTCATTAATATTAATGCAGATGCATCAGGATGATTTTTCCCAACAGGTAATGCGAGTACGCTTTGATAACTACCAAACTCACGTTGTTCAGATAAAGCATGTACTTGTTGAGCAGGAAAATCGACATGTTGAATCAAGATTTTTTCATATGGCTGCTTACTGTTCCAACTGCCGAATTCTTGATTCAATAACTTTTTCATTTTCTTGGCATCAAATGCACCCGTAATCGCAATTTGCGCATGATTCATTGCAAAGAAATGCTGATATAGCTCTTTCACTTGTTCTTGAGTCACATTCTTTAATTGTTTTTTAGCCAGCTCAGGTTCAAAGTGATAACGCAAATCACCTGGTTGGTACTCTTCAATTAAACGCGACAATGTTAAACCTGCCACGACATCCGGTTCAGTATATGGGCGATCAAGGCTAGATAAGCTTTGCGACTTAATTAGATCGAATTGAGATTGTTCAAATTTAGGATTTTTCATGACCTCTAAAACAAACTTGAAGAACTCATCAAATTTTTCAGTTTTAGACTGAATATTAATAGTCATGCCATTACCGTCGGCACTCGCATAAGCTGCTCCACCTGCATCAATCGATTTATCTGCAATGTCTTGCAAACTATATTTATCAGAACCACGAAGTAATAAATATGAAGTTAAATCAACAACCGTGCCTTTATCAAATAAAGATTTTTCTGTACCAAAATCCATAGTAATGGTCGCATAAGTGCGGTCATCACGGGTTTCTACAGGGAACAAAGCATACTTCATTCCATTTTTAAGTTTCCCGCGAATAATCTTTTTCTCATTACTTTCAGCATATTGCTTAGAGGTTTTTAAAAACTCATTAACTTCTTGTTGATAAACTTTCGGGTCTTTTAAAGGCTCTGGTTTAACATCGCTTTGATCTAAAGTTTTAGGCTTATCTTTAGGGTCGAGTTGCAATGCTTTCTTTTGATCTTCTGGTGTCGGCAAAATATCGCCATCAATACGATGCCCAGCAACAAGGAACTGTTTTAAGGTTTGATTTACTTCATTGAGCTTCACTTTCTCAACTGCATCTAAATCTTTAAAATATTGGTCCCACTGCCCACCAGCTACAGTGTAATCACTTAAACGAGAACCCAAAGCAACGGCGTCTTTATTGACTAACTCACCTTGCGTTTTCATTAAGCTTTTTACACGATTTAGCTCAGTCTCCGTAAAAGGTTTACCCTTTTCAATTCCAGAGAGCAAAGCGCTTTCAACTTTATTAGGGTCATTTTTTGGTGAGTAAACAGCACCTAAAAATACGACGTTAAAATCTTGGTCTAACCATGTTGATGCCTGAACGTCTGTACTAATACCTGTTTCAACCATGCTCTGGTACAAGTGACCACTTGGCTGCATGGTATATAACATTGGTGCTAAAGCCAGTGTCGGTTGAATTTTGATATTTTTCCCATTCATATAGATATGGAATTTGGCTAAATCGCTGCCCTTTTTCACCACAAATTCACGATCTTTCATTTTTGTGGAATCTAACATCGGCACCTGAACAGGCTTCGGTACAGCTCGCGCAGGAATTGGACTAAAATATTGGTCAATTGTCTTTAAAACATCAGTTTTATCAAACTTACCTGAAATCACCATAACCGCATTGTTCGGTGCATACCAACTGCGATAGAACTGGTTCAATTCAGGCATTTTAATAGACTTAAGCTCAGGTAAATCACCAATTGGTAGTCGCCCTAAATACTTGTTTCCATAAGCCGATTTCCACATTTGATCCATTAAGACAGCAAAAGGCTGATCCATACGGACTTCACGTTCACGCTTTACGATTTCAATTTCAGAAGGAACAAATTTTTCTTGGAGTACCAATTTATCCATACGTTCAGACTCAAGGTACAACACTTGATCTAGCGCATTTTTTTCTGGACGGACGATATTGGTGTATTTGGTTGAATAGTAGTCCGTGCTCGCGTTAGTCATTAATGTATATTGGTCTAAACGGCGCTGGAACTCTTCATCCTTCACATTTTGCGTGCCTTTAAACGCCAAATGTTCAAGTAAATGCGCTAAGCCGCCTTTACCTTGCGGGTCGTTTAAAGAACCTGTCAAATAGATGGTATTAATAAAGATTTTATTTTCTTTGTCATTCGGCGCAAGTACCACCCGAAAGCCATTATCTAATTTATATTCCTCAATATTTTGCTTACTTTTTACTAATGTCGTTTGTGCAAAAGAGGCAGCACTTAAACCAAGAATACATAGGGAGAGAGTCAGTTGTTTAAACTGCATAAACATATAAATACCAATTAATTTGAATAATAAAAAATCAATAGTTGTGGGACTATAGTAGGAAATTTAAGCTGACATTAATAGTAAAGATTTGAAAAAAAAGCCGTTTATTTAAACGGCCTTATATTTTAAGGAAAAATTTCTGCTTGCATATAAAGTTTGCCATAGCCTGAAATTTCAATACGTTCCTGATTTAGGATATTGCAATATAAGACACCTCCACGGCTAGAAGCCTGATACGCCACAATATTATTTTTAGCGAGTTTCTCTGCCCATAGCGGTGCTATTGCAGTATGAATTGAACCCGTAACTGGGTCTTCGTCAATACCCGCAATAGGCGCAAAATAACGAGATACACAGTCATATTGCTGGTCGGCTTTTGAGGTAATTGCAACCTCCATGCCTGTAGTTGTAATAGCAGCCCGTTTACCTAAAGTCTTGAGGAGGTTCATGTCAGGCTGCTCATCTAATACATCTTGAACTGACTCATATTCAACAATATAAGCTTGAACGTTTTGATATACGGCTTTAAAGGGTTTCGTTAATGCTTGACGTAAAACAGCTGGGTAATCTTCAACTTGATGAGCCTTACGAATTGGAAAATTCATTCTGATTTTGCCATCATCATCTTGTTGAACGATAAAAAGCCCTAAATTTCGGACATGAAAATTAATGGTCTTCTTGTCAGTAAAATCTTTAAATATTATAAAAGCACTTGCAAGCGTCGCATGCCCACAAAAATCAGCTTCAACCGTTGGCGTAAACCAACGAATTTCATAGTTTTCAGCGTCTATGATTTTTACAAAAGCAGTCTCAGATAAGTTATTTTCAAGTGCTATCTTTTGCATTAAATCTGCATCTAGCCATTCTTTTTCAACAATCACAGCAGCTGGATTGCCACGAAATAACTCTTTTGTAAAAGCATCGACTTGATACATTTTCATGATAGTGCTCTCTTTTGTAATAGGTTCATTTTCGAAAATTATTTAAAAGAAAAACAGATACAGTTTTTTAAAAATTAACATCACAGCGGCAATTTAAGCATATAAAAAAACGGCTCATCCAAAGTGGAGAGCCGTTTCATATTAACTTTTAATGATGTTGAGTTAACTCAATTTCATCTTCACTATTTAATATGTCTTTATCGGTCTGACCCATAAATTGACTCGTCACTACACCCGCAGTCATTGAACCATTTACGTTCAATGCTGTACGTCCCATATCAATTAAAGGTTCAATTGAAATAAGAAGTGCAACCAATGTTACAGGTAAGCCCATAGCAGGAAGTACGATCAATGCTGCGAAAGTTGCACCACCACCAACACCTGCTACGCCAATTGAACTTAAAGTCACAATACCCACTAACGAAGCAATCCACATTGGGTCTAAAGTGTTAATACCCATAGTTGGCGCAACCATCACGGCTAACATGGCAGGATATAAACCCGCACAACCATTTTGACCAATGGTCGCACCAAAAGAAGCAGAGAAGCTTGCAATAGACTCAGGTACGCCTAAACGACGAGTTTGTGCCTCAATATTCAGTGGAATACTTGCTGCACTTGAACGACTCGTAAATGCGAATGTTAAAACTGGAGCAACTTTCTTAAAGAACTTAAGTGGAGAAACACCTGTTAGAGTCAAAATAATGGCATGTACGGCAAACATAATCGCCAAGCCTAAATAAGACGCCACCAAGAAACCGCCTAAGTTTAAGATATCTGCAACATTTGAACTTGCCACAACCTTAGTCATGAGGGCAAAAACACCATACGGCGTAAGCGTCATGACTAAGCGAACTAGCTTCATTACCCAAGACTGTAACGTCTGAATAGCAGTCAAAATACGCTGACCTTTCTCTGCGTCATCTTTCATTAGGTTGAGTGCTGCGATCCCTAAAAAGATAGCAAAGATAACCACACTAATAATTGAGGTCGGATTTGCACCCGTTAACTCAGCAAAAGGGTTACTTGGAATAAAGGAAAGAATAAATTGCGGTACGCTTAAATCTGTTACTTTACCCACATAGTCTGTCTGAATTGCAGTCAGACGTGCTGTTTCAGCGGCGCCTTGTACTAAACCTTTGGCAGTTAGGCCAAATAGGTTCGTCACAAATACCCCAACTAATGCAGCGATGAGTGTTGTAAATAACAAAGTTCCAATGGTGTAGACGCTGATTTTTCCTAAAGAGGAAGCTTGGTGTAACTTTGCTACTGCACCTAAAATCGAAACAAAGACCAAAGGCATCACGACCATTTGTAAAAGTTTTACATAGCCGTTACCAACAATATTAAACCAGCTAATAGATTCAGCAAGAATCGGATGGCCACCGCCATAAATCAAATGTAGTCCTAAACCAAACACTACACCTAAAATTAAGCCAGCTAGAACTTTTTTAGATAAGCTCCAGTCTGTTTTACGTGTTTGGGCGAGTAAAAATATTAACCCGACAAAAACCACAATATTGATGATTAAGGGTATATTCATTCCCAAACTCCAAATTATTGCTTGTGTCATCTTTTAAGGGGGCATATTTGACCATAGCCGGTCTATATAAACTACCCTTTTCAACAATTTTCTAGCATGCAGATCATTACCGATCTGAATGAGAATATAAAATGACTTTTAAATACATATATATCACTTTTAAAACATAAGTTAAGTAGGATATTTATGTATAAAAATTAAGTGCATTTCTGTATAAACTGTTGCTCAATAAAACAAATAAATTGCTTTAAATTACTGCCCCATGTGTCAGCAGGCTGGGCCACTAAATAGGTGGTGAAATGTGCTGATTCAGTGTTAATTTCAAAACAACTTAATGAGACTTTATCGGCCACTTTAGTCAAATATGACTTTGGCAATAAAGCAAAACCAACACCTAATTCCACACAGCTTACAATCCCGTCTAGGCTGCCCATTTCCATAATTTGCGAAGGCGGCACACTGTGATCATTTAAAAACAGCTCAATTGCATGGCGATATGAACACCCTTGTCGGAACGCAATAAATCGGGTCTTTGCAAGCGTAGCAATGTCGGGAAATTCAGTTTGTTGTTTTGGGCAAACCAAAACCAATTGTTCTTGCCACACCGGCAAGCTATATAGCTCTGGAATCACATATTTAGAAGCAACAAAAGCACAATCGACCTCGCCTTGTTGCACAGCATTTAACAAATATCCTGTCGGGTGAGTTTGAAGTTCAAGCGGCAAATTCGGATATTGCTGCATACATTCATTAAGCAATTGAGGCAGTCTTATCGCTGCTGTCGTTTCCATACTGCCCAAACGAATCGTTTCATTCGGGTCAATATCACCTTCTTGAAAGATTTTTTTAGCTTTATTGTGCAATGCAATCATTTGAACAGCGTAGCTATGTAGCTGTTGCCCTGCATTGGTTAATGTCACGGGATTATGGCGATTTAATAAAATCACACCTAACTCTTCTTCAAGCTTTTTCACATGGCTGGTGATATTCGATTGAACCGTATACATTTTTTGTGCAGCCAATGAAAAACTTCCACTCTCTGCAACCGCTAAAAAAAACTCTAAAGACTTAAGTAACATCTCACTATCTCAAAACAAGATAATTACTATCACATTAAATCATTTTTAATGATTAATAAACTCGCTTTTAATAATAAAAAAATTGAGAGACTCCTCATGACTAAGCTTTATCGAATGAGCCTGCTTGTCTTTCTAGCAACTTGCTTGGGAATTGGTATTTTTAGATTTTCTTACACTGCGCTTATGCCCATCATGATTGTGCAATATGGATGGACTCACGACTTTGCAAGTTTCTTAGGCAGTGCAAATTTATTGGGCTACTTACTTGGCGCTCTATTGGCACTGTTTAGTATTAAAGAAAAATCTATTCCAACTCTTATTATAAGTTCTGCACTTGCAGGCAGCTTAAGCCTACTCTGCTGCGCCTTTATACACATGCCTTTGGCTTGGTTTGTGTTCTGGCGGACCATCTCTGGTATTGCTGGTGGTCTACTCATGATTTTGGCACCCAGCTTTGCTATGAAAAGAATTGCAATAAGCCAAAGGCTTAAAGTTAACTTTTTAGGGTTTAGCGGTATTGGTGTGGGGGTGCTGTCTGCGACCGTCATTATTCCTGCGCTCAAAAACATGCCTGTCCAATATGTCTGGGGTATTTTTGCAGCACTTTCTATTATTGGCAGTTTGGTACTTCTTCAATTATTAAGGCACCAACCTACAGTGTCCGTTCAAGAGGTCAATCAAGTACCTCAAAATAGCAAACATTCACGCTTGGGACTGGTCATTATTATTGCTTATATGTGTAGTGCTTTTGCATATATTCCACACTCTTTGTTTTGGATGGACTACTTATCGAGAACCTTACATTTTCCATTAGAGCAACGAAATTTATTTTGGGTGCTTTACGGAGTCGGAAGCTGTATTGGCGCTTTTGTAGCGTATTGTTTAAGCCGCCTTACTGGATACTTACAAGCCATTAAATGGCTATATGGGTTCTACTGCTTGGCAGTTGCCCTACCTTTCTTTTCCCATGCTACTGCTTTGCTCGCTTTATCTTCCTTTCTTACAGGTCTACTCACACCGGCCACAGTATTTATTAGTTCTTATAGCCTGCTACACATTTATGAGCAGCGTTATCAAAAAATCTGGAGCCTTGCCACCATTGGCTTTGCCAGTACCCAACTGCTAGGTGGCGTGGTAATTAGTACCTTGCATCACTTGCATTGGTCTTATGCACATCTGTTCTTAATGGGTGGCATTGTTTTGCTATTCGCTTTAATCCTTTTAGTCCGCACTCGTTCTTCCATACCTACCACTCTCGGAGAAACCAAACCGTGAAACCGTTGTTCTTTGCTCTACTTTTAGTTACTTTCGTACTTGTTATTCAAACCTTAGATCAAAGTTATCAAAAGAAAATCGGGCTACCTAAAACTGCTAAACATCCCGAATTTATGCAATAAAAAATGCCCCGATATATCAGGGGCTTTTTCGATGAGCACTCAAATATTTCTGAAGTAGAAATTGATGAATACATCAACAGTCAAAATCACATAGCAACTATAATTTTAAGCCTTACCACAAACGCTTAGCTGACAAAAAATGTCACATTATGTCAATGTAGAGTGTAATTTTCTGATCTATATTCAATAAAAATTTATAATTTTTAATACTTAAAATAGAGTAAGACATGAGCAATAACAATTATATTGATGAGCTTTTAAAGCTCTTGGCGATGTTCGCTTTTATCTGTGTTTCATTATTGGCATTTAAATGTCGGACTGTTTTCGCACTGGATATGACTACATCATATGAGGTCTCTGTAAAGATTGTTATTTATATTGGCACGGCGGCTATTCTTGGTTTTTTAACACGCGATCATATTGAGTTTACAACACAATTTTTAATTGCTGTTCCATTCGCATACTTTTGGCTAGAGCCAGTTCTTGACTACAAGGCCATTCAAACTATACCAGATGTTCCATTTTATCTATCAGGTCATGGTCAAAGTTTGGGGTTACTGATCGTCATTATATTCTGTTTTGCTCTATGGGTATTTAAAGAAACAAGCTCAAATTCGCATGAGTCTCAAAATGTCTAAATAGTTTTTTTTTGGGAGTTTTATAAAGTTAAAAATAGTCACTGTACTCTATGTTTTTATAATATATATTTTAAACAAATTACTTTATACCAATTAAAAACTTTTAAAAATGTTTAATGTATCAAACCCAGCAAATGCCGTTGTTGTAGGTATTATCACAATAATTGCTACAGTTAGCCTTCTTATATGGAAGTTTAATTTTTATCTTGGCATAGATATATATACCAGTGGAGAAGTGCTTTTTAAAACGCTGCTATATGCAGCCACAATAGGCCTATTTAGTTACTATTTTCGCTATACCATTAAAATTAGTAATACGGTGATCTTATCATTACCTCTTTTTTTCTTTTGTATCAGACCCATTCTGAACTACAAAATGACGCATACCATGGGCAATATTCCACTCTATGCAACTCATCATGGTCAGGGTGGAATCTTATTAAGTTTAACAATATTGGCTTGTATGCTATGGGCATTTACCGCCCACTCTTAGCTTAAATTCCAATATTCCATAAACTTATTTTTATTCATTTCAATACTATAAAAATCTATAAATAATAATTCTTTAAAGTAATTAAAAAGCCCTCAATTGAGGGCTTTTCTATGAAAGATTAATCTTCCATGTGCTTAATAATGGCATCACCAAATTCAGAGCAACGCAATAAGGTTGCGCCCGGCATTAAACGCTCAAAATCGTAAGTTACCGTTTTAGCTGCAATCGCTCCTGAAATTCCTTTAATGATCAGGTCAGCCGCTTCAGTCCATCCCATGTCTCGAAGCATCATTTCTGCGGAAAGAATGATAGAACCCGGGTTTACTTTGTCTTGTCCGGCATATTTAGGGGCCGTACCATGCGTTGCTTCATAAACTGCAATTGCACCGCCAATATTTGCACCAGGTGCAATACCAATCCCCCCTACTTCTGCCGCTAATGCATCAGAAATATAGTCACCATTTAAATTCAGGGTTGCAATCACTGAGTAGTCTGCAGGACGCATCAAAATTTGCTGTAAGAAAGCATCTGCAATCACATCTTTAATAATGATGTCTTTACCATTTTTAGGGTTCTTAATTTTAACCCAAGGGCCACCATCTATAAGTTCACCACCAAAACGATCTAGCGCTAACTCATATCCCCATTCTTTAAATGCACCTTCGGTATATTTCATAATATTTCCCTTATGAACAAAGGTTACCGATGGTTTGTCATTATCTATCGCAAATTGAATGGCTTTACGAACTAAACGTTGCGATCCTTCTTTAGATACAGGTTTGATTCCAATACCACATCCTTCTGGAAAGCGAATTTTTGTGACGCCCATTTCTTCTTGAAGGAATTTAATCACCTTCTTCGCTTCTTCAGAGTCTGCTTTCCATTCAATACCTGCATAAATATCTTCCGAATTTTCACG
Source organism: Acinetobacter sp. ABJ_C5_2 (assembly GCF_044538485.1). Lineage (NCBI taxonomy): Bacteria > Pseudomonadati > Pseudomonadota > Gammaproteobacteria > Moraxellales > Moraxellaceae > Acinetobacter > Acinetobacter sp. ABJ_C5_2. The sequence goes on along the minus strand of NZ_JBIUCS010000001.1, from coordinate 157,277 downwards.
GAAAATCACCATGTCGGTTAATTCAGGGTGTTGAACAGGCGAAGGAACACCTTTAAACCAACGCACAGGGCGTACACATACGTACAAATCTAATTCTTGGCGTAATGCTACATTGAGTGAGCGAATACCGCCACCAACTGGGGTAGTTAAAGGGCCTTTAATTGAAACGACAAACTCACGCAGGGCTTCAAAAGTTTCTTCTGGCATATAGGTGCCATAAATTTTATTGGCCTTTTCACCACAATAGACTTCCATCCACTCAATGGAACGTTTGCCACCATAAGCTTTTAAAATAGCCGCATCGACGACTGTTTTCATTGTTGGTGTAATATCTACACCAATACCATCACCCTCAATAAAAGGAATAATTGGATGATTTGGTACATTCAGTGACAGGTCTGCTTTTACTTTAATTTTATCACCGTCGGCAGGAACCACGATCTTCTGATAACCCATTGTGTAGATTCTCCCTTTTATAATATTTAACTAACCAAACAAAAATAATTATCGATAAACAATACTTTCAACTTTTATTAACGCATAATAGCTTAATCGAATTTAACCCTTTTTGAGATTTATGTGGGAAATAAGCAAATTTCACACTTAAATATAGCTCAATGTTTTTACCGCTTATTTGAAAGAAGAAGTCATTTTTTATGAAAATCGTCATTCTTAACAAACCTTATGACGTGCTCTCCCAGTTTCGTAAAGACGAAGCGCACATGACGGTCTCTGACTTTGTAGATGACCCGACTTTACGCATCGCAGGCCGTCTTGATATGGACTCTGAGGGTTTAGTTTTCTTAACTGATCATGGTGGTTTGAATCAGTTCATTACCAACCCTGCGAATAAAAAATACAAAACGTATTTAGTTCAAGTTGATGGCGATGTAACCGAAGAAGCGCTTGAGCAACTTCGTAAAGGTGTAGAGCTTAATGATGGTATGACTTTACCAGCTAAAGCGATTAAGGTAAGTGAACCTGCATGGTTATGGGACCGTGACCCTCCTGTACGTTACCGTGCCAACATTCCAACGTCTTGGATTGAAATCTCTATTTGTGAAGGTCGTAACCGTCAAGTTCGTCGCATGACCTCTGCGGTAGGTTTCCCGACTTTACGTCTCATTCGTACTAAAATTGGTTCAATTGATTTAGTTCAATTAGGATTACAGCCGGGCGACACCAAAGAAATCGAACCTCTACTCTACCCAGACTTTAAAGATGTTCCAGCCGAGCAACCTTATCGTTCACGTTCTTATGTAAAAAAACCGGGTGGTACAGGTGGCAAACCAATGGTTCGTAAGAATAAAGATGGTTCTGTTAAAAAGTCTGGTACAAAACGTATTTGGCAAATGGATGAAAGTGAAAAACCACGTCGTAAGACCAATGGTACAACTCGTCCAAATACCAAGGCACCACGTGGTCGTGGCCGCAATGGTCGATAAAAACATTTAAGTTTTAAAGCTCACGTCAGTGGGCTTTTTTAATGACTTTTATTTTTTAGAAAATAAAAAAACCGGTGCATACGCACCGGTTTTAAGCTATTTACTAACGAATCAGTAATTAAGCTTGAACACTTGAAAGTGCTGCATTAAATGTAGCACTTGGACGCATTACAGCGTTTACTTTTGCAGGGTCAACTGCATAGTAACCACCGATGTCAGCAGCTTTACCTTGTACTTGAGCAAGTTCAGCAACAATCTTCTCTTCGTTTTCAGCTAAAGCTTTCGCAAGTGGAGCAAACTTCGCTTTCAACTCAGCATCTTCGTCTTGAGCAGCAAGTGCTTCAGCCCAGTAAAGTGACAAGTAGAAATGGCTACCACGGTTATCAAGCTCGCCTGTACGACGTGATGGAGACTTGTCATTGTCAAGCAATTTACCAGTCGCTTCATCAAGTGTCTTCGCAAGTAACTTCGCACGAGCATTGTTTTCTTTAATGCCCATTTCTTCTAGAGAAACTGCAAGTGCAAGGAACTCACCAAGCGAATCCCAACGTAAGTGGTTTTCTTCAACAAGTTGTTGTACGTGTTTAGGTGCTGAACCGCCTGCACCAGTTTCGTACATGCCACCACCCGCCATAAGCGGAACGATAGACAACATCTTCGCAGAAGTACCAAGTTCCATAATTGGGAACAAGTCAGTTAAGTAGTCACGTAAAATGTTACCAGTTACAGAAATCGTGTCTAGGCCACGTACTACGCGCTCAAGTGTGTAACGCATTGCACGTACTTGAGACATGATTTGGATATCAAGACCAGTCGTATCATGATCTTTTAAGTACTTTTGTACTTTCTTGATCAATTCGTTTTCGTGTGGACGGTATGGGTCAAGCCAGAAGATCGCAGGCATGCCTGAGTTACGTGCACGCGTTACTGCAAGTTTAACCCAGTCACGAATCGGAGCGTCTTTCACCTGACACATACGCCAGATATCGCCTTCTTCCACATTTTGAGTTAATAACACTTCACCAGTGTCAAGATCAGTAATGTTTGCAATACCAGCTTCTGAAATTTCAAAAGTCTTGTCGTGAGAACCGTATTCTTCAGCTTTTTGAGCCATCAAACCAACGTTTGGTACTGTACCCATAGTCTTCGGATCGAAGTTACCATGCCATTTACAGAAATTGATCATTTCTTGGTAAATACGGGCAAATGTTGATTCTGGCATTACTGCTTTAGCATCGTATTGCTTACCATCAGCACCCCACATTTTACCACCAGCACGGATCATTGCAGGCATAGAAGCATCTACGATGATGTCGTTAGGTGAATGGAAGTTTGTGATGCCTTTTGCCGAGTCAACCATTGCAAGTGCAGGACGGTGTTCTTGGCAAGCATGTAAGTCTTCGATGATTTCTTCACGTAATGACGTTGGAAGAGTTTCGATTTTCTCGTATAACCCAGCCATACCGTTATTAACGTTAATACCTAACTCGTCAAATAACTTACCGTGTTTTTCAAAAGCTTCTTTGTAATAGATTTTCACACAGTGACCGAAAACGATCGGGTGTGAAACTTTCATCATTGTCGCTTTTACGTGTAAAGAGAATAAAATTCCAGCTTCTTTACAATCATCAAGTTCTTTTTCATAGAAATCACAAAGTGCTTTCTTGCTCATGAACATTGAGTCGATGATTTCGCCTTCTTGAAGCGCAACTTTTGGTTTAAGAACAATGCTCTTACCACTGTTTGTGATAAGTTCCATTTTTACATTGCGTGCACGGTCAAGTGTCATTGACTTTTCACCGTGGTAGAAGTCACCTTCTTCCATGTGTGAAACGTGAGTTTGTGACCACTGTTTCCACTCGCTCATTGAGTGAGGGTGTTTCTTAGCGTAATTTTTAACGGCAGCAGGAGCACGACGGTCAGAGTTACCCTCACGAAGAACTGGGTTTACTGCTGAACCTAGGCATTTGCCATAACGAGCTTTAATAGTTTTTTCTTCTTCAGTCGCTGGGTTTTCCGGATAGTCAGGAATTGCAAAACCTTTAGATTGAAGTTCTTTAATACATGCTGTCAATTGCGCAACAGAGGCACTAATATTTGGGAGTTTGATAATGTTAGTATCTGGATCTTGTGTAAGACGACCTAGCTCAGCAAGGTTGTCGGATACCTTTTGCTCTTCACTTAGGTAGTCAGCGAATTCTGCGAGCACACGTGCAGCTACAGAGATGTCACTTTTAACAATCTCGATACCTGCTGGCTTAGTAAAGGTCTCAATGATCGGCAGTAGCGAATAAGTCGCCAATAATGGCGCCTCGTCAGTCAGTGTGTAAATGATAGTTGACTTTTCACCAGCCATATATAGCCCCTTCCGTTGAATTGAGTTTTGAGGACCGAGCTTTTGGCCCAGTGCCTACGAACCGATATGCTTAAATAAAACCCTGAGAGTATCGGCTCTCATTGGCTTTCAGTCAACGAAATATCCAGTGATAACGACATTTCGCAGCGAAATAATACATAATTTAAATCTATTGATAATAATCTTATACCTAACTTATGGTAATACATGTACGTTTACCAACTTTTTAGGTATAGGACATTGTTAAATTACATGAGATATCTTTCAGAGTTCTGACAAATATTATACTTTTCATTCAAAATAAACTCAAAGATAACACCTATTTCAATTTTCAAAATCTACTAAAAAGTAAAAAACCGATGTACGAAACATCGGTTTTTTATAAATTAATTCACTGTTATTTAGGCTTTTAACCATTTATCAGCTTTACTTTGATCTTCAATAATAAGTTCAACTTCAGTTAAGTTTATGCTGTCACCTGTCACTTCAAACGACAATAACTCATCACGGCGGAAAGCCAAAACTTGGTAACTACCCTTTTGTTTAGCATATTTCTCAATAAGTTTTGTGGTCGCTTTTAATCCATCAATTGCAATAATGACATCATTGGCAGAAATACCAGCTTTTGCACCAGCTCCCTCACGGTGAGCATTTTGTACTAACACACCTTCAGGTTTATCAGTCAGCTTTAAACCATAAGCCAATGTCTTATCATTTTTAAACGTATAACTTAAACCAAACTCAGGGAATAACTGATCTAGCGGTAACTCTTCAGTTGTGTTGATCAAATGATTGATTTGCTCAACCCAACTATCACCTGTTAACTCTTCGCACAAATCAAAAACGGTACGTTCATTAACCTGAATGCCGTTTTGTGTGTTTTCATACAAACGACGCATTAAGGCATCAAGACTAGAACCACGTAAACGCAAGCCTAAATCTAGACATAAGGCAACTAATGCGCCTTTGTTGTAATAGCTGGTGCCCGCATTATTCGTGTTTTCATCTGGACGATAAAACTTAATCCATGCATCAAAACTTGATTCAGCTACTGTTTGAACAAAGCGACCCGGATTTTGTAAATAACGATCAAGCTGTGACTTCAACAAATCTAGATAAGACTTTTGAGAGATCACACCACTGCGTAATAAAATGAGGTCATCATAATATGAAGTAAAACCTTCAAAAATCCACAGTAGCGAGGTATAGCCTTCTTTATGAAGATTATAGTTTGCAAAATTTTCTGGGCGGATAAACTTCACCAACCAAGAATGAAAATACTCGTGGCTACATAAACCTAAGAAACGTTGATAGTCTTTCGAAGGTTCAGTTGGTTCATTCGATTTTGGTAAATCATCACGTGGTGTAATCAAACTTGTGCTGTTGCAATGCTCTAAGCCACCATAACTATTGCCTGTTGCCATCGTCATAAAGGTATAGTTTTTAAATGGCGCTGAACCAAACATTTCAATTTCAGCTGCACAGATTTTTTCAATGTCCGCTTTTAAACGGTCCACATTGGTACTGTGCTGTCCTGAAATTGCAAATTCATGTGCAATTCCGTGCGCTTCGAAACTAAAACGTGTTTGATCAGCCAGTTCAAATGGACTATCAATCAGTTGATCATAATGATCAGCTTTTAAGGTAAAACGTCCCTTAACTAAGCTTTTTGAAGCTAAGCCAGTTGCTAATTGAAAGTGTTTTAATTCATCAGGCAAAAAGATTTCTAATTCACAAGCAGATTGCTCTTGTCCATCTAAACCTAAGCATACACAGGCTGGGTTAATATATAGACGTGTTTGATCTACATAAGCACCACGTACTGATAAATCGTATGCATAGACATCGTATTCAACAGTAATTAACTCATGATCGGTGTTAAATAAACGCCAGCGATTTTTTTCAGTTTTTTTAATATTGAGCATGCGTCCAGCTTCATCGTAAGCTTTTACAGCTTCAATATGCTTAGAAAATTCACGAATTAAATAACTGCCCGGAATCCACGTTGGTAACCATAGTTCCTGATTTGGATTCGCTAAAAAACGAATTGTTACGTGAACAAGGTGCTGTTTGTAATCATCGAACTCTATTTGATAATGCAACATAAATTCTTCAATTTAAAATAAGAACGGTTTCACCTTAGATTATCACTTTTTTGTATCGACTTGCGTAGATGTATTTTTTGGCAACAATTCAGACTAGCCTTCTACAAAAAAAAGGCATAGCATGCTGGGCATCTGTGTTCCGTATTTGCCAGTAAACGTCAAGGTCACCTAGTGAAATTCTTCCTATCTCTTTTTACGCTGTTTAGTATTTTCTGTACTACTCTTACCAATGCTGCTCTACTTAATATTGCTCCTGAAAGTGTTGAAGCCGCTGCATGGACAATTGTAGACACTCAATCTGGACAAATCATTGCTGAGCATAATAGTCATGTACAACGTGCACCAGCATCCCTAACCAAAATGATGGTTGCCTACATTGCATTAAAAGAGATTAAGGCTGGAAAATTAAAGCTAGATCAAGTCATTACTGCAACCCCTGTCGTAGGTGTGGTTCAGTGGGACGAATCACAAATGTACCTCAAAGCAGGTGAACAAATTTCAGTTGATCAGCTTTTGGCTGGTTTAATTGTGATGTCAGCAAATGATGCCGCGGTGACTTTGGCAGAAAAAATTTCTGGTGACGTGCCTCATTTCGTACAACGTATGAATCAAGAAGCTCAAGCATTAGGTATGAAAGACACGCATTTTAGTAACCCTGCCGGGATTACAATGCCAGACCATTACACTACAGCTCATGATTTGAGCTTATTAAGTCAGGCAGTGATTCACCAAACACCTGAATATTTACGTTATTCAAAAATGCCAAGCTTTAGCTACAATCAACGTTTTCACCATGCGACCAACCTTGCTTTGAAATATGATCCATCTGTAGATGGTTTAAAAACTGGCTATACCAAAGCAGCGGGTTATAACTTGGCTCTCACAGCTTCGCGTCCTTCATTTTCACCAAACTTACCGCAAAGACGTTTACTGGTTATTGTTTTAGGTACACCAAGTGCCGTAAAACGCGCTGAAATTGCCGATAAGTTAATGAATCTTGCGTATGCGTATACACGTGATGAAGTGGTTATTCCAGAGCAAAAACTAATTGCTGAGCTACCTGTGATTAAATCAACTTTAAAAATGTTTAAAGTAGAAACTAAGCAGCCAACCATTGTCACGACTTCTTTATATGCTGAGCCAGCAGCTATCGATTTAAATACGTTTGATTATGCTACACAGCGTATTCAAGTTCTTGATAGTAACAAGCAGCCTAAAACTATTGTTCCACTTGAAACCACTCAAACACGTGTAAACATTCAGTTAAATGAGCAAAAGTTAACTGCTCCATTAATGAAAGCGATGAACTTGGCAACTGTTTCAATTTATCAAAACAATCAGCTGATTCGCAGCCTACAAATTGAAAATGATGTGCATATTGAAGAAGCTAACATTTTCCAAAGAATCATGATGTGGTTTTCTAATCTTTTCTCTATTTTTTCATCGAGTAACCATAGTGCAGCAAAACTCTACCCTGTAGATTCGCACTAAAAACATCAAATTGTGCACAGAGGCACAATAAATTTTATAAATAAAAGATGGCATAATTTAGCCATCTTTTTTTATAGAAAAATAATTAGGTGATAAAAATGGCCCAAAGTTTACATCATATTGTTATTGTCGGTGGTGGTGCGGGTGGTTTAGAACTTGCCACACAACTCGGTGAAACGTTTGGGAAAAGTGGTAAAGCTAAAATTACATTAGTCGACCAAAATTTGACTCATATCTGGAAGCCGCTACTTCATGAAATTGCTGCAGGTTCTTTAAATCCTCACGAAGAACAAACCAATTATTTTGCCCATGCAGAAAAACATCATTACGAATTTGTATTAGGAACGCTTCTTGCAATTGATAAAGAGAAAAAAATAATAGATTTAGTGCCCCCTCAAGTGTCTAAAGAACAAAACAATCATGTTCAACAACTGAGTTATGACACGCTTATTTTGGCGCTTGGTTCTGTATCGAATGACTTTAATACACCAGGGGTACGTGAAAACTGTCATTTTCTCGATAGTCGAAAACAAGCTGATATTTTCCAACAAGACCTTTTGCATTTATACATCGAAGCGCAAAATCAACCAGATCAACGTACCTTAAATATTGGAATCATTGGCGCGGGTGCAACTGGCGTCGAACTTGCAGCAGAACTTATTGAAACAACCAAAAACTTTTATCGCTATGGTTTGAAAAAAATCCATCCTAAACAAGTCAAAATTACACTGATTGAAGCATCAGGGCGAATTCTTCCTGCCCTAAATGAGAAAACGGCTGAGCATAGTGCAAAACAGCTCCAAAAAATGGGCATCGAAATTTTAACTCAACACCGCGTTGAAAAAGTTGATAAGCATTGCATCTATTTCAGTAATGGTAATCAGCTCAAAAGTGATATTACGGTATGGGCAGCTGGGGTAAAAGCCCCCAAAGTTCTTGAAAGTTTTACCGATTTCGAACGTGACAACATTAACCGTTTAATGGTCTATGCAACCCTGCAAACTTATTCTGACCCAAATGTTTTCGCTTTCGGTGACTGTGCACATTGCCAGCTTGATGCACGAAACCCGCCTCTTGGACCACGCGCTCAAGTTGCTAGTCAACAAGCAAGCTTTTTAGTAGATGCAATGGCTGCTAGGCTAAATGGCCGTTCACAGCCGATGTTCACTTTTAATGACAAAGGTTCACTTGTGTCTTTAAGTCGTAATAAAGCCGTTGGAGAATTGCTTGGGGATGTTAGTGTACAAGGATATATTGCTAAAACGATGTATGTATCTTTATATCGTTTACATCAAGCAACAATTCACGGATACACTCAAGCTGGACTACTCACAGTGAAAGATTTACTTACAAGACGAGTACGTCCAAAAATTAAGCTGTATTGAGTTGAATTTTTTAAGTTCATCCCTATATAGACAAAAACGCATTAGAAAAAGTGTTAAAGATTGAGATTTTGTAGTCTACAAAATTTATTTTTCACTTTATGATGTACGCTTTAATTGATTGAATGGATCAAAAACATGACTGCAATTGCAAATAACCACGTGGTTTCATTCCACTATAAATTAACAAACGCTGAGGGTGAAACACTTGATCAATCTCAAGGTGAACCACTTGCCTATTTGCATGGCGCAGGCAATATCATTCCAGGTTTAGAAAATGCATTAACTGGCAAAACTGTTGGTGAGAAATTCACTGTAAACGTACCAGCTGCTGAAGGTTATGGCGAATACAACCCAGACCTAGTACAAGAAGTTCCAGCTCAAATGTTCCAAGGTGTTGATAACATTCAACCTGGTATGCAATTCCAAGCTCAAACAGATGACGGCGTTCAAATCGTTACTGTTAAAGCGGTTGAAGGCGACAACGTTGTAGTTGATGCTAACTTCCCACTTGCTGGTCAAGATTTAACTTTTGAAGTTGAAATCGTAGAAATCCGTGAAGCTTCTCAAGAAGAATTAGATCACGGTCACGTACACGGTGCAGGTGGTCACCACCACTAATTCATCTTTCACAAGATGATAAAAAGCAAAGCTTCGGCTTTGCTTTTTTTATGCCTTTATTTTATATAATATTCAGAGAGTTAATTTATTATTGGACGATGCATGTCAAATACTTATCAGTTGATTTGGTTCCGACAAGATTTACGAGTACGCGATCATGCAGCTTTATGGCATGCCTGTCAGCAAGGACCTTCAATTGGATTAGTCATCTTATCGCCAGAGCAATCGAAACAACACGACGATGCTCCAATAAAAATTAATTTTTATTTACGACAACTCAGAGAGCTTCAAAAAGAATTAGCAGCACTTCATATTCCGCTTGTTGTCCAAGTCATTCCCAATTGGAAGGATATCGCTAAGTTTATTTCTGATTTCAGCCAGAAATATAATATTGAAAATGTTTATGCCAATATTGAAATGGGTGTAAATGAATTAAAAAGAGATAAAACAGTACAAGACTCTTTAAATAAAGGCAGTAAAGAACTTTTTTTATTTCATGACCGCACAATTTTTCCTCTGCGTTCAATTCGCAACAAATCAGAACAACCGTATCAAGTTTTTAGTGCATTCAAAAAAGCATGTTATGCAAAACTAGATACCAACGGTTTACCACAATGTTACCCTTTACCAAATAAACAAACTAAAGTTCCAACTGATTTCTTAAATGTGGAAAATGCAGACTTAGCTGAAATTGAAAAGCTATTCTGCTCATCCATTAGAACAGAACAACAAGATTTATGGCCTGTTGGCGAATCATATGCATTAGAACAGTTAGATGAATTTATTAAAGACTCTGTATCTCACTATAAAGTCGAGCGAGATTTTCCTAACGTAGAAGGTACAAGCAAACTTTCGCCTTATTTAAATATTGGCATTTTATCTATTCGACAGTGTCTACAAGCACTCTTTCGTGCTCAACACGGCAACTTTCACTTAGTCAATGAAGGCCAACAAACATGGTTGGATGAACTTCTTTGGCGAGAATTCTACCAGCATATTTTATTTGATTTTCCGTATGTGTCTAAACACATCCCATTTAAAAAAGATACTCAAAAAATTAAATGGAACCATAATCCAGAACACCTGAAAGCATGGCAAACTGGGCAAACGGGTATCCCTATTGTTGATGCTGGTATGCGTCAACTTTTAGAGACAGGTTGGATGCATAACCGAGTACGAATGATTACCGCCATGTTTTTATGCAAAAACTTACTGATTGATTGGCGCATTGGTGAGCAATGGTTTATGCAGCATTTAATTGATGGGGACTTAGCGGCGAACAATGGTGGATGGCAATGGTGTGCCTCAACTGGAACAGATGCTGTACCTTATTTCCGGATTTTTAACCCCGTTAGCCAATCACAAAAATTTGATCCGAATGGAGACTATATTCGCAAGTGGGTGAAAGAATTAGCTCATCTGGACAATAAATCTATTCATGAACCTTATTTAAGTAAAACGAGTCTTCGCTTAAATTATCCAAAACCAATTGTAGATTTAAAAGAATCACGTATTAAAGCAATTGAAACATTCAAGAGTATTTAGATAAGAATTAAGTCTTATCTGTTTATTTTTGATTAACAATTAACAACAGGATTTGACTATAAAGGGACTTTCAACTACAAATAAATATATTAGATACTTAAAAAGGACATAAACAACAACAACTTCGCAAATCCACACCTTTCATTATAAAAGTATAAAAAAATTAACATTACAAAAAGGTAGCATAACCCGCATGCAACAAAAAAACCCAGGTAGAACACTCGTCTTATGGATTATCGCAGCTCACCTATTTATGGGAATGGTTGCATATGAGTGGTTGCCTGTGAGTTTTAGAGGAAGCTGGATTTTTATTCTTCTTCTTTTAATTTCTGGTGCTTTTTTAGAAGTCGGCTTGTCTTTAATTGTCGGTTTACTCGCATTTATTGGAGTTGCTGTATATTTTCTACTCGACTTAGGGGCTCAAACGCACATTGAACGACAGCTTCTCTTACTTTTTATTATTCCTCTTATTCCGCTCTTTTTAAGTGCTGTACGCCATAATATTGAAATTAATGTTCAAAAATATCGAGATATTCAAAGCTATGACCGAAATTATCGTCGTGATATTTTCCCATTAAGCGCTTTAAAATACTTCCAACGTAGTTTTTTTAAACTACTTGATCACCATAATGTCCAAGACTACGAAGTTTTTGTAATTAGGATTCTTAATCGTAGTTTAATAAAAGAAATGCTCGGTGATGATGTTTGGAAAACCACTCAAAATGAAATGATTAAAATTTTGAGCCAACATGAACCTAATGAGATTATTTTCCAGTTTGCTGATGATGACTTGGAAAATATATACAGTATTGTCATTCGCCAGCAAAAAACAGAAGAAGAACCTGACTTTATTAAAAAGTTAAGAGAAATTATGACATTACGCCTTGAGGTGGAATATAAAATTATTCCAATTCCACCTGAGGAGATGAGCTAATGTCTAATCTTCTTAATATTTGTGGAATTGTGATTGCTTCTAGCCAATATCCAGACGCTACTCTACAGCAGTTCTATCGGCAATATTATCATTGTGAAATTAAAGCGGAACAAACAAAAGCCGAAATACAAAGTTCTAATGATCTTTCCATGTTTTTTCCTTATCAAGATACATGGTGGCCAGTCTTTACCATTGATCAGATTAGTTCAGAAAGCTTTCAAAAGTTTGTTCATAATGGAATTCGACCCGGCATTATCTTGCCAGATGAAGTCTTTGGTTTCCCCCACTATTTTTTATTAAAAGAAGCAGTAAGCCAAGGCGCTATTCCGATCGTACTTTTTAAAACTGAACAGCCTCAATATTTTGCTGCTAAGGCGACATTTTCAACAGCTATTGGTTTACGGCCAATGGCTGCATTTGTGAGTACAGGGTGGGATGAAAATTTAATTTCACAACCAGCGGGTAGTTATATTATCCAGTTAAATTCGGCAAACTTACCCATACCCTCAAGAGAGGTTAAACAAGGTAAACATTTATTTTATTCGGCCAAAGGTTTTAACGGTCATGTTTCAGGTTATGAAATTATTATCAATCCTCCTGCCGATTTACCCCTCTCCAATATTCGCTATCCGCAACTCGGTATTTCGTGGAAATTTAATAATATTAATTATGTAAGCACCCCTGAACATGTCAGTACCAATCTTATTGGTTATATATTTATTGGTTTAAGTATAGTTGTTGTTCCTCTAGATCTGATTTTAACAACGACCTATCCAGATCTCCTCGGTACATTTGGTAGTTACATTTCATGGATCTCCTTAGTAGTGGGATTAATTCTATTATTACTACTCATCTCTTCTATTATTAGGAGGGTTCGTAAAAATGGCTCCAATTGATATTCTGTTTTTATTTGGCTTTCTAGGTATTTGGATTCCACAGGCATTTTGGGCATGGTTAAGCTATCAAGCGTGGAAGTATTCCAAAACGGCTGAAAAGGAACTACAAAACTTACCAATACCAGAAAGATGGCCAGTCTTAAGTGTTTTAATCCCTGCTTATAATGAAGGCGTAGTGATTGAGGACACTTTGCATGCAATTGCTCAACAAGATTACCCAGCAGAGTCTTATGAAGTCTTACTGATCAATGATGGCTCCAAGGACAACACGCTTGAAATTGCAGAAAACCTCGCAAAAATTTATCCGTGCATAAAGATTGTTAATGTACCCAAAGGTATGGGCGGTAAAGGTAAATCAAGAACCCTCAATAACGGCCTTCCTCATGCTAAAGGTGAGTTAATTGTTGTTTATGATGCCGATAGTACTCCTGAACCTGATTGCGTCCGATTACTCGCACAAACCTTACTGGCAGATAAAAAGTTGGTTGCTGTAAATGGCAAAGTAAGAACCCGTAACTGGCAAGATAGTATTTTGACTCGTTTTATTGCCATTGAGTTCATCTTTTTCCAATGGATCTTTCAAGGTGGGCGCTGGCAACGTTTTGAACTATCAACATTGATGGGGACTAACTACGTTATCTGGCGCGATGCATTAGAAACTTTGGGTGGTTTTGATGAAAAGTCGCTAGTCGATGATACAGAAATGAGTTTCCGAATTTTTATCGGACAAAAACGAATTAAATGGGTTCCCTATGCAATTGGGTGGCAGCAGGACCCGCCTTCCTTAAGTGTATTTGTTAAACAGCGCTCACGTTGGACACAAGGTAATTTTTATGTGACACGTAAATATTTACCTGTAGCACTCAGAACACCATTTCCCATCGGAATTGAAATTCTGAATAACATTATGTGCTACATCCTTTTCGTACCAGCTCTGTTTTGGAGTCATATCACCTTAACACTTGGCTTACTTGATATTGCAGGTATTTCAGTTCCGGGACCATTTACGCTCCTGTGGGGTCTTTCATTTTGCCTATATGTAGCGCAAATGTGGTTTACGCTATCTTTAGAAAAAGTTAAACCCGAACTCTATTTTTACTCTGTTTTATCTTACGTAAGTTACTCACAAATCTTCTTATTTATTGTATTTAAAGCCGCATTCGACATGCTAAAAAATAAAATACAGGGTAATTCCCTTCAATGGTACAAAACAGAACGTAGCAAGGAGAAAAAATAAATGAAAAAGACTTTCAAACTCTATCCACTTATACAAGCACTCCTTGCTAGCAGCTGCCTTATGTTAGCCGTGCCTGCTCATACCAACACATGGAAATTAGATGATATTAGTACATCAACTAAATATACGGTGGAGCCCCATTTTTTCTATGTGGGAAAAGGCGCTGAATGGCAAAATATACAGTTTTCTACTGACTATTCCACTGAAAATGACACCACATTACTCGTAAAGTATGACGATAAACTTATCTATAACACGACATTAAATGGTGATGGTCAATTTAAATTTAATATTCCTGCCAGTCCAAGTGGTTTTCACCGTTTAGATTTTATTATTCAACAATATGCTAAACCGACAACTCTAAACCAGACAAAAGAAACCTTCTGTACCGAAGATATCGATCATTTAACTTATTTGAGTAATTCCCAACTCGACTTTACGCCTATTCGTAATGTTTATCGTTTAAAAGATTTACCAGATGCTCTATTTAACCCACAAACTAGGCGTCCTACCCCATTTGTTGGAATTTTAAAATATAACCGTAAGGAAATTACCGAAGCATCCATGCTAGCTCGTTTGGTAAGTTCGTGGAGTTCTGTAACACCAATTGAGTGGGTCGATTCAGGACAAACTAATTTAAATCCTGAAACAAACTTTATTATTGAAGTAATTCATTCGGCTAGCCCACTTAAAGGCGGTGCTTTAGTACAAATTGCAAAACCAGCAGAAGGTGTTCCGACATTATCAATTACTTACCACACACCTCAAGAGCTTACAGCCGCAATTAATGGACTAATTAACCCTTCTTATGTACAGCAGCTTGATACAGGCAGTGCTATTTTCCCAACCACAATTTCAACACCAGCGTGGGCGCAATTTAGAAAAATTGATACGCTTGCAGATTTGGGTATTAGTGACTTCAGACTCAACCATGCTGAAAAGAACCTCTTTCTTGATTTTCCAGCAGTATGGCAACCAACTGATATCCTACAGGGACAAATCGCACTTCGTATTCAAAGTGGTTTATTACAAGGCTCTAGTATAACTGCATGGCTGGATGGCGGCCTCGCTGGTAGTATGAAAACAGCAGATCTTGCTTCTGACCCCGTAAACCGACAGTTCAACATCTTTGCCAAGGAAATTTCAAATACAACAAACTTTAGCTTAAAACTTGAAAACTCGGTCATTGCCAACTCACAGTGTTTACCAAATGCTCATGGTTCACTTTGGGTTGATACTGCCAAATCAACGGTAAAACTTCCACATAAGCTCAAAAATGGTGTTGCAGCACTTTCCATGACGTTAGCGACCAAGCCAACAATTGCAATTGATGACCAATCAGGGGCTTTAAACATTGCCATTATTTTGGGGCAAGTCGCTAAAAATATGCTGCTTACACAAGCTCCAATGCCATTAAACTTAGTACGGTTTTCACCAAACGCTCCTCAAGCAGTTAATGTCAGAGTCAATAAAGAAATTTATCAGCAACAAGTATCAATGCATCAAAACATTATTTATGCACCAGCAGCAGCAAATGGTTTTATTGTGAGTTATAACAATAACCGCTTTGATGTGATTACTGACTCTGAAAATGGTGCGCTCAGCTTTATGCACTTATGGGGAAAAATACAACATAAAATTCCAAACAATGTCACCAAAATGCTGGTTTCTGAAAATGGCAATATTTATGTTCTCCAAAAATTAATTGTAGGCAACCAAAAAGCACCACTAGTTCAGCAATCATCATTCTTTTTACTAGTTGTGATTATCTCTGCAATTATGATAATAGTGATCTTCTTGTGGTATTGGTTACGACGAAATAATGAGAAAACAGATACCAATTAAAATAACTGCTTTTATTATTTTAATTATATGTAGTGTAGTGGCGTATGCGGGGTTGTTCAAAAATCATGGACAACCTCCAATTATTGAAGGTATTTTCTGGCAACCCGATAATAATACCACTCCTCCTAAAGGAAACTGGCATTACTTAGGAGTGAACACTTTTGTTCCCCAATGGTCAGTCGTCGAATCTAAATCTTGGTGGAAAAACTCTAATCTTCCTCAATGGGAAAATGCCATTGATATACAAAAAATTAAACAACAACCTTGGGCTAAAAATCTTATTTTGGGTTTAGCAGGTGAATATAATGAACGTGAAGCACGTGCAAATGTCGTTGCTTTAGGAGAAAAATCTGCGCAAATTATTCAAGAACAAAAAGATGCACCATTAAAAGGTTATTATTTTCCAGTAGAAGCCGATCCAACATGGCTAAGAGTCAGTACATTAGGTCATGTTTTAGAAAAGCTACCCTCACCCATCTGGGTTAGTATTTACAGTGGTGAAAGCGAACCTGAAAACTATGATTTGTGGGTTAAAAGTTGGTTGCCTCAACAAGCGGGTATCTTTTTTCAAGACGGCGTAGGTGTGGGAGTAAGAACTCCTCAACAAGCTCGACGTATTTTAGATCAACTTGAGCAAACTCTTGGAAAAGATAAAACGGTGATTGTGCTCGAAGCTTTTCGAACCAAGAAAAATGGACAATTCCGAGCAGCCTATCCTTGGGAAATCATTTCTCAGATTAAAGCTTATGAAGGCAAGAAAATTTATATTTTTGATGGTCCACACTACATGGGACGTTGGTCGGTTTACATCGTCGGTTTGTGGTATCGTCTCGCTTATGGCGGCACATCTACCGCCATAAACAAAACAGAAATTTCAAATTAAATAGCTTCTATTCATACGTTTTAGAAATTTCATCTAATATTCGCTGAGCAGCACGTCCATCACCAAACGGATTTTCAACATTTGCCATTTTTTGATAATGCTTTGAATCCGTTAAAAGTTTCTCAGCTTCATCTATAATTTTTTGCTGATTTGTTCCAACCAATACCCCTGCCCCCACCTCTACTACTTCTGGACGTTCAGTAGTGTCTCGTAAAATTAATACAGGTTTATTAAACGATGGACTTTCCTCTTGTAAACCACCAGAATCCGTTAAAATAAAACTGGAACGATCTATAACGGCCAATAAACTTGGGTAATCGAGTGGCTTAACCAAATGAATTTGAGCATGATTTTTAAACTTATCATGCACTACATCATGTACAGCTGGGTTTAAATGCACAGGCCAAATAAAATGTAAATCAGGATGATGATTAGCTAAATGCTCAACTGCATTACAAATATTCTGAATTCCTTCGCCAAAATTCTCACGGCGGTGAGCAGTTATAAGTACAACTTTATCGTTTTGTTTTAATTCAATTCCGTAAGGCTCAAGTTGATTTTTCAAACCCGTCTTTTCAGCTATGAGTTTCCTTCCTAAATATACAGCATCGACTACCGTATTCCCTGTCACTGTAATCAACGAAGGTGGAATCTGCTCATTTAACAAGTTACGCTTTGATTGTTCTGTAGGGGCAAAATGCCATTTGGTAATACGAGAAACTAACTGGCGGTTACCTTCTTCAGGAAATGGATGATCTAAATCATAAGAACGTAAACCTGCTTCGACATGGGCAACAGGTATCTTCATTGAAAATGCGACTAACCCAGCAGCTAACACAGTCGTAGTATCACCCTGAATGACAATCGCATCTCTTTTTTGACCATCGGTGTAGACATGTTCAAGTTGTGTCAAACCATGAATTAACAGCTGATTTAGGCTTTGTCCTGCATTCATAATTTTAAGTCGGTGGTCAATTTCGACCCCAAAGAAATCTATGGCATCTCGCACTAATTCATCATGCTGCCCCGTGAAAATAACTTCTACCTGAAATCGTGAGTCTTGTTTTGCTAATAGAATTACTGGAGCCAACTTTATAAGCTCTGGACGGGTACCAAAAACAATCGAAATAAAAATTTTTTTCATTATTAGAAATCCTTATAAAAAACAAGTTCTACTCGGGTATTGTTGTAATGATCTTTTGTATTAACAGGCACGTCTTTAAAATAGTTGCCATATAGACGTTCAACACGTAGTTTTATTGGTTGATAGTTAAAAGGCTGCCATGAAATCCCTGGGCCATATTCAAATAAATTATTGTAATATTCATTTTTACTGTCTGCTAAGCCATGCAATTTCACATAAGCCTGCACAGTTCCCTCGTCTCCTTTATATAAATTTAAACCTGTGCGTAAGCGTAAATCTCCAATAACGTTATAGTCTTCTCTTGAATAAGTCGCGACATTACCATAGAGGTCCGTAAAGTAATTATCTAAACAAAGTGTATGATTACATTTAGACTGCGAATACCATTCCTGATAACCCGTTACACCGCCTACAACACTTTCACGAAATTTTTTTCTATTTCGATCAATCAAGTCATAACTTCCACCCACTTCGACATAAGCTCGAACAGGAATTGAAGTCCATGGTTGATAATTT
Source organism: Acinetobacter sp. ABJ_C5_2 (assembly GCF_044538485.1). NCBI lineage: Bacteria > Pseudomonadati > Pseudomonadota > Gammaproteobacteria > Moraxellales > Moraxellaceae > Acinetobacter > Acinetobacter sp. ABJ_C5_2. The sequence goes on along the minus strand of NZ_JBIUCS010000001.1, from coordinate 138,877 downwards.
GCACCTACCCCAAGAGTAACCGCATTTTCATCAATAATTTCAGGTCGTACTCCACCTTGAGATTTAGTATCACGGTTTAAATTAAGAAAGCCATAGACTTGAGCTCGTCCATTATCAATATTTTTACCGTACCGAACTTTTAAAGGAAAAATAACATCGTCATAACGTGACTCATAAGAGGGTGCAAAATAAATATCACCAAAATATGGTTTAACCTCAACCCCACTTAAATTTTTAACCGCTTGAGTTGCCTTTGCTGCAATTGCTGGATCTGAAGATGAAGTTAATTCTTTAAATAAAACCAATGCATCACGATCTTTTTTCTGCTGATTCAGCAAATATGCTTCTTGTAATTTTAAAGTGTGATCTTGAGGAGCTAAAGCTCTTGCTTGTCTTAAGCTTTGTAAAGCCTCATCTCTTTTTTCGAGCCGAATTTGTAAATAAGTAAGGCTTTTCCAGACTTTAATATCTGTAGGGGTCAACTTACTCAGCTCAACTAATATTTTTTCTGCTTCTTGAGGTTGAGACTGTTCTATTTTATAAAATCTGTCCCACTTATCATAAATGAGGTTTCCAGGTTTATAGTCTGAAGCTACTTGGTCCTGTGCATAAACAGAGCCCATACTCACTACCGTTAAAGAAGAGATCACTGCTCCCATAAGTAATATTGAATGCGTTATAGAATTTATTGTTTTGCTATTTTTCATTTTCACCTCTGCAGTAAATTAGAGTTATTAGGAGCAATTTTTGGAATAATCAATAAATATCATAATTAAAAATAATGATTTACATCGTTAAGTTAGGTTAAGGATGGTTTAATATAAATAATTTAGTCTCCATTCTTATTATTGATCTATTCTTTAGTATCCCTAAATTTCCTATAATGATGACATATTTTTTGATCAATAAATTGTAAAATTTCATAGCATCTATAAAACATTTATAAGGCAAAACACATGGCTTTTCCACATCATACAGAGCATCATGCAATTCACCGTTCAGGTTGGTTAAGAGCTTCGGTATTAGGAGCCAATGATGGAATTATTTCTGTCACTAGCTTAATTATGGGCATGGCAGCAAGTGGAGCCAACTCACATACTCTATTAATTACATGCATTGCTGGACTAATTTCTGGGGCTACATCAATGGCTGCCGGAGAATATATTTCCGTAAAATCTCAAGAAGATATTGAAAAAGCTGATCTAGCTATTGAAGCAAAAGAACTCTCAAAGCACCCACAAAAAGAATTAGATGAATTAACTCAAATTTATATTTCTAGAGGCTTGTCTAAAGAATTGGCTCAAGAAGTTGCTTTGCAGCTAACCACTCATGATGCATTGGGTGCACATGCCCGTGATGAAATAGGTATCCATGAAAATACGGCAGCCAATCCTGTACAAGCTGCATTATCATCTGCTGCATCATTTTCTTTTGGGGCTTTTTTCCCCATGCTCGCTATATTACTGAGCCCGAATCAATGGATTATGCCTGTGGTTTTGGCTACCGGTATTCTTTCATTAGCGATTTTAGGTGCACTTTCTAGTTATTTTGCAGGTACATCTAAACTTAAAGGTAGTTTACGTATTACGTTATGGGGAATTTTAGCAATGGCTTTTTCAAGCTGGATCGGTTCTTTATTTAACGTCACTCCTTTATAAAAAGATTTTTAAAATAGTCCTCTAGAATATTTAAAAATTAAATAGCCAATATTATTTGCTCTTCATTCTATTTTCACGTTATGGTGAAGTGAAAGAAGTGAGGTGAATAAAATGAGCCTATTACAACAACTTGCAATTAAACATCCAATTTTTCTGGCTCCCATGGCAGGGGTTTCTACACCAGAACTAGCAGCCGAGGTTTCAAATCAAGGAGGCCTTGGATCATTAGGCTTGGGAGCAAATACTCCACAAAGTGCACGTGAACAAATTTTAAGAACTCAAGCACTCACTGAAAACTCATTTCAGGTTAATTTTTTCTGTCATCAATCTACAGAACTTAATCTAGAAAAAGCAAAACAATGGATTGAATATCTACGTCCTCATTTCGAAAAATTTGGTGTTCAACCACCTCAAGAATTGCACTGTATTTATCCAAGTTTTTTAGACAATGATGACTTTTTAAATGTTGTTTTAGAAACTAAACCTAAAGCGGTGAGCTTTCATTTTGGGATTCCGCATCTGCATCAAATTAAAGCTTTGAAAGAAGCTGGTATTTTGACCATGGTTTCGGCCACCAACCTGATTGAAGCCCAAGCGATTGAGGCAGCAGGTATCGATATTATTGTTGCTCAAGGTATTGAAGCTGGTGGACATCGAGGAATTTTCAACCAGACTTTTGACGCAGCGATTAAAACCAGTGACTTGGTCCAATTGATTGTGAAGTATTGTAAGCTTCCTGTTGTGGCTGCAGGTGGCATCATGACTGGCTTACAAGCCAAACATATGCTGGGCTTAGGAGCAACCGCAGTCCAGTTAGGTACAGCATTTGTTCAATGCCAAACTTCAAATGCTTCTGCTGAATATCGCAAAGCATTATTTACTGAACCTGTAACGCAAATTAGCGCGAGTCTTTCTGGGCGTCCCGCTCGCGGTTTATTCAACCATTGGCATACCAAAATCGATTCACCTACTCGACCTGCCCAACCAGAATATCCATACGCTTACGATTTAGCAAAGCAACTCAATGCTCTTGCGAGTAAACACCATGACTATGGTTTTGGTGCTTTTTGGGCAGGAAGTAATGTTGCACAAATACGTGAATTAGGCGCATCTGATCTGGTCAATCAACTCGTTGTTGAAATGCTAGATAATGAATAGATAAAGATTTTAAGCAACCAGCCTGTGTACTGGTTGCTTTATTTTAGTGAGTAGCTAATAAATTAACTTGTTCAACCTGAACATCGCTCATCAAACTACCTTCTGCAAGTAATTGATTAAAATAACTCTCGACCACTAATGCTTGTTCAGCAGTGGTTTCAACTTTATACATATTTTGTCGGAACTCGTTACTTGAACGTAAGCCTTTGGTGTACCAAGCAATATGCTTACGAGCAATACGACATCCGGAATATTCACCATAAAATTGATATAACTCAGACAAATGTCCTAAAAGTACATCTTTGACTTCTTCAATATTGGGAGCAGCCAAATGCTCACCAGTTTTTAAATAATGAGCAATTTCACGGAAAATCCATGGACGACCTTGTGCGGCCCGCCCAATCATAATTGCATCAGCGCCAGTATAGTCCAGTACATATTTTGCTTTCTCAGGGCTATCAATGTCACCATTGGCAATTACTGGAATATTGATTAACTCTTTAACATGTTTAATTAATTCATAACGCGCTGTATTTAAATACATGTCTTCACGTGTACGGCCATGCAATGCTAACGCAGCAATCCCTGCCTCTTCAGCACGTTTTGCTACCCGTAAAATATTTTCTTGGCCATTTAAAAATCCCAAACGGGTTTTTAACGTCACAGGAACATCAACTGCTGCAACAACAGCATCCAGTATTCGGGCAACCAAGTCCTCATCTTGTAATAATGCTGAACCTGCTAATTTATTACATACTTTTTTTGCAGGACATCCCATATTGATATCAACTATTTGTGCCCCATTTGCAACTTGATAACGAGCAGCCTCAGCTAACTGTTCTGGATCAGAACCTGCAATTTGTGCAGAAATAGGAGCGAGCTCTCCATCAAAATTCGCACGATAAAGACTTTTTTTAGTCATCCGCAAAGTTTTGTCAGCAGTCATCATTTCGCTCACCGCATGACCCGCACCAAAATACTTACACAGTGTTCTAAATGGACGGTCTGTGACGCCGGCCATAGGGGCAACAATTAAATTATTTGACAGTTGATAGGGACCAATATACATATATATTCATACAATTGATGATCAACATAGTATACTTCATCCGCTTGATCAGCTCATCTTTTTTGCAGGTGCTTTCCTCTCCATGAACAAACCGTTGTCTTCCCGTTTTTTATTAAAATCATTCGGTGTAGTCACCGTATGCATGAGTTTAGCTGCTTGTGGAGATAAAGCCTGGTGGTCAAAAAATGATGAGCCCGATTTAGAAAGCCAGCAAATTAAAAAGTTAATTCCATCGCGCGTGCATGATCGTGAGTCATGGGCCAAAGATATTGAAGATATTATGCAGGAATTAAAAATTCCTAAAACCAAGCAAAATGTCTGCAGTATTGTTGCGATTGTAGATCAGGAATCTAACTTTGTTGCCAATCCAGTAGTACCGGGTCTTGGTAAAAAAGCGGTTGATGAAGTCAGTACCCGTTTAAATGAAAAGTTTGAAGACAAACTTGGTGAGAAAGTTGGCGGTACTGTCGCAGGCTACTTCGAGGAAGTATTAAAAACCCAGCCTTCCCCTGACAACAATTATATGAGTCAGATGCGTAAAGTCAAAACTGAAAAAGATCTCGACTTACTTTATCGTCAAATTTTTGATTTTATGACTCAACATTATCATGTCAGTGCTTTAACGGGTGCGGCTAAATTGGTCGGACAAGATATTGGCGAGAAAATGAATCCAATCACTACACTGGGTTCAATGCAAGTTCATATTAATTATGCCAAAGCTCATAAGCGTTCTAGCATGAATATTGCAGACCTTAGAAATGATCTTTATACGCAATATGGTGGTCTATATTATGGTATTCACCGCTTGATGGTATATCCAGCAGACTATGATAAGGCGATTTACCGTTTTGCCGATTATAACTCAGGTATGTACTCTAGCCGTAATGCTGCTTTTCAAAGCATGCTCGATGCCCTTACTGATACTAAACTTACTTTAGATGGTGATTTATTACTTTACAATAAATCTGGTGATCCACTCGCAGTTCAGAGTCAGTCAGAAAAAGAGTTAATGAAATTATTTACTGCAAATAATGTTTTAATTACTCCAAGACAACTTCGCGATGATCTGAAGTTAGAAAAAGAGAAAAAGTTTGAAAGTACAACAACTTATATTGCACTAACTAAACTTTATAAGGCTAAAACTGGCAAAGAACCGATCTATGCCATTATGCCTCAAGTGGTAATTTCTGGGCCTAAATTAAGTCGTGACTACAATACTAACTGGTATGCAACCCGCGTAAACGGACGATATGAATCATGTATGCAACGAGCGAAACGAATAAGACAATAAAAAATCTCGCCCTGTTCGATTTTGATGGGACCTTGTGTAGTAAAGACAGCTTTACAGGGTTCATCTTTTATGCGTTATCTAAGCGCCACATCGTTAAGCAAGGCTTGAAAATCCTGCCATGGATTCAAGCCTATTACCTTAATTTTTATCCCGCCCATGCGATGCGAGCTAAGCTGTTCCGAAGCATGTTCCGCAATACCCCGGCAATTGAGCTACAAAGGTTAGGTGAAGAATATGCACAAGAGCTCGTCTCGACGCTTTCACCTGAAATCTTTGCACAATTACAACAACATCAATTACTTGGTGACCAAGTGGTATTAGTTTCGGCTTCAATTGATATCTATCTTGCTCCACTTTGCAAATTACTTGATATCGAATTAATTTGTACTGAAACTCAAGTTAAAAATGGCATGATGACAGGTTACTACGCAACACCAGATTGTAGTAATGAACAAAAGAAGTTAAGAATACATGAACAATATTCTTTGCAGGATTATTATCAAATTTATGCTTATGGGAATACTTCAGAAGATTTAGACATGCTAAGCCTTGCCACCCACCCTTTTATGGTCGGTGAAGATCGAATCTTGCCTTCATTAACACCACAAAAAAAGCTCGCATGAAGCGAGCTTTTTTGATTGATCACAACTTAATAAATCGCCATATGGTCACGATGGATCATTTCAAGCGAACGGGCTTCTCCAAGTACTTGGTAAACCTTGTCTGAAGAAAGGCCTTTAATAATTTCAGCTGAACGAGAACTAAAGTTTACTCGTCCAACTGCAATACGTTTGCCTTGTTTATCCACACATTCAACTACATCACCACGATCAAAATGTCCTTCAACAGTTTTGACCCCAACAGGGAGTAAACTGCGATGTTTTGATTTAATCGCGTCAACCGCGCCATCATCAATTACCAAGCGACCTGCTGTTTGTAAATGTGCAGCAAGCCACTGTTGATGTGCTGTCATACGGTCTTTATCTGTTGTGAATAATGTACCTAACATTTCACCAGCCATTACTCGTGACAATACATTGTCACTTTCACCACTAGCAATCAGTGTTGGACAGCCTGACTTGGCAGCTAAACGTGCAGCACGAACTTTAGTGACCATGCCACCTCGTCCAAGAAGCCCACCACCGCCAGCCATTTCAAATAAAACATCATCCATGGCACGCACAGTTGATAACAACTTTGCATCAGGGTTATGGCGAGGGTCTGAGTCAAACATGCCCTGCTGATCTGTTAAAATGATCAGTAAATCAGCATGTACTTGACCAGCAACCATTGCTGCTAAGGTGTCGTTATCACCAAAACGAATCTCGTCAGTAGAGACTGTATCGTTTTCATTGATAACCGGAATAACACGCCAGTCAATCAAGTTCTGCAACGCATCGCATGAGTTCAAATAACGACGGCGATCAGCCAAATCGTCATGTGTTAATAACACTTGCGCTGTTCGAATACTATGATTTTCAAGCACGCTAGACCATGTATGAATTAGGCCCATCTGCCCAATTGCGGCACATGCTTGTAAACTGGGTAGATCGGTGGGTCGACTCGCAAGCTTCATACGAACCATACCTTCTGCTACAGCTCCTGAAGACACTAAAATAATTTCGTGTCCAGCATTGTGTAAATCTGCAATCTGTTTCGCCCAATGCGAAATAGCTTCCAGATCTAGCCCCTGCCCATTTGCTGTGAGTAAAGATGATCCGATTTTAACAACGATTCGTTTACACTCACTGAGCTTACGTTGCCCATCGACCACTTCTATCATGTTTTCCTCGGTTTTTTAGTCACGAACGTAGATGCTTTCTACATCATTGTCGTCTTCATCATCGTCAAAATCGTCATCATCGTCCATCATACTTTCGAGACGTTGTGCTCGACGCATCGCACGATATGCTTCTTTTGCCGCAATGGTTTGTTCACGTGTTTCAACTTCTAGTTGTTCACGGAAAGCTCTTACTTCTGCTGCGTACTCAGGATCTTCAACTTCGCGTTCACGTTGTTGTTCAATCTGATCCATCAAGTAATACACAACTTCTTTTGTTCCTTCGCTTAATAAGCCTGATGTCTTAAAGACAGGACCAGTCCACTCTAATTCATCTAGAATGTGCTGACACCACTCTTCACGGCTTTCTTCAGCAATTTGATCCAGTTTATTCAGCACCAAAACAACTGGTAGTTTCGCCAAAGTAGGTGAAAACTTAGCCAGCTCGTTCATAATAGCTTTTGCATTATGTGCTGGATCTGAACCATCAATTGGTTGTACATCAATGATGTGTAAAAGAATACGAGTACGGGCCAAATGTTTAAGGAAGCGAATTCCTAGACCTGCACCTTCTGCCGCACCTTCAATAAGGCCCGGAATATCGGCCATTACAAATGAACGATGACGGTCAGCATCTACAACACCCAAGTTTGGAACCATGGTTGTAAATGGATAGTCTGCCACTTTTGGCTTTGCAGCACTTACAGCACGAATGAAAGTAGATTTACCCGCATTTGGCATACCTAATAAGCCAACATCTGCCAATACTTTCAACTCAAGACGAATTTCACGAAACTCACCTTTAGTACCCGTAGTACATTTACGCGGAGCACGGTTAGTTGATGATTTAAAGTGAGTATTCCCCAAACCACCTTCACCACCACCTGCAACCAGAATTCTTTGGCCGTCTTCAACCAAGTCGCCAATAATATCGCCAGAATCTGTATCAACAATTGTTGTACCAACAGGTACTTTTAAAACCACATCTTCACCACCGCGTCCGGTACAGTTAGCACCTGCACCGTTTTTACCACGCTCAGCGCGGAATTTACGGGTGTAACGGTAATCGACTAAGGTACTTGTATCATCATCGGCTTGAATATAGATACTTCCACCACGTCCGCCATCACCACCATCTGGGCCACCAAATGGTACAAATTTTTCACGGCGAAAACTGGCTACGCCATTGCCACCGTCGCCAGCCTCTACGGTAATGACTGCTTCATCAACAAAGCGCATTTGCCAATCCTCTAAAAACTCTAAAACCGCCTATTCTGCCATATTTTCATAAAATTCTCGAATAGAAAATCGAGAGAATTCTACTTTCATAGGTCTTATTTTATTTCTTTTGATATTGATAAAAATTTACAGCAGATCATTGCCTCTCTTTATGTGTTTATCACTTAAGGATGAACATTACGTAAAGGCAAATCCATCTTCATATCTAAATTAGCTTTTGTGTGCTGTACCGAGTTATACATAATCGCATTAAAGCTTGAGATATTACCCATTTCCATTGCATCGTTAATTTTTAAACTTGGATTAAACTGATGCTTAATTGGTAAATTTACCGATTCATCAAACTCAAAATAAACCGGACCATTAAAAGCAATTTTAACCGGAATGGTATAACTACGTTTTAACTGAAATGGAATATCAAGATTGATGGGAATATTTAATTTTAATGGAAATCTAGGAAGTAGTTTATTTTGGTAAATTAAATCGGTGGTTGTTTCTAAAGGCATAACCTGATCGACTTTCAGTGTTGTCGCATAATCAACACTTACTGTAATTGGAGTCTCAACTTCAAACTCTAAATCAGCCAAATATCTTCCCTTTAATGGCACCGAAATCTGACGATCAATATCAATTGAGGTATCTAGTTTACCTATAGATTGTACCTGTAAATTATTGCCAACATGAATTTTAGTTTCTAATGACTCTGGTAATCGAATATCCGACTCGTGTGCAGAAACAACCACTGAAGCCTGTATGTTTAAATAGAGCCAAAATAAAATTGCCGTGAGTACCATAATCAGAAAGAAACTGATGAGCATACTTTTTATTGAACCCAACATAAGCCACCCACCTACTTTTTCTGGTTCTGAGCAGGTAAAGATGTAGCATTATCATCTTTAACACGATTAAGGCTCATGCTCGATAAAGGTATTTTTAACTCACCATGCTCAATTCTAACTGGCAACGTATTTTTCACATCTACCGAAGCATTTAAAGCAGTTTTTACAGGTACATTCAAACTCCCCTGAATTGGAATGTTTGTTTTTAACTGAGCATTTAATGGAATATGAAGATCTTCTTTTAAAACAGTTTTTACCGGAGCATCAAATTTCAAATGAACTTTTTGATCAAGTGGGACTTGAATATCAATAGGTACATCAAGCTTTAATGGAATATTACCTTTTAATGGCAAAGTAATATCCCTACCTAATACTCTGACTTGAACTTTTGTATCTATTGGTAGACTTTGATCAACTTTTAACGTTTCTTTAACCGGTATAACGGTACTAATTGGCACCATATTATCGAAATAGACACGTGGAGTTAACGTCTGTGTGAGAGGAATCGTTAACTTTTCATTAATAGGAATATTCGCATTTACTCGGCCTTTTACATCGACATTTAAAGCATCTTTGACTTTAACTTGCACCTGCAATGGTTCTTGTAAATCAATCGCTACAGCTTGGTTTTTCAGCGGAATATAAATATTAAAATGCTTGAAAACCCAAATGGCGATGAGCACACCACATATATTCGCGATAATGATAAAAAAGAAGACGATTAATAATCTTTTAAACTGCTGCAATTCCAATCCCTTTACTATTTCTTTTTGTTCCTTAAGTCCTATTCTCATTGATTTCTAAAAAATAATCAGCATATATTTTGTACGGTTGTAAAAAAACCCAGTCTAAACTGGGTCTTTTTGTCACATACTTTTATCTAACGTTAAATGGAATTAAGCGTTAGTTTCTGCAGGAATTTTTGTATAGCTTACGCCACACATTTGTTCAGCGATACGTAATACTTGGCAGCTATAACCTACTTCGTTATCGTACCAAACATAAGCAGTTAAGCGGTTACCAGAAGTAATCGTTGCTTGAGCATCATATACACCAGCTGTACGAGAACCGATAAAGTCACTTGATACTACTTCTGTAGAGTTTGTATAACCGATTTGACCTTGAAGGTTAGAGTTAATCGAGATTTGACGAATGTATTCGTTCACTTCTTCACGATCAACTTCTTTATCAAGCGTTAAGTTTAAAATCGCAAGAGATACGTTTGGTGTAGGAACACGTACAGAGTTACCAGTTAACTTACCTTTTAATGCAGGTAATGCTTTAGCAACAGCTTTAGCAGCACCAGTTTCAGTAATAACCATGTTCAATGTAGCTGCACGACCACGACGATCAGCTTTGTGGTAGTTATCAATTAAATTCTGGTCATTTGTAAATGAGTGAACTGTCTCAACGTGACCGTTAAGAACTTTATATTTGTCATCCAATACTTTAAGAATTGGAGTGATTGCATTTGTTGTACAACTTGCAGCAGAGATGATCTTGTCTTCATCTAAGATGTCAGTGTTGTTTACACCAAATACAACGTTTTTCATTTCGCCTTTACTTGGTGCAGTTAATACAACACGTGCAACGCCTGGGCATTTCAAGTGTTGGCTTAAGCCTTCAGCATCACGCCATTTACCAGTGTTGTCGATTAAAAGCGCGTTTTCAATACCGTATTGTGTATAGTCTACTTCGCTTGGGCTAGATGCATAGATCACTTTAATGAAGTTACCATTCGCAATGATTGCTTCGTTTTCTTCATCAACAGAGATTGTACCAGCGAAAGTACCGTGAATTGAGTCACGACGAAGTAAAGAAGCACGTTTTGCCAAGTCACCGTCAGAAGACTTACGAACAACAATCGCTTTAAGGCTTAAACCACGACCTAAACCTGATTGGCTAATGATTAAACGAGCTAAGATACGACCGATACGACCAAAACCGTAAAGAACTACGTCTTTAGGTTGTTCAGAAGTTGCGCTACCTTTAATTGACTCAACAGCTTGAGCAACAAACGCGTCAACATCACCGCCTTTTTCTTTATATTCAACTGCAAGTTTACCGATATCAACTTCTGCAGAACCAATGTTTTCAACTTTTGCTAAAGCTTCTAAAATTGGGAATGTATTTACAACAGAAAGCTCAACATCTACAACACGTGTACGACGGTGAGTTTTCAAAATTTGAATAACAGAACGGTTAATTAAAGAGCGACCGTAAACAGATACGACAATATTTTTTTCACGGTATAATTGACCGATTACTGCAATCATACGTTCCGCGATTTCTTCACGGTTTTTCCAACGGCCTTGGTGTTCAGCGTGCAGGGCGATGATAGTGTCTTTGCTCACAGATACGTCCTCTAATTAATTATATCTAGGCGTGATTTTTAAAACCCCGTAATTGTAATGGAATTATTAGCAAGAATGAATCAAAAGCTGACGTTAGTGGCTAGATTTTCCTAAAATTCATCATAAATTCATAAAATACCTATAATTATTTTTTATTATCTTATTGTTTAAAGCAGCTAAATTTTTGCTTTTTCTTACTTTTTAGATTCTGATGCTCTAATCGTGAGCATCATTTTTTAATCTTTTTTGATATTTTTCGATATTTAACTGCAAATTTTTGGCTTTTTGCTGCTGTTGATATAGATGGAATGCGCCTTCTAACACCAATACCAAAACGGCACACCAAATTGGAAGATAAGTAAACCATTCTTCTTTACCAATGCTTTCCCCTAGCACTAAAGATGCTAAAGCAAGTAGTACTGGTTCAAGATATCCAAGCAGACCAAAAACAACCAAAGGTAAATAACGGCTTGCCAATATATAACATCCCAAGCCTATAGCACTAAGCACACCTAATCCTGCAATAACCAACCCGAGTGTCGGCTGATTGAAAAACTTACTATATGGCAATAACCCTGTATGTGTCAGATAGATTGCAACTGGCATAATAATCAGAAGGTCCCACCAAAAGCCTCCTAAATTATCCGTTTTAATTTTCTTACGTAACAAGAAATAAGCGGAATAACCTATAGCCACTAAAGCAGTTTCCCAAGCAATGCTTCCTAGACGAAAAATCTCATGACCTACACCCACTATTGCCAGAACAATAGCGACCCATTGAAATTTTGATATTTTTTCGCCATATAAGACACTGCCAGCTAACACTAAAACAAGCGGTAAAAGGAAATATCCCAAAGACACTTGTAGACCACGGCCGTGCATGGGTCCCCATAAAAAGAGCCATAACTGTACCGACGTCAAAACGGAGGTTGTGATGAGTAATAAGAGAAAAGATGGTTTTGCCAAAATACGGTGATAGATATTTTTAATATGGCTTAAGTCACCACTCCACCACATAAACACAGTTAAAAATGGCAAAGTCGCAATAATACGCCACCCAAACGTCTGCTCACTATCGAGTTGACCAAGTAGTTGAGTATAGAAATAAAGCACACCGAAAGTTAATGATGCCATGACAGAGAAAATCACGCCTTTTAACATCACCAACCTCTTTATACTTTAATAAAAATAAAGCGCTACAATACTTGATTTATCCACTATACAAAAGAAAAAACCATGCGAAGACATGGTTTTTTATTAAGCAGAATTTATTTATTCTTTGTGCTCAGTATGAATAACATCACGAATATCAAATCCTAATGTTTTTGCATAATTCAGATATTCGTCAATTACTTCTTTATGCGGGTGTGGCGTTCGAGATAATACCCAAAGATACTTACGGGAAGGCTCCCCGACTAAAACCGTTTGATAGTCTTCATCCAGTTTTAAAATCCAGTAATCCCCACGAATGACTGGAATCCACCTTACAGCCTCAGGTAAAAAACTCACTTTTAATTTTGTGTTATAGGGTGGATTAACTACGAAAGCCTCACCAATAGATTGCTGTAATTGCTTGCGGCTATCATAACAACGGTTATCTACAACGATATTTCCATTTTCATTCAAGGTGTAAGTTGCAGATACGTTGTAAGCACATTTTTTTTGGAAAAAAGCGGGTTTACGCGCGACTTCATACCACACACCTAAATAACGGTCTAATTCAACTTTATCGACAGTTGGTAAAGGCTTCTGCTGAGCGTAGGCATATGTTCCGACAGCCAAACCAGTCAGAACAATCCCGCCCAATGCAATTTTTGCCAAGCGCCAACTGGCTTGCGGAACATTATTTCGAAATGCCATTGTTGCCCTCAACTTTTAGTTGTGAATACAAAATAACTTAAATATCTACACTAGCTTGTTTTTTAAACAAATCATGTAGTGTTATGTATCCATTTATTGCAACATTTGCGCTTTTAAACGAACGATTTCATCACGAATACGTGCCGCTTGCTCAAATTGTAAGTCTTTGGATGCTTTTAACATTTCTTTCTCAAGCTTAGTAATATGCTTACTAAACAATTTAGGATCAGAAAGAATATGTCGATCATCGGCACTTAAAGCTTGTGCCTGCTCTAATACCTTCTCATCAATTTGATCATCTGAAAGCACTTCACCTGCATCAATTTCTTTGATGACCTGACGAACAGCACTACGAGGTGTAATACCATGTAGTTCGTTGAACTCAATTTGTTTGGCTCTACGGCGCTCAGTCTCATCAATTGCTTTTTGCATAGAATCGGTAATTCTATCTGCATATAAAATTGCTTTACCTTTCACATTTCGCGCAGCACGACCAATGGTCTGAATAAGCGAACGTTCTGAACGTAAGAAGCCCTCTTTATCTGCATCTAAAATAGCAACTAAAGAAACCTCTGGCATATCCAAACCTTCACGAAGCAAGTTAATACCGACTAAAACGTCGAATACCCCCGTACGTAACTCATGAATAATTTTGACACGCTCAACTGTATCGATATCTGAATGCAAATAAGCAACCTTAACGCCATATTCTTTTAAATAAGACGTTAAATCTTCCGCCATACGTTTAGTTAAAGTCGTCACCAACACACGTTCATTTAAATTCTTACGAATATTAATTTCAGAAAGTACATCATCGACTTGCGTAAGTACTGGGCGAACTTCAATTTCTGGATCAATCAAACCTGTTGGACGAACGACCTGCTCAACTACTTGCTCTGATTTTTCCAATTCGTATTTAGCGGGCGTTGCACTGACAAAAATAGTGGTCGGAACAATACGCTCCCACTCTTCAAATTTCATAGGGCGGTTATCAAGCGCGCTTGGTAAACGGAAACCGTAATTGACCAAGTTTTCTTTACGTGAACGGTCACCTTTATACATTGCGCCAATTTGAGGAACCGTTACATGTGACTCATCAATAATAAGTAAAGCATCGTCTGGTACATAATCAAATAGTGTTGGTGGTGCTTCGCCTGCAGGACGGCCCGATAAATGACGAGAGTAGTTTTCAATACCATTGGTATAGCCTAACTGCTGCATCATTTCCAAATCATAACGAGTACGTTGCTCGATACGCTGAGCTTCAAGTAACTTGTCATGTTCACGGAAGAACTTAAGCTGGTCTTGAAGTTCATCCTTAATGGTATCAATAGCACGTGTTAAGTTGTCTTTTGGCGTCACATAATGGCTTTTTGGATAAATCGTGACACGTGGTACTTTTCGCACCATTTTACCGGTGAGTGGATCAAACCAACGAATTGAATCTACTTCGTCATCAAAAAGCTCAATACGAATTGCGTGTTGGTCAGATTCAGCTGGGAAAATGTCAATAATTTCGCCACGAATTCGATAAGTACCACGTAAAAATTCAAGCTCATTACGGGTATATTGCATTTCAACCAAACGGCGAATAATTTCGTCTCGACTCACTCGGTCACCCTGCACCACATGCAATAACATTTGCATATAAGCATTTGGGTCACCCAAACCATAAATAGCAGAAACAGAAGCTACAATAATTGCATCACGGCGTTCTAACAAAGCACGTGTTGCCGATAATCGCATCTGGTCAATATGGTCATTAATTGCTGCGTCTTTTTCAATAAATGTATCTGAAGAAGGAACATACGCCTCAGGTTGATAGTAGTCGTAATAACTTACGAAGTATTCAACCGCATTATTTGGGAAGAAGGCTTTAAATTCACCATACAGCTGGGCTGCCAAAGTCTTATTATGCGCCATCACAATGGTTGGTCGTTGGGTTTGGGCAATCACGTTTGCCATGGTATAGGTCTTACCTGAACCAGTCACACCCAACAGTAACTGATTACGAAAACCTTTTTCGACACCATTCACCAGCTTTTCAATTGCCTGTGGCTGATCACCCGCTGGCTGGTAATGAGTGACCAAATCGAAAGGTTGATTTTCGTTCACAGTTCTCTCTCTTTATCAAAAATTTGAATTTATCTTCTAGCAACTTAATGGGGATTTTTTCCCTAATTTAAAGTCTGTAGCCAGATTAATCTACAGCGAAAATATTAAGCATCTTGATACTTGACCAATGCTTTAAACGGTTGCAACATGGACTTATCCATTAGATAAAAAGCATAACCATGACCTATCAATATCATGATGAAAGTATTGTAACTGAACTGCCTGAAGATACAGTGTTTGTCTTCGGTAGTAATATGGCTGGGCAACATGGTAGTGGAGCCGCACGTGTTGCCAGTCAGCATTTTGGGGCTATAGAAGGTGTGGGACGTGGCTGGGCTGGACAAAGCTTTGCAATTCCAACTTTAAATGAACATATTCAACAAATGCCACTCTCCCAAATCGAGCATTATGTTGAAGACTTTAAAATTTATGCAAAAAATCACCCTAAAATGAAATACTTTGTGACTGCTTTAGGATGTGGGATTGCAGGTTATAAAGTTTCCGAAATTGCTCC
This sequence comes from Acinetobacter sp. ABJ_C5_2, assembly GCF_044538485.1. Taxonomy (NCBI): domain Bacteria; kingdom Pseudomonadati; phylum Pseudomonadota; class Gammaproteobacteria; order Moraxellales; family Moraxellaceae; genus Acinetobacter; species Acinetobacter sp. ABJ_C5_2. The sequence goes on along the minus strand of NZ_JBIUCS010000001.1, from coordinate 123,000 downwards.
GCTTTTTAAAGGCATATATCACAACGTGATTTTTCCAGAATCATTTAAACCGTATGTTGAAGATAATGCTGTTTCACAGTTTCCGACACTCACTCAAAAAATGGTTCAAAGTTTCATTAACGATGAAGTTATTTTTTACTTTAATCATGGCAGTGACTCTTTTGAAGACGCGTTAGATAAAACTGATTTATCAAATGCTGAAAAAGCGATAGCATTGATTGTTTTAAATGAAGAGTTATATCCTCGTGACCGCTATGGCAGAGGCCGAGATCATGAATTGAGTGATATTTTAGGTAAGCTCAATGGTAAGATTTTCAATATTCATGGTAACTCAGAAGGCGCAATGATTTTTGTCAGTGTAATTGTGGCACTGATGGAACTTTACGATTTCGATGAACAAGACTTCATTAAATTATGGCGCGGCGAGAAAAATATCGACCACCCAATTAACCGTTAATTTATTTTGATGTTTTATGAGAAAAGCAGATAAATTCTGCTTTCTCATTATTTTAATTATTCTAAAGATTTAAACTGATTATTTTCCCAAATCCTAATTTTTCTCATTATACTTTAAGACGAACTGAATACTTAAAGAAACAAATGGAAACTTTAGATTCTTCAATTTTTGACTTACCCCCAATTCCAATGTGGATTGAGGACTTCAGTGAAGTTAAGCAGTTATTTGACCTATGGAGAAATCAAGGGGTCGAAGACCTATATGAATTTCTAAGTCAAAATGAAAATTTAATTGTCGAATGTGCCCATAAAATTAAAATTATTAAGGTCAACCAAAAAGTATTAGAACTTTTTGAAGCAAAAAACCAAGAAGAATTATGTGCCAACTTAAATCTTATTTTTAAAAAAGAAATGTTTGAAGCCCATATTCATGAACTCGAAGCGTTATGGAATGGCAAAACTCATTTCTCAAGTACCACTATAAATTACACGCTTTCTGGTAAACGTATTGATGTACAACTGCGTGGAGCAATTTTACCGGGTTCTGAAACTACATTTGACCGTATTTTAATTACCACCGAAGACATTACGCCTTATCAAAATGCACTTCGTCAGGAAGAGAAAAATCGACGCCTAGCAGAGTCAATGTTTATCTATTCTCCTACTTCGCTTTGGGTTGAAGATTTTAGCCGTATTAAAAATAGAATTGATCAGCTTAGGCTATTAGGTATTGAAGACTTTAGGACTTTTCTAGATGTACATCCTGAGTTTGTGCGTCAATGTATAGAAGATATTCTAATTTTAGATGTTAACCAGTCGACTCTAGATTTATTTAAAGCCCCTGACAAAACGACTCTCTTAAAAAATACCCATAAAATTTTTGCCGAAGAAATGGTGGAAACTTTTAGAGAACAGCTGATTGAACTCTGGCAAGGAAATATTCACCACAAGCGTGAAGCCGTTAATTATGCCTTAGACGGACAAATTAGAAATGTCTTACTACAGTTTACCGTATTCCCCGGCTATGAAGAGACTTGGGGATTGGTACAAGTTGCGCTGACAGATATTACTGCACGAAAGAAAGCTGAAAATTATTTAGAATATTTAGGCCAGCATGATGTACTGACTAAGCTTTATAACCGTGCTTTCTTTACAGAAGAGCTTAATCGCTTAAATCGCAGCATTATTCGCCCTGTTTCTTCAATTTTTTTAGACATGAATGGTTTAAAAGAAACCAATGATCAACTTGGTCACGATATTGGCGATGGTTTATTGCGGCGTGTAGGTAATATTTTAAATCAGACAATCACAAATACTGCATATACAGCTTCTCGAATCGGTGGCGACGAGTTTGTGATTTTAATGCCTGGCGCTGATGAAGCGAATGTTTTAATGATGCTGCAAACTATTCAGGAGCTTTTCAATATAGATAATCAATATTACTCAAGCCATCCAATTAGTATTGCTATTGGACATGCAACCACAAAAGAAAATGAACAAGTGGAAGATATGCTAAAACGCGCAGATCACAGTATGTATCAAAAGAAAAAAAGTTATTATCAAGAAGTGCCACAACAATAAAAAAACAGGCATATTGCCTGTTTTTTAAATTAACGCTTACCCATAGAACGGCGCGTACCACGAGGTGGCATCCAAGTTCTATCTGCATATTGCTCTGGCTTCGGACGCACTTGGTTGTGTACAGCATCATCTGCTTGATTGCTTTCATTCGGCATTGGGAATGGCAATTTCACCAAAGCCTTTTTCTGTTTTGGCTGTTGCTCAGTCATAATTCAGTCTCGATATTTCGATTGCGACTTATTATAAAGGATTTTTCTCATTTCTTTCGAAAAAAGCTTCAATTGAGTAAAACCACAACAAGATCTTTCTTAAATTAAACTTTTTTACATCTAAAAATACCCACATCCGCAAATTGCCTAATTTTTGCGATAAGATAGTATGCTTTTTATTTTTTAATCCCATAAGAGGAATATTGCCGTGGACGTACGTCTTTCTGATCGTGTCAATGCTATCAAACCGTCCCCTACACTTGCTGTAACTAACAAAGCTGCTGAGCTTAAAGCTGCTGGCAAGAATGTGATTGGTTTAGGTGCTGGCGAGCCAGATTTTGATACCCCTCAACACATTAAAGATGCTGCAATTGAAGCAATTAATAATGGTTTCACCAAATATACGGCTGTAGATGGTACTCCTGGGTTAAAAAAAGCAATTATTGCTAAGTTTAAGCGTGATAATAATCTTGATTATCAACCAAACCAGATTTTGGTTTCATGTGGTGGTAAGCAAAGCTTCTTTAACTTGGCACTTGCATTATTAAACAAAGGTGATGAAGTGATCATCCCTGCTCCATTCTGGGTAAGCTATCCAGATATGGTGATTATTGCTGAAGGTACACCAGTTATTGTGAAATGTGGTGAAGACCAACGTTTCAAAATTACACCTGAACAATTAGAAGCTGCAATTACACCAAACACTCGTTTAGTGGTATTAAACAGCCCATCTAACCCAACAGGTATGATTTATAGCAAAGCTGAATTAGAAGCTTTAGCAGAAGTTTTACGTCGTCATCCACAAGTATTTGTTGCTTCTGATGACATGTATGAACCAATTCGTTGGGAAGATGAGTTCTACAACATTGCAACTGTTGCTCCAGATTTATATGACCGCACAATTGTTTTAAATGGTGTATCTAAAGCATATGCAATGACTGGTTGGCGTATTGGCTATGCAGCCGGCCCAGCAAAAATCATTGGTGCAATGAAAAAAATCCAGTCTCAATCAACTTCTAACCCAACTTCAATTTCACAAGTTGCTGCTGAAGCTGCATTGAATGGTCCACAAGATGTTTTAGAGCCAATGATTGAAGCGTTTAAACGTCGTCATGACTTAGTAGTTAATGGCTTAAATGACATCAAAGGTATCTCTTGTTTACCTGCTGATGGTGCATTCTATGCGTATGCAAACATTCGCCCTCTTATTCGTGCAAAAGGCTTAAAGTCTTGCACAGAATTCTCTGAATGGTTACTAGAAGAAACTGGCGTAGCAGTTGTTCCTGGTGATGCATTTGGTTTAGGCGGCTTCATGCGTATTTCATATGCAACAGCTGATGAAGTACTTGTTGATGCGTTAGCACGTATCAAAAAAGCTGCTGAATCAATCGAAGGTGTGGATGCTGCAATTGCATCTATCGAAGCTGAAAAAGCTGCTAAATAATTTGTAAAATTAAAAAGGCCTCAAAATTGAGGCCTTTTTTTATAATTAAAATTATTCTGGGTTAAACAATGCGAATACCTCAGCCTCAGTTAGTTTTTTTGTTTGATTTTGAAAAGTATAAAAATCGGGTTTTGAATCAATAAAAATTTCCATATCCAAATTCAAGCCTTCTACTGGCTCATTTAAAGAAAATGCATTGATATTGCAGTAACTTTGATCTTTCGTTCTCCAAAAAATTGTTGTTCCACAAGCATTACAAAAGCCTCGTTCTCCCCAGTCAGAAGAGTTAAATATACTAAGATGCTTTTGCTGAATAAACTTTAAACTGCCTTTGACCACATCAACTGTCATATTGACACCACTAGTTTGTCTACGACACATCGAACAATGGCAAGCATGTACATCATGATTTTTTAATTCAACTTCAAAAGTTGTTTTACCGCATAAACACTGACCGTTCATTATTATTTTCCACAAGAAGTTTATATTTTTAGGGTTATAAAATATTCTACTCAACCACATTTTACAAGTTTATAAACTATAAAATAACCATATTTCTTGTACTTGCCAACTTGACAATATGCATTTTAACGCCTAATTTAACATCAAGTTCCATTTTAGAACTTAATTACTGAAGGACTCAAAAAATGAAAAATCCTATGGAAATGACAGGCCTCGAATTTTTACAAGCCATGATTGAAGGTCACATTCCACCTGCCAGTATAAGCAAAACTATTCCAATGCAACCTACTGAAATTTCTGAAGGATGTGTGACTTTCAAAGCACAAGCAGATCATAATCACTTAAACCCATTAGGTGGTGTACATGGTGGCTTTGCTGCCACAGTTCTAGATTCGGTAACTGGCTGTGCAGTACATACGATGTTACCTGCGGGTGTAGGCTATGGCACAATCGACCTTAACGTGAAAATGTGCCGCCCCATTCCAAAGAACCATCCTTTAATTGCCACTGGCAAAGTCATTAATTTAAGTAAAAATTTAGGTATTTCCGAAGGTAAAATTATTGATGAAGAAGGTAAACTTTATGCGTATGCAACAGCAACCTGCATGATCATTCGACCATAAAAACTAAGGCAGCTTTAAATGGCTGCCTTTTTTATTAAGTCAGGAAGATCTGGACGGTCACAAGTTTGTGCAACCACATAAGGTGCCCAAATATTCTTAAGTTGAAGCTCTATCACTTTATGACACTGAGTAGACCAAGCTAAAACTTTATTTTTACCTAGTAATAATTCGCCTTCGAGCTGGAAAATATAGAGGGGTTTAGATTGATCTAATATGTTGGAAGACTTTAAAACTTTCAGTGAAGTATGCACATCCCATTTTGAACTAAACCAGAGTTGTAATAAGTCACCTAAGTACAAGTCCTGCTTTTTAAATGGAAAAGCATTGATCCATGCATCTTCTACAAGTGTGTAATAAGATTCTGGTTGATTTAAAATATTGAGATAATTGCGTTGATAAAAATCAAAATTAGAAAAAATAGAAGCAACAGTAAGTGTTTTCATACTTATCTCCGATTTAGCCATTTTAGTGCTGGCAAGTTGGTTTAAATCCACACTGTTTGGATTACTCCAAACGCTTGTTCTTTTTTGAATCTAGCAATTGAGTTTTTAAAGTGCAAGTAATTTATATCCTCTCTACTCAACTTGATCAAATAAGAAGCATACAACACAAAAATGAAGGGAACATGACGATTTTCACTTGACCCTTGTCAAAATCTCCTTATAATCGCATGCAGATTCTCCCATAGCTCAGTCGGTAGAGCGACGGACTGTTAATCCGCAGGTCCCTGGTTCGAGCCCAGGTGGGAGAGCCAAATACTAAAAAGCCCGCAGCATTAAAGCGGGCTTTTTTATTGCCATTTATTTTGAATACCTATAAAAAATCCCCTACCTATCTGTAGAGGATTTGCTTTTCATGAATTGATATTTACTAGATTTAATCATCAGATCTAAATTTAAAGAATATATCCCCATCTTTAGATCATTTTTAAAATTCTATTATTCCGCTTCTACAACTTTTAATGGGTTAAAAGACTGCGTTGTTGGCATCATTTCTATACGGTTAATATTAATATGAGCTGGTTGCGATGCAATCCACGCTACCGTATTTGCAATATCTTCAGGCAAAATTGGATTTTTCTTATCATAGAGACTACTCACTTTCTCCTGATCCCCTTTAAAACGTACAAGAGAAAACTCAGTTCCCCCACACAGCCCTGGTTCAACGTTAGTTACGCGCACACCAGTACCAGCTAAATCAGCACGAAGATTTAGACTAAACTGCTCTACAAAAGCCTTTGTTGCACCGTAAACATTACCACCAGGATATGGATATGTACCTGCAATTGAGCCCATATTAATGATTAAGCCTGATTTCTTCTTTACCATGCTTGGCAAAATCAGTCGGGTAACAGTAACAAGCCCCTTAACATTGGTATCAATCATCGTGTACCAATCATCTAATTCTGCCTTGTCTGCCGATTCTAGGCCTAATGCCAAACCTGCATTATTTACGAGCAAATCAATTTGATCGATTTGAAATTCATTTGGTAATTCTTTGAATATTTTATTTATATTTTCTGCTGTATCCGTCATATCAAATACTAATGGGTAGAATTTTTCACCAAGTTCTTGTTTTAGTTCTTCTAGTTTTTCTGCCCGTCTTCCACAACCAATAACTTTATAGCCTAACTCAATCAGCTTTTTTGAAATGCTATAACCAAAACCTGCCGATGCGCCTGTAACTAATGCTAACATTCTTATATCCTTAGAAATGATCAACTATTTCAGTTGAACTCATGATGAACATATCAGCCTTTATATTTACACAATATTTATTATTAGCCTAAAAAAATAAAAGTTTTTTTTAAAAATTTTAAGAGAAATTAAAATCTATAAAAAATATATTTATTAAATAATTATATGCATTTAAAAACTAAAAGCAGAATATGTCTATAGCCAAAAAGATAACGCTCACCTAATAAAAAAGTTTACCTTTCACGGTAAACTTTTTTAACTGAAGCATTCAAAACTATGCAGGAACACCACTATGAAACCGGAAAGTATCATCCGGAGTCAAAATCAGATTTTTTTCAACTTCACGGATGTGTTCAATACGCTGCTGAATATCCTCTTCAGGATCTTTCATTTTTGCAGTTTTTGCGACATCAAGCGCTAGTGCCAAATAGTCTTCAAAATGACGAGATTCAGACTTAAGCAGGTAACGATAATAGCGTCCCAGTTCGTCATCTACACGCGGAGCAAGTGCATAAAAACGTTCGCATGAACGTGCTTCTACAAAAGCTCCTATAACTAGTACGTCAATTAAAGCTTCTGGCTCATATGTGCGTATCTCTTTTCGTAAACCACCTGCATAGCGGCCTGCACTTAAACCTTTCCACTCTTGCCCACGTTTCGTCATAAATTCGAGGACTTGTTCATAATGAAGCATTTCTTCACGTACAAGTTGAGCAAGTTTGACTTGTAGATCTGTAAAAAAACTATAGCGGAACATTAAGTTCATTGCCGTACCAGCTGCTTTTTTCTCGCAATTGGCATGATCTTGCATCAAGATATCTAAATTATTAACGGCCTCATCTAACCATTCATTTGGAGTTTGACACCCCAAAAATGCTAATACTGGCTGCATTAATTCATCGTAATTGATACTCGACATTACTAATTATCCTGCTGCCTGAATCGCTGTTTTCATATCTTTAACAGCCTGTGCCAGACCTACAAAAACACTATCTGCAATAATTGAATGACCAATGTTTAATTCATGAATTTGTGGAATTGCTGCGATTGGTGCAATATTTTTTAAGTTAAGTCCATGACCTGCATTTACAACTAAACCTTTTGAAGCTGCATATTCAACACCTTTTACAATGCGAGCAAGTTCTTCTTGTTGTTCTTGCTCAGTTGCTGCATCAGCATATGCGCCTGTGTGCAACTCAATTGTAGGTGCACCACATGCCACTGCCGCATCAATTTGAGCAAAATCCGCATCAATAAATAATGATACGTCACACCCCAGAGCAGCTAGGGCCTGAGTTGCAGCCTTAACTTTTTCAAAGTTAGTGACTACATCTAAGCCACCTTCAGTTGTTACTTCTTGGCGTTTTTCAGGAACGAAGCATACATGTTGCGGCTTAATTTCTTTTGCAAACTCAACCATTTCATCAGTAACAGCCAACTCCAGATTCATACGTGTTTTTAACAATGGACGCATGCGGCGCACATCATCATCTTGAATATGGCGACGGTCTTCACGCAAATGCAAAGTAATACCTTCTGCACCAGCTTGTTCACAAATAAGAGCAGCTTCTACAGGGTCTGGGTAAGTAGTACCGCGCGCCTGTCTTAAAGTAGCAACATGGTCTATGTTTACACCAAGCAATGCAGCCATAAATAAATCCTAATTACGATTGAGTTTGAGTATTTTGAATCCACAATTGTCGACTTTTTAGGGGACGGTCACCTAAAAGCGATGTAATCATTTGACGGTATAGTTTACCTAATAATTGCAATTGTTCGTGAGAAAAATCCTGCCCTTGCTCATAGTCCAGCATAGATAAAATTGCTTTTCCCGACAAAGATGAACGGCCTGCCTGAACGACTGGAGCAAAACCTTCAGTCACTTGAAACTGATAAAACTGATGAGGCAAAATTTCTTTTTGTGCGCTATCAACTGAGAAATCAATCGCATAGCCTAGCTCTGGAAGTAAGACATGTTCAAACTGCCTTAATATCTGTCTGAGAAAGAGATCTGGATTTTCGTGAGAAGATAATTGTTGTAACTGAAGCAAAGTTAACTGATATTGTTCAAAAGTTTGTGGCATTGCCTCTTCTAATGGGCAAAGTCTTAAAACAATTTCATTTAAATAAAAACCAGCAAAAAAAGCATCACCAAAAAAGAAAACTGGCTGATTTAATATTTCCAGCTTCGTAAAATTTTTAAGTTCACTTTTACCTGTGGCTTGCAACCGAATTGGTTGATATTGAGGAGGCGGAGTCTGTCTTAAAATACCATCAACCCGCCCGTATTCCTGAGTGAAGAGATGCACAATATGGCTTTTTTCACGATATTTACGATGATGAATCATATATCCATGCAGGACTTCATTGCGCATCATAAAAAGAAACTATTCCTTAGATTCTTTTTCTTTCTTATCGTCATCATCACCATCAGGAATTACAGCTCCCACAACAGCAGCTGTACCCTTCATTACACCTTTCGTTGTTTTATAGGCAATACCTACTGGTACGGTTACAAGCTTATATACACAACCTTGTAACATCAATGTACACCCAACAATAGCCAATATTGATGTAATTGCTTTCATACCAGTATTTCCTGCTTATTAGATATCACTATATCCTAAACTTTTTAAAGCACGTTCATCATCAGACCAACCACCTTTAACTTTAACCCATAAGGTAAGCATGATCTTTTGTTCGAACATTTTTTCCATGTCTTTACGAGCATCCATACCAATCGTTTTAAGCTTGGCACCTTTTTCACCAATCACAATTGCTTTTTGGCCAGGACGATCTACAAAAATAGTTGCATCAATATAGGTACAAGCTGGCTTTAATCGACCAGTTTTCTCATTAACAGTTGCCTCTTCCGTTTTAAAAGATTCAATTTGTACTGTTAAATCGTATGGTAGCTCTTCACCCAACTGACGCATGATTTTTTCACGAATGATTTCACTTGCCAAGAAGCGTTCAGAACGGTCCGTAATTTGATCGAATGAATACAGTGGTGGCTGATAAGGAAGATATTTTTCAATCGTTTCACTTAAATGTTCCAAGTTTGCTCCACGAAGGGCTGAAACAGGAACAATCTCAGCAAAATTCATGAGCTTGGTACGCTCTTGAATCAAAGGAAGAATCTCTCTTTTATCTTCAAAAGTATCAGCTTTGTTAATTACCAAAATAACTGGCATTTCAGCGTTCTTGAGTTTCTCAAGCACTAAATCGTCATTTTGAGTCCACTTATAAGCATCGATAACAAATAAAACCAAGTTAACGTCACGTAATGCAGAATGTGCAGCACGGTTCATCATTTTATTGATCGCGCGTACTTCTTTCTTATGCATTCCCGGTGTATCTACATAAACCGCTTGCATTTTTTCACGTGAATCAATGCCAATAATTTTATGGCGTGTCGTTTGAGGTTTACGTGAAGTAATTGAGAGTTTTTGACCCAATAAATGGTTCATGAGGGTAGATTTACCCACATTTGGACGTCCCACAATCGCCACAAATCCGCTCTTAAAATCCGAAGGAATTGTAACGCCTTTGGAACTAAAAAATTGATCAATCAGATTGTTTGGATCTTGGTTTTCATTTGAATCTGGATTGATTTGATCAGAATGCATCGACATGCAGGTTATTGCTCCAATAACTTTAAAATTTCCGCCGCTGCTGCCTGCTCGGCAAAACGACGACTTGACCCCTCACCATAAATCTTTGGTAAACCATCTACCAAACATTCGACTTTAAAGTGTTGATGAGGTGCATCACCCTGAATATCTACAACCTCGTAAACAGGGAGAGGTTTTTTACGTGCTTGTAGATACTCTTGTAAACGTGATTTTGGATCTTTGAGTTGATCTGTTGGCTCAATATGATCTAAATAAGGTACGTACCATTTTAACACAATATCTTTGAGTAGGTTCAGATCACTACTATCAAGATAAATTGCACCAATAATCGCTTCTACCGTATCTGCTAATATTGACTCACGATGATGACCGCCAGATTTCAACTCACCCGTGCTCAATATTAAACACCGACTAAGTTGCAAATCGGTTGCAATTTTACCTAATGCTTCTTGGCGAACCAAAGTTGCACGCATACGCGTTAAGCGCCCCTCATTTTCATGTGGGTAGGCATGGTATAAATAATTAGCAATGATCATCCCCAACAGCGAATCGCCTAAAAACTCCAGACGCTCATAGTTATACTTATGACTCACCGAACGGTGAGTCAAAGCTAACTGTAGCAATTCAGGCTGTTTAAATTGATAACCGATTCGACTGAGTAAGCGAGGATCACTTAGTTTGAACTGATGTTTTGTCAAAACTCTTCTCAAATGTTAAAACTAAATCAATATTCAGTAAGAAAGGCTTTCTTACCTCATATTTCTTTTTGACCGTTAGACCAGACTGGTTAAACACTTCCGCAATCTCTTTAAAATGGAGATCACGAATATTATTCATTTCCAGTCTTTGATCCATCTGTGCCATAAACTTTTGGGGTGTCGTATCAGCTGAGCTTTGTTGCATAAGCTCAGTAATCTGATTATTAATCACACGATCATCCCAATACGCTGGCCAAACTGCAAGTACAGCTTTCACTGCAATTGCAAATATGACCACCCCAAATAAAATTGCTAAATACGAAGTACCCTGTTGTGCCTTACGCATTTTTGTTTTCCTAATGGTTGTTTTTAATCTATTTTCCCATTTCGGTTAAAGCTTGGCAGGTGGAAACCAGGTTCTTTATGCATCCAGACATAGAAAGCTCGGCCTGTTAAGTTTTCTTCAGGAACAAAGCCCCAGAAACGACTATCAGCACTTTGATCGCGGTTGTCCCCCATTGCAAAGTAATGTCCTTTCGGAACGGTTACTTCCCAATATAAACCGTCTTGGTTTGAATATTTGCCATTATCAACATAGTTGATAAATGGTGCCTGACGCGCAACGTTTACGCCTTCAAGCTCACGCATCGTAAAGGTATGATCACCAATAGTTTCTTTATGATAAATAGACGTTGGTGTATCTAAAGCATCTTTTTCACGACTAAACTGTGTTGCTACTTTAGGAACTTTTTGGCCATTAATAATCAATTGTCCATGATCATAAACAATATGGTCACCCGGCAAACCGATTACACGTTTAATATAGCTAATGGTTGGTTGAGGTGGGTAACGGAATACGATGACATCACCACGTTTTGGTTCACCTACATCAATCACTTTTTTATTTACGATAGGTAAACGCACACCATAGTCAAATTTATTAACTAAAATAAAATCGCCAGTCTCTAAAGTTGGAACCATCGAGTCTGATGGAATATTAAATGGTTCATAAAGAAATGAGCGAAGTACAAGTACAACAGCTAAAACTGGCCAAAAGTCATAGGCCCATGTAATAACAAAATTTTCGTTCTCTCGGCCTTTATTCGCACGCTGTTTAAAAACAAGTTTATCTAACAACCACACTGCAAATAAAATCAGCGTAACTGGAACAAGAATTAAATTAAAATCAAAATCCACATGACCTCACTCGCAGCCTAGCTGCTTGCTTTATGGCTGGGAGAATATAAGTTCATCCCAGCCCTTTCTTTTATCTTTCTACTTTCAAAACAGCTAAGAACGCTTCTTGTGGAATTTCTACACTACCCACTTGTTTCATACGTTTCTTACCTTCTTTTTGTTTAGAAAGTAATTTCTTCTTACGAGACACGTCACCGCCATAACATTTTGCTAGAACGTTTTTACGCATCGCCTTAACGGTCGAACGAGCAATAATTTGAGCACCAATGGCAGCCTGAATTGCAACATCAAACATTTGACGTGGAATCAAGTCTTTCATTTTTTCAACTAAAGCAATACCACGATGGCGAGCATCATTACGGTGACAAATCATAGCCAAGGCATCAACCTTTTCACTATTAATTAATACATCAACCTTAACTAAAGATGAACTTTCGAAACGTACGAAGTTATAGTCTAGCGATGCAAAACCACGTGAACATGATTTAAGCTTGTCAAAGAAATCCATTACGACTTCAGCCATTGGAATTTCAAAAGTAATCGAAACTTGATTACCCAAGAACTTCATGTCTTTTTGGACACCACGACGCTCAATACATAAGGTCATGACATTACCTAAGTATTCTTGCGGCACAAGAATATGACATTCAGCAATTGGCTCACGTAAATCTTCAACAACTGAACCATCTGGCATTTTAGACGGACTGTCGATATAGATCGTCTCACCTTTTTTGGTAACAGCTTCATAAACTACTGTTGGTGCCGAACTAATTAAATCGAGATCGTACTCACGTTCTAAACGCTCTTGTACGATTTCCATATGCAACATGCCCAAGAAACCACAGCGGAAACCGAAACCAAGTGCATCCGAACTTTCAGGTTCAAAGAACAAGGCAGAATCGTTAATTTGTAATTTCTGTAATGCTTCGCGGAATGGTTCAAAGTCGCTTGAATCGATTGGGAAAAGACCCGCATAAACCTGCGGTTTAACCTTTTTAAAACCAGGTAAAGTTGCAACGTCTGGTGTTGTTGCAAGTGTAATGGTATCACCTACTGGCGCACCAAAAATGTCTTTAATACCCGCAATAACAAAACCTACTTCACCAGCTTCAAGAATATCTGTTTCAGTATGCTTAGGATTAAATACACCTACAGAAGTTACCGGATGAGTTTGTCCAGTCGATTTAACCAACATTTTGTCGCCCTTACGGATACGACCTTGTTTAATACGAACAAGAGACACTACACCTAAGTAGTTATCAAACCATGAATCGATAATTAAAGCTTGTAATGGAGCTTCACGATCACCTTCTGGTGCCGGAATAACGTCAACTAAACGCTCTAATACACCTTCAACACCTAAACCTGTTTTTGCTGAACAAGTCGGTGCATCTGTCGCTTCAATCCCGATAATTTCTTCAATTTCATGAATTACACGTTCAGGTTCAGCCTGCGGTAAATCAATTTTATTTAAAATAGGAAGAACTTCGAGACCTTGTTCAATCGCGGTATAACAGTTTGCAACTGATTGTGCTTCTACGCCTTGCGCAGCATCGACAACCAACAATGCACCTTCACATGCAGCTAATGAGCGAGATACTTCATACGAGAAGTCAACGTGCCCCGGAGTATCAATAAAGTTAAGCTGATATTCTTGTCCATTTGGATGGGTGTAATACAATGTCACTGAGGCTGCTTTAATGGTAATCCCACGTTCGCGCTCAAGCTCCATTGAGTCCAAGACCTGAGCTTGCATCTCACGATCTTGTAAGCCACCACACATCTGAATAAAACGGTCAGCCAAAGTAGACTTACCATGATCGATATGAGCGATAATCGAGAAATTTCGGATATTTTTGATATCAACTGATTTTTTAGCTTGCGCCATGGGCTACCTTGAGAAAATATAAAGTGCTATGTAGCTTGTTTTAATACATAGCCAAAGCGGTTTAACAAATTGCGAGAGATTATAGCAGATGGATATTTTAAAGTATCCAAAATAATCATGAGCTTTGTACTTATGTTCTAAAAAATGACAATTCAAAGCACATGTAATACTTCCGACTATCGAGCATATGAAATAGTAAAATCTAAAGGATTTATGCTTGAATCAAGGGGCTTATAAGCTTGTGTAAAAGTTGGCGACATTCGTTTTGGTCGACCCGATGCAATTTCAATACATGCCCACTTGGTATTCCCAACAAATAAGACTGCTTGATCAGACGGACGGAAAAAAACATACTGGCGAAATGAATAAAGCGCATTGATATCGTCTAGCCATGTCCGCAATATAATTTCTTCGCCTTCAAACGCAGCCTTACGATATTGCACATGATGCTCAACAGCAACCATTGCATGCTTAAGCTCAAGGTATTTGGTTACGCCTACCCCTAATGTTTCAACATGAGCAGCAGCAACATCTTGCATCCATTGGACATACATTACATTGTTAACATGACCCAAAGCATCAATATGCTGTGGCTGAACCTGAATATGTAAATCGAAAATACTGCTCACAAAACACCCACTTTAATTATTAAATCTAAAGCTACAATTAAATTAGCTAGATCGAACATTATGCCGAATACAAATAATAAAAAACCACCCATTTTCAGGGTGGCTCATTTTTATATCATTTTACTGAATGCGTAAACCAAGCATTGCTCGTTGTCCTTGACGAATGATACCAACACGTGCAACCGTATTTTTTTGTAGGTTAGAAACAACTTTCGCAAAATCTTGGCTATTTAAAATTTGAGTATTATTGACCTGAACAATCACGTCACCCGGAATGATATTTGACAATGACGCCAACCCACCACGGCGGACATCTTGAACATAAATACCACCTTTTACACCCAAAGTATTTTTCTCTGGTTCAGCTAAATCACGAATACTCATGCCTAACACTGGACCTTTAGAAGCAGAGGTCTGAGTACCAGTAGCTGGTGTTTCATCTGGTGCAGTTGCTAAAGTTGCAGTGATATTACGAGTTTTATCATCACGTAACACTTCAAACTGAACGGTTTGGTTTGGCTGAACTTTATTTAATGCGTAGAGTAAATCACTTGTACGCAGCACAGAAGCACCATTAAGTTTTAAAATCACATCACCAGCTCTAAGCCCTGCTTTTTGAGCAGGTGAATTTGGTGTCACTTGTGTGATGAGGGCACCTTCTGGTTTAGGGAGTTTGTAAGCATCGGCAAGATTACGATCAATATCTTGCATCATGACGCCTAGGTATGAACGAGTAACTTTACCTTTTGTTTTAAGCTGTTCAGCTACATCCATCGCAACATCGATTGGAATAGAGAAAGACAAGCCCATATAACCGCCAGTACCACTAAAGATACGTGAGTTTACCCCAACAACTTCGCCATTTTGGTTAAACAATGGACCGCCTGAGTTACCTGGGTTTAGTGCAACGTCAGTTTGAATAAATGGTACAGAAGTTTCACCACTCATGTTTCGTGATTTAGCACTAACAATACCTGCTGAAGCGGAGTAGTCAAAACCAAATGGAGAACCAATTGCCAATACTGGCTCTCCGACTCGTAAGCGGTCAACATTACCAACTTTTAAAGCAGGATAATTACTTCCATTGACTTTTAATAATGCAACATCGGTACGTTCATCACTACCAACAACAGTTGCATCAATTTCACGACGGTCATTTAAAGTAATACTAATGCGGGAAGCATTTTCAATCACATGATGATTTGTGAGTAAGTAACCATCTTTACTAATAAAGAATGCACTACCGTATGCTGTTTTTTCTTGAGGACCTTGTTGCTGTGGAATGATGACCTGATTACCAAAGAAACGTTTTAAAATTTCAGGAACTTGCTGTTGTAACAGTTCATCCTGAGTCATTTTTTTTACGACGTTTACGCTCACCACAGCCGGACTAACTTGTTCAACGAGGTTTGAAAAATCAACAGCAGCATTTGCTTGAACAGCGGCAACTGTAAATACCGCTGCATACATTCCTTGTTGTAAATAGCGAGATTTCATTCGGTGCTCACCCACAATTGGTCTACGAGAATAAGAATAAAACTTTTGTATCACAATGCTTTGGAATTGTGCGTAACAATATGTTTATTTGTAAGACATCATCATCACGTTTATTTTACGCATTGCAATTTTTTAAGCTAATTGCAATTTTTCTGTGACTTAGAGCGCTTAAGCTCTTGCCTTTTTAGGTAAAAAGGGGTGTCATTAGCGGACGTTTTAAATTGATGCGAATGGACATGCCTAATCAACAGACAATTCACCACTTTGACGTGATTATTGTGGGCAGTGGCGGTGCTGGTTTAAGTCTGGCTTTATCGTTACCAAGTCATTTTAATATTGCAGTTTTAGCCAAAGCTGCTTTAACTGAGGCAAGTACCTTCTATGCACAAGGCGGTGTTGCTGCTGTTCTTGATGAAACAGACTCTATTCAACAACATATTAATGACACTATGATTGCAGGTGCTCATTTATGTGAAATGGATGCAGTTCAGCATACTGTCGAAGGTGGTCGCCCTTCTGTTGATTTTCTTTTAAAGCAAGGTGTTCAGTTCACCTTAGATGAAGATGAGCAGCTTCACTTAACTCGCGAAGGCGGCCACTCACAGCGCCGCATTATCCATTCTGCTGATGCTACAGGCAAAGCCATTTCAACTACACTGGTTGAACGTGCGAAAGAACGCAAGAATATTACTATTTTTGAAAACTACATTGCGATTGATTTAATCACGTCGCATAAATTGGGTCATACAGATCAAGCGAATCGCGCTGTTGGTTTGTATGCCTTAGATGAAAATACTGAAAAAGTTCATACCTTCCTTGCACCATTTACCGCACTTGCTTGCGGCGGTGCGATGAAAGCTTACCTTTATACGTCTAACCCTGATATTGCTACAGGCGATGGTATTGCTATGGCTTACCGCGCAGGTTGCCGTGTTGCGAATATGGAATTTAATCAGTTCCATCCAACTTGCCTGTACCATCCACAAGCGCGTTCGTTCTTAATTACTGAAGCGATGCGTGGCGAAGGTGCTTATTTACGCTTGCCAGATGGCGAACGTTTTATGCTTCGTTTTGATGATCGTGCAGAGTTGGCTCCTCGCGATATTGTGGCACGTACCATTGACCATGAAATTAAACGTCTCGGTATTCGCCATGTGTGGTTAGACATTACACACAAATCACCTGAGTTTATTAAAGAGCACTTCCCTACACTTTATGCACGTTTGCTTGAGTTAGGTATCGACATTACAAAAGACATGATTCCAGTAGTGCCGGCTGCACACTATACATGTGGTGGTGTTGTGGTTGATTCAAATAGCCAGACCGATATTGAAGGTCTCTATGCAATTGGTGAAACCTCTTATACAGGTTTACATGGTGCTAACCGTATGGCGAGTAACTCATTACTTGAGTGCTTTGTTTACGGTATGAGCGCAGCAAAAGATATCGAAAATAAGTTTGATGAGAATTTCAAACTACCGAAAGTACCGACTTGGGATGACTCTCAAGTAACCAACCCAGATGAAGATGTGGTGATTTTACAAAACTGGGATGAATTACGTTCAACCATGTGGAACTACGTTGGTATTGTAAGAACCACGAAACGTTTAGAACGTGCTTTACACCGTATAGAAATGTTAAAGCGTGAAATCACTGAATATTATCAAGACTACCGTGTCAGCAAAAACCTGATTGAACTGCGTAATCTTGTTTTAGTATCTGAGATGATTGTGCGCTGTGCCATGCACCGCAAAGAGTCACGTGGTCTACATTACACGCTCGATTATCCGGAAACTTCGAACGAGATTCGTAAAACTGTGTTAACTCCTCCAAATTTTGCAGTAGAACAACCATTGGTTAATACCGAAATTTAAACTGTTTTTCTACAAAAAAGCACAGCTCTGGCTGTGCTTTTTATTTAGGTTAATATTTATGATCGAGGAGGAATTGAATAAGTCGCGGTCACATGTGCCACCGGTTCCTCTTGCCCTACTGAATAAATCCATACCTCACCCACCACAAGACTCTTCCCTACTTTCATGAGCTTACATTCGCTACGTAGATCTTTATCACCTGCGGGTTTTCTTAAAAAATTAATATTAAAATTAGTCGTGACAGCTAAACCAACAATTCCGATTTCACCGAGTATTGCAATATACAAAGCAAAGTCTGCCAAAGTCATCATGGTAGGCCCAGATATAGTACCGCCCGGACGTTGATGTCTTTGATCAACGTGATAATAAACGACAGCAGCTTTAGGCGTGACTGATTCAATCGTGCAATGTTCAAGACTTGGCGGAAATTCCTTTTCAAGAAACGCTACAATTTCTTCTTTTGAACTTTTCATCCTTGTTTTTCTTCGATTTCAGAACAATATTCAAAATAGCATAGAATACTGACTCATATTTTCTATGACCTTTTAAACCAGATTTATTATTATTTTTAACCACTCCCACAAAATATGAGAGTGGCTTTTATTATTACTTATCCTAAATATTGCAAAGCCTGCTCAAACACCTGATCAGGACTTTGCGTAGCATCTAAACGTTTAATACGTTCAGGTTCAGCTTTCCATAAGGTCTCATAACCTTCGCGAACTTTAGTAAAGAAACTTAACTTTTCTTGTTCAAAACGGTCTAAAGCTCCACGCTCACGTGCACGGTTCATACCAAGTTCAATCGGTGCATCTAACCAAAAAGTCACCTCAGGCATGCGTGAAACAAAGTTCTGATTTAAAAGCTGTAATTTATCTTGGCTTAAACCACGACCCGAACATTGATAAGCAAAGCTTGCATCGGTAAAGCGATCACTTAAAACAATTTTATTAGACTCTAGAGCCGGCAAAATGACTTGTTGTAAGTGTTGAGCACGTGCCGCATAAATTAAGAGTAGTTCAGTATCATGGCTCATATTTTCATCATGATTCACCGCCAAAAGCATTGAACGTATTTGTTCTGCTAATGGCGTACCACCCGGTTCACGGGTTAAAACAACTTGTTTACCTTGCTCTTCAAAATGCTGATGAATTTTTCGAATGAGTGTAGTTTTACCTACCCCTTCCGTGCCTTCAAAGCTAATAAACATCTCTTTTCCTTATTTCTTCGATCTCAACACGGATAAATACTGCTGCACCGCTTGATTATGAGCCTGCAAATCTGCAGTAAATTTATGACCACCATTACCAGTTGCCACAAAATAAATATTATTTGAGTCATCTGGATGTAATGCAGCTTCAATTGCTTTTTGACTTGGTAAGGCAATTGGTGTTGGCGGTAAGCCATTAATTGTATAAGTATTATATGGCGTTGGTGTACGTAAGTCTTCGCGAGTAATGTTACCCTTATAGTTTGCACCCATGCCATAAATTACGGTTGGGTCAGTTTGTAGACGCATACCAATTTTCAGACGGCGTACAAATACACCAGATACTTGCTCAAGCTCACTATCTAAACTTGTTTCTTTTTCAACAATTGAAGCCATAATCAAAGCTTCATACTTATCTTTATAAGGTAAATTTGGTGCACGATTCGCCCAAGCTGTATCTAATGCTTTCATTTGGTGATGATATAAATCCGTCAGGATTTTTTTATCAGTTTCACCTTTTGCAAAGAAATAAGTGTTAGGCGCAAATAAACCTTCCGGATGATGATAAGGAATTCCTAGCGCCTTCATCAGCTGATCATCTGGTAAGTCAAGTATTGTATTTTTTACATTTTTATCATTTTTGAGTGCAGTAATAAGCTGCTTAAAAGTCGTACCTTCAATCACTAAAATACGGTTCATCTGAGCATTATCAGCATTAGACAACATCTCTAATACTTGTCTTACGCTCATACCCTGCTCAACTTCATATACACCAGCTTTCATGCTGTCATGAATCATAAATCTTTGATAAAGCTTAAGTACAATAGGAAAATGGATTTTGTTTTCTTTTGCTAAATGATCGATAAAACCAGAGTAGGTCTCACCTGAAGTGATCGATAGCATCTGCTTTTTCCCTTCAATAGGATAAGCTTTAAATAAACTTGACCATAAAATAGCAAAAATAGAAATTAAAACGATAAAACAGCCAATGAGCACCAACTTTTTAGGAAAATGAGATGCTGTTTTCTTGCCCTTTTTTTTAGCATTTTTTGCTTTCGCGTTCACAGGTGGCTTCGGCATATTAATGAATCTGATTCAAGTTAAGAGTATGAAATAAATTTAGGCACGCCTGTGAATCTAGAGTTTGTTCACCGATTTGAGTAACCACTCGCATTGGATGTAAAGCATTACAAAAGAATAGACTCTGTATTTGTGGTACTTCATCTAGCTCAATTATTCTGACTTCGCAGGCAATTCCATGGTGCTGCATACGTGCCAAAATTTCTGCACGCATCACACCGTGGACGCCATTATAGCGAAGTTCCGGTGTAATCCATCTATCATTTAAACGAATAAAACAATTACTGCTTACCCCTTCAACAATATAACCTTGTACATCAGATACTAATGCTTCTGCCCAGCCTTGTTGATCTGCTTCTTTTTTTAGCAGTACCTGTTCAAGACGGTTTAAAGATTTAAGTCCAACTAAACTCGGCATGGTTAAACCCAAGGCCTGATTTAAAACCCCACACTCAATAAAATCTGGTCGGAACTGGTCCAATGCTTTTGGATAGAACCAGACATAAATATCTGCTTCATGCTTTGGCAAACTATAACCACGGTCACCTTCACCACGGCTAATCACAATTTTTAAAGTACCGTTGAGTACAAGGTTTTGTTTATATAGATGCTGCAAACTCTGTTCAATGAAGTCAAAGTTTGCAGTTAATACTAGTTTTTGACAGGCAAGTTTTAGACGTTCCGAGTGACGTGCTTTAAGCTCAATCTTATTTTGAAAAACACGAATTGTGGTAAAGCATCCATCTCCATAATGAAATGCTCGGTCTAGTAACGGAATGGTTTCAACAGGTTGCCCATTTTTAAAACACCACATGCTTAATCCGTCCTTTCTTAAAAACCGCCCAACAATACAACACCTTTCATTTAATTAATAAATGACTGATTTTAAAAAATTATACCGATTTAATCAGGACTTTTGAAACTTGTTATATATCAAGATTTAAGAATAGCTTATCCATTTTTTATATTTCTATATTTTTCATATTAAATTCGTTTTTTATTATTTTTTTAGAATAAAGACTAGCGCTATTCTGCGTTCATGTTTTGAACATTTCGTATTTTTGAGGGGTTATCTCATGCGTTTTTCTCAATTAAAAGTCGGGGTTATTGCTGCACTTCTTTCTGTTTCATCATTTGCAGCTCAAGAATTCTTAAACGTTTCTTACGATCCAACTCGCGAGTTATATACAGACTTTAATAAACAGTTTGGTACTTACTGGAAACAGCGTACTGGACAAGATATTCAGTTTAAACAATCACACGGTGGTTCTGGTAAACAGGCCCGTGCCGTGATTGATGGCTTAAATGCTGACGTTGTGACATTAGCTCTTGCAGCTGATATCGATGAAATTGCAGAAAAAGCAAAATTGCTTCCTACTGATTGGCAGAAGAAATTGCCACAAAACTCTACTCCATACACATCAACAATCGTGTTTTTGGTACGTAAGGGTAACCCTAAACAAATTAAAGATTGGGGTGATTTAATCAAACCAGGTGTAGAAATTATTACACCAAACCCGAAAACTTCTGGCGGTGCCCGCTGGAACTACCTTGCAGCTTGGGCTTGGGCAAAACATCAACCAGGTGGTAACGATGCTAAAGCACAAGAATATGTCCGCCAAATTTATAAGCACACTAAAGTTCTAGATTCGGGTGCACGCGGTGCAACCACGACTTTTGCTGAACGTGGCATTGGTGACGTATTACTTGCTTGGGAAAATGAAGCTCACTTAGCTGTTCGCGAACAACCGGGCAAATTTGAAATTATTACCCCGTCTCTTTCGATTTTAGCTGAACCACCAGTTGCTGTTGTTGAGAAAAACGCTGCTAAAAAAGGCAACCTCACCATCGCTAAAGGTTACCTCAACTACTTGTACTCACCTGCTGGCCAAGAAATTGCAGCACGTAACTTCTACCGCCCTCGTAATGCAGCCGTACTCAAAAAATACAGCAATGTATTTAAGCCATTGAAACTCGTAACAATTGATAAAGAGTTTGGCGGTTGGACAAAAGTGCAAAAACAACACTTTGATAATGGTGGTGTTTTCGATCAAATCGTGAAAATCAATAGTACAGAGAAGTAATTCTTTGTACTAACGATAAGGAGAACAGACATGACTCACTCTGTAATTGTTCCAGGTGTAGGTGGAAGTGAACATCAACATTGGCAATCTTGGTTGCAGCGTCAACTCGTGTCTAGTTCTCGTGTTGAGCAAAAAAACTGGGATAGACCCGTATTAAGTGAATGGATTGAGCAATTCGTTAAAACTGTTCAAGCAGTACAAGCACCCGTGCAAATTGTTGCGCATAGTTTCGGTTGCTTAACAAGTGTTGCTGCTTTGGCTGAGCATCCTGAGTTACAAGTTCAAGTTAAAAAACTAATTTTGGTTGCTCCTGCAAATCCGGCACGTTTTGGTGAAGCAGGTTTTGCCCGTCATAGCTTGACTGACTACAAAGATTATTTTCATCAGTTAAAAATTAATGTGCCTACAACACTACTGATTAGTGAAAATGATCCTTGGTTAGATTTTTTTGATGCTTTACAACTTGCTAAAGCTTGGCAATTAAACCCAATTAATCTTGGGCAAGTCGGTCATATCAATGTTGCTTCTGGTTTTGGCCCATTCCCTGACTTACTGAACTATCTACTTCCTGAAGACTCGATGTGTAGCCACTCATCTATTGATCCGGTAAAGACACATTTCTCTTTGAAATTTGCTTAATACCCAGCTTTATACCGCGCCGTTTATCTTTATTTATTCGCTTACTGGTTTCAGCAGGCTTTTCTCTTTGAGGAAATATCATGTCGCAGCGATCCCGAGTGCTGCCTGGGTTTGGTCTATCATTGGGCTTCACCCTCGCCTACGTTTCTTTTATTGTGCTTATTCCATTAGCCGCAGTCTTTATCAAATCATTTGGAATCGGATGGGACGGACTATGGGAAATTTTAACTTCTGAACGTATTTTAAAATCGCTTCAACTCAGCTTTAGTTCAGCTTTAATTGCAGCGTTTATTAATGTTGTTTTCGGACTACTTTTAGCTTGGTGCCTTGTCCGTTATAACTTTCCCGGAAAACGTCTGGTTGATGCCTTAGTAGACTTACCTTTTGCACTTCCAACAGCAGTTGCAGGTATTGCTCTCACTTCGCTTTATGCCCCTACTGGCTGGATTGGTCAATATTTAGAACCACTCGGTATTCATGTTGCTTATACACCTATCGGGATTACGCTAGCTTTAGTATTTATTGGTATTCCCTTTATTGTTCGAACTGTTCAACCCGTACTAAGCGATATCGAAACCGAGCTTGAAGAGGCTGCTTCTGCACTTGGAGCAAATCGCTGGCAGACCATTACTAAAATTATTTTGCCAATATTACTACCTGCGCTATTTACAGGCTTTGCTTTAGCATTTGCCCGTGGCGTGGGTGAATATGGTTCTGTAATTTTCATCGCAGGTAACCAGCCGTTTAAAACAGAAATTGCCCCGCTCATGATCATTTCTCGTCTTGAAGAATATGACTATGCAGGTGCAACGACTATTGCTGCGGTTATGTTAGTTCTCTCTTTCATTATTTTATTTGTCATTAACTTACTTCAAGCATGGGCAAACCGTCGTACAGGGAGAAATATCACATGAACCTACATACCGACAGCAATGCGCTTGCTTTGAAGCTACAGTCTCGTGATGCAACTCGTGAACCGACTTGGGTACGTTATACACTCATTACAGTTGCACTGATTTTCTTTCTTAGCTGCCTGATGTTGCCACTTATTCTGGTTTTTGTTGAAGCGTTTAAACAAGGTCTTGAAGTCTATGTTCAGGCTTTAATTGATCCAGATACGTTGTCAGCGGTGAAATTAACATTACTCACCGCAGCGATTGCCGTACCGATTAACGTGATATTTGGTGTTGCCGCTGCATGGGCTGTTTCCAAGTTCCAGTTTAAAGGCAAAGCGATTTTAACCACCATTATTGATATGCCTTTTTCAGTTTCACCTGTTATTGCGGGTTTAATGATTGTACTGATTTTTGGTGCTCAAGGTTGGTTAGGCGGCTGGTTAATGGACCATGACATTAAGATTTTATATGCGGTGCCCGGAATTGTTTTAGCGACCATCTTTATTACCGTTCCTTTTGTTGCACGTGAGTTAATTCCTCTTATGGAAGCTCAAGGAACAGAAGAAGAAGAAGCTGCGATTGTACTTGGTGCGTCAGGCTGGCAAACCTTTTGGAAAGTCACTCTGCCTAACATTAAGTGGGGTTTAATTTACGGCGTGATTTTGTGTAATGCCCGTGCAATGGGTGAGTTCGGTGCAGTATCGGTAGTTTCTGGCCACATCCGTGGTGAAACCAATACCCTGCCACTTCATGTTGAAATTTTATATAACGAGTACACCTTCAGTGCAGCCTTTGCCGTGTCCTCATTACTTGCTTTCTTAGCCTTATTAACACTGGTATTGAAAACTTGGTTAGAACTACATCAAGACAAACCAGAACCGCATTCAACTGATTCGTAAGGAATGAAATCATGAGTATTCAAGTTAAGAATATTGAAAAACACTTTGGTGCATTCCATGCGCTTAAAAATATTTCCCTAGACTTTCCAGAGGGTGAACTGGTTGCGCTACTCGGACCATCTGGCTGCGGTAAAACGACACTACTTCGTATTATTGCTGGCTTAGAGTCAGCCGATGGCGGTCAAGTATTACTTGAAGGTGAAGATGCAACAAATGTCCATGTTCGCGAACGTCAGGTTGGCTTTGTATTTCAGCACTATGCTTTATTCCGTCATATGACTGTATTTGACAATATTGCCTTTGGTTTACGTGTTCGCCCTCGTGCGACCCGTCCTTCGGAAGCTGAGATTAAAAAACGTGTTACTCGTCTGCTTGACCTAGTTCAACTGGGCTTTTTAGCAGACCGCTACCCTGCTCAGCTTTCTGGTGGTCAACGTCAACGTATTGCTTTAGCCCGTGCGTTGGCAGTAGAGCCACGAGTCTTATTACTTGATGAACCCTTTGGCGCACTTGATGCCAAAGTCCGTAAAGAGTTACGTCGCTGGTTACGGAACTTGCATGACGAATTGCATATCACTTCAATTTTCGTAACCCATGACCAAGAAGAAGCTCTTGAAGTGGCTGACCAGATTATTGTGATGAATAAAGGTAACGTCGAACAAATTGGTTCACCACGTGAAGTCTACGAAAAACCTGCAACACCATTTGTATTTGATTTCTTGGGTCAAGCAAATCGTTTTGAAGGTGAACATGCTGGCGGTATTATCCGTATTGGCAATGATCGTATCGAATTACCGACTACAGTTCAGGCACCGCAAGGAAAAGTGATTGCTTTTGCCCGTCCGGATGAGTTACATATTCATTCGCAACCACAGGCAAATACAATTGAAGCAACTTTTGTACGTGAAGTCTGGATTGCTGGAAAAGTAGTGGCGGAATTACAAGATCGTAATGGACGTTTAATTGAGATTGCTCTGAGCAGTGAAGCTGCAAAACAACATGCATTTAAACCAAATCAAACTGTTTGGGTGAGTGCATCTCAACTTCATCTATTTGCAGATCAAGTTGCTTAAGGAATTATTTGGTGAGGAGCCATCTCGCGGAATTTAAAGCCGTTCCTCACCTCTTTCGAGGAAAAGTGTAAATGAACTTTCAACAATTAAGAATTATCCGAGAAACAGTACGCCAAAACTTTAATTTAACGGAAGCATCTGCCGCGTTATACACCTCTCAATCAGGTGTAAGTAAACATATTAAAGATTTAGAAGATGAATTAGGTGTACAACTTTTCGTTCGTAAAGGTAAACGTTTACTTGGTTTAACTGAACCGGGCCAGTCGCTACTTAGCATTGTGGAGCGTATGCTTGTAGATGCTGAAAATATTAAACGTCTTGCTGATGACTTTAATAAAGTAGATGAAGGTACGTTAACAATTGCGACAACGCATACTCAAGCACGTTATGTACTACCACCGATCGTCAATCAATTTAAAAAGCTGTTCCCTAAAGTACATTTGATTTTGCAACAAGCCAGTCCTGTAGAAATTGCAGAAATGCTTTTACAAGGTGAAGCCGATATTGGTATTGCGACAGAATCTTTAACAACTGAAGAAAATTTAGCAAGTATTCCCTACTATCAATGGCAGCACAGTATTATTACACCGCAAGAGCACCCACTTGCCAAACTCGATAAGATTGATCTTGATGCTTTATCTGAATATCCACTGATTACTTATCATGGTGGTTTTACAGGTCGTTCTAAAATCGATAAAGCATTTGAAGATGCTCAAATTGATGCTGATATCGTAATGTCTGCTCTTGATGCCGATGTTATTAAAACGTATGTAGAACTTGGTATGGGCGTCGGAATTGTCAACGATGTTGCTTACGATGCTGAACGTGACTATCGTTTAAAGCAAATTAAAACTGATATCTTTGGTGTTAACACCACATGGATTGCTGTTCGTAAAGGCCATCTCTTACGTGGTTACGGTTATGAGTTTATTTCTTTATGCTCACCTGATGCCGACATTAAAGCATTGAAAAAAATTGCTTATCCAGATGAATAAAAATTAAGAACAGAATAAAAGAGCTAAATAGCTCTTTTATTTATTTTATTAAATACAAAAAAAACGAGCCGAAGCTCGTTTTTTCTTTAGGATCTTACCAGAAGAAGTTCACACCAACTTTACCCACTGGTAACCATTGGTATTTGTCATCGTTACGGATTTTATTTTCTTGATCATCTAAAGTCTTACCTAGAGTACGACCATCGCTACCAATTAATGCATCATTATTTGAAGCTAAAGTTACTTTAGGGTTACCAGTATAGTAGGCACCGACTTCACCAAATACGCCCCAGTTTTTATTGATTTTAGGTGCAAAACCAAAGCCTAGGTAAGGAGCAATATCGTTATCATACTTTAGATTACCCGCGATATTTACCCCATTAGCACCCCCATTAAAACGATTTCCATCAATTTCAACAGAAGCATTCGTACCTACTTTTTTAGTCAAGTCATATTGACTATCAACATATGCTGCTCCAGCAGCGATATATACGCCTTGCGCCCAACGATTAGTACTTGCACCCCATGGACGAATCTCAGCATTTAAATATGCTAATTTATTATCCATATCCATGTCATACTTAGTACCATTGATTGATAAATCATCAGACCAAGAAATATCACCACCGTTATAACCCAATGCTAAACCAACATATGGGTTTGCTTGCCATAATAGAGCACCACCGTAGCCTGTAGTACCAACTTCAGCACGAGCACCCACTGGAATTAATTGGTTTTTATCGAATGCATAACTGTCATGAACAACAGCCTCATCTGCCATTGCAGCGCCAGCAGCAAGTAAAGCTGTAGTTGTCACTAAAACACGTAATACTTTCATCGTTTTCTCCTCAAGAAAAGGCTCTGTTTTTAATTTATTCAGCTTGTGACAAAAATTATATTCAAGAGCATAGATTCTTTTTTATACAAAAACTGCTAGATTTCTGTTATTTTTTGATACAAATTGAGTTAAATTTTTATTTTCAAATCATTTTTGTGTAAAAAACACTTGATTATCTAATAAGCTTTTCCACTTTAACTCTCGCTTTAAACGTAACACGTTTTTTCAAAGATTCTTGTCACAAATTAGTGTAAAATCTTTAAAATTTTTTATGGAAGGAAGATCATGTCTCAGCTTTCTACGATCATTGAGCAAGCATTTGAAGACCGCGCAAACTTTACTGCAGCAGATTGCTCTAGCGAAATTCGCCAAGCTGTTGAAGAAGCAATTGCTGGATTAGATAACGGTACACTTCGTGTTGCAGAAAAAATCAATGGTGAATGGGTTGTTCATCAATGGTTAAAAAAAGCTGTTTTATTATCATTTAAACTCAATGACAATAAACCAATCGAGTCATGTGATCTTCGTTTCTACGACAAAGTTGAAACTAAATTCTCTGGTTGGACTGAAGAGCAATTTAAAGCTGCTGGTGTGCGTGTTGTGCCTCCTGCTGTTGCTCGTCGTGGTAGCTTCCAAGCTAAAAATGTGGTGTTAATGCCATCTTATGTCAACATTGGTGCTTATGTAGATGAAGGCACAATGGTTGATACATGGGCAACTGTAGGTTCATGCGCTCAAATCGGTAAAAACGTTCACTTGTCTGGTGGTGTTGGTATCGGTGGTGTTTTAGAGCCATTACAAGCTAACCCAACCATTATTGAAGACAACTGCTTTATCGGTGCGCGTTCTGAAATCGTTGAAGGCGTTATTGTTGAAGAAGGTTCAGTCATTTCAATGGGTGTCTTCATTGGTCAATCAACCAAAATTTATGACCGTGAAACTGGCGAAATCCATTATGGTCGTGTTCCTGCTGGTTCAGTTGTTGTACCAGGTAACATCCCATCTGCTGACGGTAAATACAGCTTATACGCTGCAATTATCGTGAAAAAAGTTGATGCGCAAACACGTGCAAAAACAAGTTTGAACGATTTGTTACGCGCTGACTAATTTCAGTTTGATCAAGCATCTCTACGATCAACACTGATCGTAGAGATTTTATTTTTTATATAGTGTGGTATTTCTAGAATGGCTTCCTTACGTTCCTCTGCAATTCCTGTCTCTGACCCTGCGTCTGGTTTACGCATTACCGAGATTTTTTACTCGTTGCAGGGTGAAGCAAATGCCTCTGGTTTACCGACTGTATTTATTCGTCTCACAGGCTGTCCTTTACGTTGTACATATTGTGATACCACCTATTCTTTTGAAGGTGGCGAGCGTTTATCACTCGAGCACATTATTGAAACGGCTGAAAAATATCAAACGCCTTATATTTGTGTGACTGGTGGTGAACCTCTAGCACAGCCAAATTGCTTAATTTTATTACAACGTTTATGTAATGCTGGCTTTGACGTTTCTTTAGAAACCAGTGGTGCTATTGATGTATCAAAAGTAGACCCACGTGTTTCTAAAGTTCTCGATTTAAAGACTCCAACTTCTGGTGAAGAACACCGTAATCTCATCAGTAATCTTGACTACTTAACTTCACATGACCAAATCAAATTTGTGATTTGTAATCGTGAAGACTATGAATGGTCAAAACAACAAGTTGAACAATATCAACTGCAGACCAAAGTCAGTACTGTTTGGTTCTCCCCTGCCTTTGCAGTTGAAAAAGGTGCTGTTGGCCTGCCACGTTTAGCACGTGATCTGGCACAGTGGATACTGGACGATAAACTGCCTGTACGTTTCCAGCTACAGTTACATAAACTGCTCTGGAATGATGAATCAGGTCGTTAATCGCTCAATAAAATAAATCATTCCGAATATGGAGAAAAATATGCGCCCTCGTGCCATTGTTTTACTTTCAGGCGGCTTAGACTCAACCACTTGCCTAGCTTGGGCACAAGCGCGCTATGAATGTATCGCTATTAGTTTTATGTATGGTCAACGCTCAACCACTGAACTTGATGCAGCCAAAGCATTAGCTCAGCGTGCAGGTGTTGAACACCGTGTAATCAATATCGATTTAGCCAATTTAGGTGGATCTGCACTTACAGACCATAACATTGCTGTACCAGAACAATTACAAGAAGGCATTCCTGTAACTTATGTACCAGCACGTAACACAATTTTCCTTTCATATGCCTTAGCTGCAGCCGAAGTATTCAATGCTGAAGCGATTGTGATTGGTATCAATGCTGTTGATTATTCAGGATATCCTGATTGTCGCCCAGAATTTATTGATGCTTTTGCCAATATGGCTCGTTTAGCAACAAAAGCTGGCGTTGAAGGAAAACCACTTAAATTTGAAACACCCCTGTTACATTTATCCAAAGCGAATATTATACGTTTAGGGATTGAACATGGCGTAGACTATAGCCAAACGGTATCTTGCTACCAAGCAGATGCTCAAGGACGTGCGTGTGGCAAGTGTGACAGCTGCCGTTTGCGTAAAGAAGGCTTTATCGATGCCGGCGTTACCGATCCAACACGCTATATACCGCAATAAGTAGGTAAAATTTATGAAGTTGTTAAAATCAAATCTTATTCTTTCATCTTTATTCTCAGCAGCTGCACTTATGACTGGTTCAGCTCAAGCAGCTGAAAACCCAGTTCAAGCAGCATATAAAAGCACTAACGTTAAAGGTGCATTAATCAACGTTTGTAAAGACCAAACTGCAAAAGGCGGTAAATTAAGCTCAGCTGAAGTTAGCAAATTCTGTAGCTGCCAAGTTGATGCTCAAGGTAAAGTGACTGAAGCACAAAAATGGGAAATCCAAAGCGCAATCAATGCGAAGAAAAGCCCAAGCTCTTTAGCTTTTGTACAACAACAAAATCGTGACCTTAAAGCGTGTTTCGGTCCTCAGTTAACAACTAAGCTTGAAAAATTAACTGAAGAAGCGATGAAAGCAGCTCAACAACAAGCTCCTAAAAAATAAGCTTTTGTTGCTCCAAATTAAGCCTGCATTTATGCAGGCTTTTTTTATAGCTCTGCTAAAATGAAACTGATCTCGTCATCCGAAATAAACCATGCAAGAACAATGGAAAACCAACGCAACAGATAAACGATCTATTGTCTCATTTAGTGGAGGCAAAGACAGTTCTCTTGCTCTCTACCATGCAATGAAAACTGGCACGGTGAGTGGGCTCATTGTCATGCTTGAAGAACAAGGTCAGCGCTCTCGTTCACATGCTATGCCACTTGATATTATTCAGGCGCAAGCACAAGCAATTGGCTTACCTGTATTTATGGCTTCGTCTAGTTGGAATGACTATGAAACTAAATTCATTAGCTTACTGAATGAAGCGAAACAAAAAGGTGCAGAGGTGCTGGTTACAGGTGATTTAGATATGCCTGAACATGGTTGTTGGCATGACCATGTCACTCAAACAGTGGGGCTTAAATTAGGCATGCCACTCTGGCTGCGTCCGCATCGTGAAGTGGTTGAAGAGTTTATTCAACTTGGATTTAAAAGTGTAATAGTCACTGTTAATCTTAAACTAGGAATGAAAGTAGAAGATTTAGGTCAAGTTTTATCTTTAGAATATATCCAAGAGCTTGAGAACCGTGGCATTGATCCATGCGGTGAAGGCGGTGAATTTCATACCACTGTCATTGATGGTCCAATTTTTAACAAAGCTATTCCTGTAAGAAAACTCGATATTGTTTATCATGAAGAATATGCTTTTCTACCACTTGAATTAGATCAAATTTAACTTTTAAAGGATAAGAAATGTCTGAAAATATTCAACTGCCAAATCAGGTTTTCCCAACTACACACGGCGAAGTTAATTTAGCTGAAGTCGATAATGAATGGTTAATCATTTACTTCTACCCTAAAGATTCAACTCCAGGCTGTACTACACAAGCTGTCGGTTTTTCTTGTTTAAAAGACCAGTTTGATACATTAGGTGCTCGTATTTACGGTGTTTCGCGCGACTCTGTAAAAGCCCATCAAAACTTTACAGAAAAGCAGGCACTGACCATTGATCTCATTAGTGATAAAGAAGAAGTACTTTGCAATCACTTTGATGTGATTAAAGAAAAGAACATGTATGGAAAAAAAGTAATGGGTATTGAGCGCTCTACTTTCATTTTCCATAACAAAACTTTAGTTAAAAGCTACCGTAAAGTAAAAGCTGCTGGTCATGCAGAACAAGTTCTAGACGACTTAAAAGCATTGCAATCAGCTTAATAAACTTAAGTAATGAAAAGCGAGTTGAATACTCGCTTTTTTACACGCACATAAATTGCTCAGTCATTTTAATTTGGCGTATGATAAAAATATTAAAATAATTCGAATAATGGCATAGCGATGAATCTACTAAAAGTTTGTACTTTATTACCTTCTAGCCTTGTTATTGCTGCTTGCTCCGTTAACTCATCAAGCACGCCTCCTACACTTAGCTCTTCTACCCCACAACTTCAAAACTCAACTATTGAAATAACTTGCCAAGACTTACAAAGTCCTGCTTATCAACAAGCTATTCTTAATACAATTAATCAGATTCGCCAGCAATCACGCCAGTGCGGTCAGCAGTATTTTTCTGCAACTACGCCGCTGAGTTGGAATAATAATTTATACCAAGGCGCACTCTCTCATAGTCAAGATATGGCAACACATAACTTTCTTGGACATGTTGGCTCAACAGGACTAGATTTAAAGTCACGTTTAAAACTTTACAATACACTCGGTAAAGCCAATGGTGAAAATGTCGCGAGTGGGCAGAAAACTTTAAATGAAGTAATGACAAAATGGCTATCGAGTCCCCTACATTGTAGTAATCTAATGAACCCTAAGTTTACAACTTATGCAATCGCTTGTGCTTCTGACCAAACAGGTAAACAAAAGAGCTATTGGACTCAACAATTTGGTACACGCTAAAAAGGAAAAATGATGCAATCTGGTTCGATTACCCCTATTTTCAGAATTTTTGATGTCGAGTTAGCTCAATCATTTTATCTTGATTTCTTAGGCTTTCAGCTTGATTGGCAACACCAATTTGAAGATAACTTTCCGTTGTATTTACAAGTCTCTAAAGACGATTGCATCATTCATCTCTCTGAGCATTTTGGAGATGCCAGTCCGCATAGCGCGATCCGTATTTATTGGGAACATATTTATGAGTTACATAGTGAACTCAGTCAAAAAGATTATAAATTTTCTAAACCTCAGGTTGAAAAGACAGATTGGGAAACACTTGAACTCAGCATCACCGATCCTTTTTCCAACCGAATTATATTTTGGGCAGATGCTTAATCATTCAGTCCAATAAAATTTGATAATGGAATACTTTCGATATGATCTTCCATTTCCCATCTTCGAACACAAATGTAAGTGCATCATAAAAATATTTAGGGTGGATAACGCATTCAACATGTACTAGTGCCAACCGTTCATGAATCAAATTGATTGAACTGATTTTATCCTGTCGTGTTTGTCGCTTTGAAGCTGGAGAAATCCTACTCGCAACAATTGGAAAATATTCGGCCATACTAAGTCGTAGTACAGGCTGCTCGGTTACATTGATATATATAGCATCAGAGTGAAAAATATTATTTAGAAGTTGCACATCACAAAAATACAGACCGTCAAAATATTGTTCTAGTTGCTGCTGAATTTCACTAATAGCGTTATTTTGCATTTTAAGTACTCAAACTTTGCCTTTTTCGTATCGCAGAAACAGTTTCACCTGCAACACCCCAGTTATCGGTTTCAACTTCATTAATGACCACAAATGTAGTTGCAGGATCTTTATCAAGTATACGAACCATAAGCTCCGTTGCTTCTTGAATTAACTGTTGTTTCTGCTGTAGTGAGACATTTTCTTTAGTAATTTGAATTAAGATATAAGGCATATTCACCTCCTTTTATAATTTTCTTTCATAACAAAGAGATTCGGCTGCAATAGCATCTTGAACCGTTTGACGCTCGGCAATTCTCTGCATAAAACTTGCTAAATGCATAAAGTGCTTTAGATCAAGCCCAATAAAATCAGCCCAGCGAGTAACGACAAAAAGATAAATATCAGCAATCGTAAAGTTGCTTCCTGTTAAATAATTCTGCCCCTTTAGTTGTTCATCAATACGTAAATAGTGCTTATTGAGAATGATGCTATATACACTTTTGCATTGTTCATTATAAGAGTCATTGAAAAATGGCGAATACGCTTTATGAATTTCAGAAGCAATAAAATTCATCCATGAGAGAGTCTCGTAACGATCGGCGGTATTTATTTCAGCTAATAAATCTTTTCGTGACGATTGATCAACAAGAAATTGGCTAATTACAGCGCCTTCCGTTAACAATGAACCATTATCAAGCTGTAATAAAGGTACTTGTCCTTTTTTATTAAGTTGATAAAAGTCTTCACCCTTTTCTGTTAAATGCTGGTGCAAATCAACCTTGATTAATTCAAATGCAAATCCCAGCTCTCTTAAAACAATATGTGGCGCTAAAGAACAGGCATTTGGTGAATAAAACAGTTTCATAAAATAATTCCATACAAGGTATGAAAATCATCTTATTGTTTACTTATATGTGCTTAAATAGCCCAGAACTCAAATCATTTTTTACATGGTGTAATAAATGGCTCAACAGCTAAAAAGAATGATGTTTAGTAGCGTAGAGCTATTTTGCTTAGTCGCAGAAAACGAAAGCTTTTCCAAAGCAGCACTTCATGCAGGTGTTAGTCCAGCAGCGGTAAGCCGTTCAATTGCCCGATTAGAAAAACATTTAGCAACACCACTTTTTATGAGAACGACTCGACAAGTACGTTTAACACCACAAGGAAAAATGTATTTTGAGGAATGTAAACAAGCATTAAATCAAATTTTAGAAGCTGAGCAACAACTTAAAAACCAAAAGCAACAACCCTCAGGTTTGATTCGAATTAGCGTACCAACACCTTATGGGCATTACCGAATATTGCCATTATTAGCAAAATTCTCACGACAATATCCTGCCATCGAAGTTGATGTTCAACTAACCAATAAAAATGTGGACTTTATTGCAGAAGGATATGACTTAGCAATTCGTGGACGACAATTTGCTGATTCGAATTTGATTGCACGTCAGCTTGAACAAGCTGAGCTAATTGTGGTGGCTTCGCCAGAATATTTAAAAAATTTCGGCACACCGCAGATCCTTGACGATTTACAGCATCATCAATGCATTCAATTTGTGTTACCTAGTACAGGAAAAAATGTACCTTGGTTATTCAATTCAAATCATCAAACTATTGAATATCAAAGCACAGGTAAGATTCGTTGTTTAGATGATATTTTAGGTACTGTCACCTTAGCAAAACATAGTGCAGGATTATTACAAACCTACCGTTTTATAGTAGAAAAAGAGCTTAAAAATGGAGAGTTGCTTGAGGTTCTTACAAAACTTTCAGGAACTTCACGTCCTTTTTCTCTCCTCTACCCACATAAAAAACACGAATCTTTTCATATTCGTGTTTTTATTGATTTTTTGATTCAAGAATTAAGGCCACAAACTGATTTAATTTAAATTACTTTTATCATCGATAAGATATTTGCGTTGTAGTTCAGCATAAATTTCAGTTTCTTTAAATTCATCTAAAAATTTAATCGTTCCTACAGGAAAGAATTCAGTTTGGATTTCACCACGATAATAAGCTTCACGCATTGGCGTTGCTGAAATAGAGTCTTTTAAGCTATCCAGCTCAACCATTACCCACTCTGGAAATAACCTTAAATAATAAGATGACTCATCCTTAAAATGCCCAATCAGACCAACTTTTGAATTCGGTTCTATTACACCATTTACTAATGATTTGACTTGTTTTACCCACTTCTCATCATTATAAACATCGACGACATGTACAAATCGAATACGCTTTTGCTCTTCTGGTGAAAAATTTGACAAGATCATTTGCTCGCGCTCTACTGCTAAGAACGGATTCTTGATATTGCGCTCCATTTGAGCAGAGCCTAATGCTAAAACGACATAATGGCTTTGCTGCAAAGCAATTTCAATTGTCTGCATATGAGCCAAATGAAATGGTTGAAAACGCCCTATAAAAACGAGATAGTCAAATTTATACATAATTAGATTTTCACTTTTTATGAACTCATCAGTAACGCTCATTACAAAAAATATGCGCCATAATGAGAACCTAAAAATTAACAACGTGGTTTAAAGCAAGGATAGTACGATGACACTTAGCTGTATTCAACAACCTCATCAACATTTAAATGCAAATTTAGAAGGTGGCGTACTCACCTTAGCCATAAATCGCCCAGATGCAAAAAATGCACTCTATGGCGAACTTTATTTATGGATTGCCAAAGCACTGAATGAAGCCGACCTTAATAAAGATGTTCGAGTAGTCATTCTACGTGGTGTCGAGCAAGATTTTACCGCTGGCAATGACATGAAAGATTTTATGGGTTTTGTACAAAATCCGAACATGGGGCCAGCTGGAGAAGTTCCGCCATTCGTTCTACTTAAAGCAGCTGCTAAATTAACAAAACCACTTCTTATTGCAGTAAAAGGTGTGGCAATTGGAATTGGCGTTACGATTTTATTACATGCAGACTTAGTTTTTGCTGACAACACGGCCCTATTCCAAATTCCATTTGTAAGTCTTGGCCTTTCTCCAGAAGGTGGTGCAAGTCAATTATTGGTTAAACAAGCCGGCTATCACAAAGCAGCTGAATTACTGTTTACTGCGAAAAAATTTAATGCAGAAACGGCAACACAAGCTGGTTTAGTGAATGAAGTCGTTGAAGATTCTTACACATCTGCTCAGGCAACTGCTCAACACTTAACAGCATTACCACTTGCTTCGTTAAAACAAACAAAAGCATTGATGAAGCATGATCTAGATAAGATCATTGCATGTATTGATCATGAAGCTGAAATTTTTATGCAACGCGTTCAATCACCTGAAATGCTAGAAGCTGTACAAGCATTTATGCAAAAACGTAAACCAGATTTCTCACAATTTAACTAATATCCAAAATTTGGATAAATTCAAAGGCAGGCTCTTCGTAGGGATGGCTTGCCTTTAATGCTTTCGCAACCTCACTTGCCTTTTCTTCAAGTACAATTGTTTCAACGCGCCATTCTTCAACTTGTTCGAGTTCTCCCAACTCTCCAATATAAGGATCAGCACCTTTGACTGGTTTAAACTGCCCTATCCCTTTGACTTGCCATGCGCAGTGTTCATAGTTACCTATACCACCTGCTCCAGCAGTAAATATGGACTGTTTAGTCGACTCAAGATGTGACTCAGGTACGTAATAAATCAACTTTAACATGAGTGGAATGACTCAAAAATATTGAACTTGCTTTAAATCATACCGTTAAAAAAGCTTCTAAATCAAAGTCAGCTTATGATGGCCAAATAGTTTGCTCCAATAAAAAGAATTTGAATAGCAAGTGCTAAGCCAAATAAGCGCCAGCCTCTGTCCTTTGTATACATCGCTCTTATGTGATTTTTGTTTTTCATCATTTTGATCTCCAATTTTTATCGTTGTTACAGAGAAAGCAAAAATTGAGCCAGTTAAAACTTCTAAGGTTTTAACTTTTTGTGAATTAAATATAACTCTTTATAAGCATCAATAGCATTAATGACATCTGTTTTTACTTTAAGAAAATCAGGCTTTGGACTAGTTCTATTACACAACTCATCAATCATTTGATCTTTCAATTGTATATATAAATCTTGCGGCTGCCATAAGTCATCTAAGCAATCTTTCGGTTTTTTTGAAGCAGATTTATGAATGAAACCCAAATTATTATATTGAGATACTATTAATACTTGTAAAGCTTTCTTAATATCATCATTCAAATCCTCTACGCATCCAAATTTAATAATAATCTCATAAATATTGAGAAAATCTTTAACTCTTTCCTCTACTTTCGATGAGCTCCCAAAGCCCCCTCCTAACTTTAATACTTGGACCAACATTAAGCGAAATGTTTCTGTTCTTGCTCTAGCAAGCTCATCAATTGTTTTAATCGCTTCACTTCTTAATTCTTTTAACTTAACAGCATTTCCAGCAATAGAGAACTCTTGCACTTCAGAAGAAAAATAGATAATTAATCCTATTAACACTCCTCCCAAAATCAGAACAACAGACTCTGGACCGTTTAATTTTCCGTTGTATAGAAAAAAAATACCTAAAGCTGTTATCAAAGCACCAATAATTATTGATAAAAAAATTTTCATCATAGCTCCCCTGAAATAGATAGTCATAATAACTTTTAAGCTAGTAACTCAAAATTTGAATTTCTAAAAGTAATTTCCCTTATAGATTTATGCTTAGTTTTATAAACTCTATGAAAATTTTATGATTCTATTCTCATATACGGTCATCATAAATGCTAAACCACATAAAATGACGAAGCCGCAAGTCATTGGAATCAATGTACCGTTATATAACTGCCCAATAATAGAGGCTAGAATAAGTGATAATACAGACGAAGCTGCACCAATAATGGCCGAAGCCATACCAGCAACATGCCCCATTGGCTCCATTGCAATCGCGTTTAAATTACCAAATAAAGTTCCAAATAATAAAAATAAAATGCAGGCATAAAGCATAAACATCCAGAATGACACAGCCACGCCTAAAAGTTGAATTCCTAAGAAAACCAAAGAAATTAAGCACAAACCTAGAAAGCCATAAATACAAATTGGACGCATACCAAACTTCATCACAATTTTAGAGTTGGTAAATGAAGCAATTCCCATCACACCCGCAAGCACAGCAAAGTAAGCACTAAATTCTTGCCCTGTTTTACCAAATTGCTGCATAAAAATTTGTTGAGAAGTTCCTAAATAACCGATAAATCCACCAAAGCAAAAGCCTGCACATAGCAAATAGCTCATGGTAGTTTTATTACTTACGACTTCTTTAAAGCCCTCTTGAAATGCTTGTAAACGCATAGGTAAACGGTTTTCAGGAAGTAGCGTCTCTTCTAATCGTAAAGCGACCCATGCCCCAACAACTGTGGCGTAGACCATATATAAAACAAAAATATCACGCCAACCAAAGAAATGAATAATAAGCTGTCCCAGACTTGGTGCAATCGCTGGCGCAACCATAAACACCATCATAATTAAGGACATAATACGGGCCATTTGAGCGCCGCTGTATTTATCTCGTACAATCGAAATAGATGCGACGTAAGGCCCTGAAACGCCAATACCTTGAATAAAGCGCCCTACTAAAAACCATTCAAAACTTTGTGTGGTAAAGCACAATAAACTTCCCAAAAAGTAAATGATGATCCCAGCAAATAAAATGCGTTTACGTCCAATCGCATCAGATAGAGGTCCAGCAATGAGTTGCCCTATCGTCATACCAGAAAAAATACCAATAATGACCCACTGTGTCTGATTATTATTCTTTAAGTCAAAAACTCGTCCAATCTCACCTAAAGCAGGTAAAACTGCATCTATTGAAAAAGAAACAATAGACATGAGTAATGCCATCAGAAGTGCAAACTCACGGAAATGGATTTTTGATTTCATTTTTCTTCTCTACTATTTATTCTATTTGGATTGTACTACATACAAATAAGCCACCTTTCGGTGGCTTATTTCAATTTTTATATTATCCAATAAACTTACGTGCGTTACGGAACATACGTAACCATGCACCATCTTCAGTCCACTCTTCTGGACTCCAAGAGTGTTGAATTGCGCGGAAAGTACGCTCTGGATGCGGCATCATAATTGTTGCACGACCATCTTTAGACGTTACACCAGTAATCGCTTCTGGTGAACCGTTCGGGTTCAATGGATAATGTTGAGTTGGGTTACCGTGGCTGTCAACATAACGCAATGCAACTTGGTTAGCTGCATTCAAGCTTGCTATGTTAGCTTCACTCGCAACTGCACGACCTTCACCATGTGCAACAGCAATTGGTAAAATCGAACCTTCCATACCATCAAGTAATACAGAAACAGATTTTTCAACACGAACGTTTACGCTACGCGCTTCAAAAACTTCTGACATATTGCGGTGGAAACGTGGCCAGTGTTCAGCACCCGGAATAAGCGGTGCTAATTGTGACAACATTTGGCAACCATTACAGATACCTAAACTAAACGTACCTTCACGGTGGAAGAATTG
This sequence comes from Acinetobacter sp. ABJ_C5_2, assembly GCF_044538485.1. Taxonomy (NCBI): domain Bacteria; kingdom Pseudomonadati; phylum Pseudomonadota; class Gammaproteobacteria; order Moraxellales; family Moraxellaceae; genus Acinetobacter; species Acinetobacter sp. ABJ_C5_2. Next base: position 83,179 of record NZ_JBIUCS010000001.1, on the reverse strand, counting down.
TTCAAACTGATCACGTAACTTCGCATTGAACAGAACTGATTTTGCCCAGCCACCGCCTGCACCCATTACGTCACCGTAAGAGAAACCACCACAAGTCACTAAACCTTCGAAATCACTTAGGCTTACACGACCAGCAAGTAAATCGCTCATATGTACATCAATCGTATTAAAGCCAACTTTGTCGAAAGCTGCTGCCATTTCAATATGACCGTTTACACCCTGCTCACGCAAGATTGCCATATTAGGACGACGGCTATTAATAAACGGCGCTTCAATAGGTTCATTTAAATCAAATGTAGGTTTTGCAATTAAACCTTGATGTGATTTATCAGTAATTAAAGCAAATTCTTGATCAGCAGTTTCAACGTTATCACGTAAACGTTGGATCTGATGAGAGACTTCAGACCAAGCCTGTTGTAACTCTGCACGCTCTAAAGTCAAACCGTTTACAGATAATTGATCAGTGTTATTTACGCGACCAACTACAGCAATTGCATCTTTCAAGCTAGACACAGCAACTTCTGCTTGTAAAGCTTTCCAATCAGCTGCTTTGATTTGAACAACTGCACCAATTTCTTCTGCAAATAAGCCCGCAGTAGTTTGGTTTTCTAATGCCACACCTAAACGTGAAGCAAACATCATTTCAGCTACAGTTGCGAGTAAACCACCATCACCGATGTCATGGTAAGCTTGAATCAAGCCACGGTTATTCCAGTCTTGAATTAAAGCAAAGAACGCTTTGAAATCATCAAAACTATCAATATCTGGAGTGATTGAACCCATTGCTTTATATACTTGAGCAAGAATCGAACCACCTAAACGGAACTGACCTTTAGATAAATCAATGCGTACAAGTACTGAATCTTCTAAATCCTTAAGTTCAGGTGTTAAAGTCTTACGAACATCAGCTACAGGAGCAAATGCAGTAATTACACCAGTCATTGGAGATGTTACAGCTTTATCTTCGCCGTTATCGTTCCAAGTGGTACGCATTGAAAGTGAGTCTTTACCTACAGGAATCGCAATTCCTAAAGCAGGACACATTTCCATACCAATCGCTTTCACACCTTCAAACAATGCTTGGTCTTCACCTTTTTGACCAGCAGCAGCCATCCAGTTTGCAGAAAGTTTGATATCGCTAATTTGCTCAATGTTTGCACATGCAATATTAGTAATTGCTTCAGCAACTGCCAAACGAGCAGACGCTGCTGGATTTAACAATGCAACTGGTGGACGCTCACCCATTGCCATTGCTTCACCAGTGAAGCCTTGTAGGCTTGTAGTTGTTACTGCTGCATCCGCAACAGGAATCTGCCAACGACCAACCATTTGGTCACGCGCAACCATACCAGTAATTGAGCGGTCACCAATAGTGATCAAGAATGACTTAGATGCAACTGTTGGATTTTTCAATACACGGAAAATCGCATCTTTCAAATCAACTTTTGAAGCATCAAACTCGTTACCTTTACGCTCAATTGTTTCATATGAACGTTGCATACGCGGTGTACCACCAAGCATTACTTGCATTGGGATATCAACTGCATTGTTTTGGAACAATGGATCTTCAACAGTTAAATGACGTGCTTCTGTTGCTTCACCCAAAACGGCAAATGGGCAACGTTCACGTGCACAGATTGCTTCGAACTGTTCTAAAGACTCTGGACGAATTGCAAGAACATAACGTTCTTGTGCTTCGTTTGACCAGATTTCCATTGGGCTCATGCCCGGTTCTAATGAAGGAATCTTACGAAGATTAAGAACTGCACCTAACTCGTGGTCGTTTACAAGTTCAGGCATAGCGTTTGATAAACCACCCGCACCAACGTCGTGTACAGAAACGATTGGGTTGAAGTCTTCTAAGCGCCAGCATGTATCGATCACTTCTTGACAACGGCGTTCCATTTCTGGGTTTTCACGTTGTACAGATGCGAAATCAAGGCTTTCACCCATTGTACCGCTGTCTACAGAAGATGCTGCACCGCCACCAAGGCCGATTAACATTGCAGGGCCACCCAATACAATGAGCAAGTCACCTGGTTGAATCGCATCTTTTTCTACATGGTCAGGACGAATGTTACCGTAACCACCAGCGATCATGATTGGCTTATGAAAGCCCTTCACTTCACCATTTACGTTTTGTTCGAAAGTACGGAAATAACCATTTAATGCAGGACGACCGAATTCGTTGTTAAATGCCGCGCCACCTAATGGACCTTCAATCATAATTTGTAATGGCGATGCCATACGTGAAGGTTTACCGTAGTTTTCTTCCCAAGGTTGTTCAAAACCAGGAATATTTAAGTTAGAAACTGTAAAGCCTGTTAAACCAGCTTTTGGTTTACCACCACGACCAGTTGCACCTTCATCACGGATTTCACCGCCTGAACCAGTTGCAGCACCAGCAAATGGAGAAATTGCTGTTGGATGGTTGTGAGTTTCAACCTTCATTAAAATATGAGCAGCTTGGCTCTTATATTTATAGACAAAATGACCATTTTCATCTGCTTTTGGATAAAAACGCATAGTGTCATAACCAACAATTACAGAAGCGTTATCTTTATATGCTGATAACACGTCAGTTGGTGATTCTTTATAAGTATTTTTAATCATTTGGAACAATGATAATGGTTGTTTTTCACCATCAATTGTCCATTCAGAACCGAAGATTTTATGACGACAGTGTTCAGAATTTGCTTGTGCAAACATCATTAACTCGATGTCATTTGGGTTACGGCCAAGTCGAGTGAACGCTTCGGTTAAATAATCAATTTCTTGTTCAGATAAAGCAAAACCAAATTCGTTGTTGGCTTTTACTAATGCTTCTTTACCTTCACCCAAGATATCAATTGAGTTTAAAGGTTTTGGAGCTGTTTCTGAAAAGAGCGCTTTTGCATCATCAATTTGAGCAAAAACAGTTTCTGTCATACGGTCATGAAGTACTTGTTTTACTTCATTAGAAATTTCAGAAACACCTTTTAACGTAAATAAAAGACCACGTTCTAAACGGTGAACTGGTGTATTACAGTTCTTGAAAATATCAGTTGCTTTAGAAGACCAAGGTGAAATAGTACCCACACGTGGTGTTACTAAAATCTGAATCTCATCACTTGCAGGTTGACGAAGTTCAAAAGACTCACCGTCATTTAATAATTGCAAAGCAGATTGATGTTGCTGCTCGTTGAGCGCTTGATCAAACAAATAGACCCATTGGCTGTCAAAAGATTGAACAGAACTAATTGACGATAAACGTGTTAATAGTTGAGCTTTCTTAAAAGAAGAATGTGCTGCTGCACCGGCCACGATAAACATGTTGATTTTGGCTCCACGGGCAGGTCTTGTGAACCTTACCGCAATGTGACTTTAGAGAGAGCGCATATTCTACTGCGAAAGGAGCTGTTCAGCTAGCCATATCCATCTTAAAAATCAGAGTTTTCTACTGTGAATCGCTTAATTTGTTATAGCTTTCTCTATTTTACTTTATTCGTAACAATTCATTTACTGTACAACGTAATGTATTTGCTCAATCTAAGTTTACTTTTCTCACACTATTGGGATGGTATGAAAGCCTTACTCACTACAACCCACTTTAATCATTCTCCAGAAAATATGGTTGCCTCTAATCAATCAATATAAAGTTTTCACTTTGAACAGTTTTATAGCAAAGTTCATGATATCAAAGACTCAAGAGTATAGGATTGGTTAATCGTTTTGCATCCGATTCACCTTTCTTATCATGTTGATGTTAGGTTGTAGGTTTTAGCTTTTCTGGTCCTGTTTTTGTAATGAGTTTAAACTTATCAATACTTTGATATTAATTTACCTGAAAAAACATATAATACAGACCTGTCTTCCTAATAACTTAGATTGGCCTAGAGAGCTTAAATGAATAAGCAAATAATTGAGCAACTGCTTGAACAAAATAAAATTCACCAATGTATTGAAACTGCTAAAGAATATTTAACAGATCATCCCAGTGACCTTGATATCCTCTACTTGATTTCAAAAGCCTATTACCAGCAAGCCGCGGCTCAAAGACATCAACAGATCCATATTGTCTTAAAAGATAAGATTTTCCCCAACCTCAAGAAAATTATAAACCAAAATAATAATGCTACTGTCATCAGGACATTGCTTGACTATCTTTTTGACTATGAAACATCTCTAGACAGTACCTCTCAACATCTTTCATTACTTAATCATGGAAGTGCTGATGAATATAAAAAACTGATCCAGCAACTTTATCAGCAGGAAAATGAAAAAGAAGCAGCCCTGCGTTTTTATCTGTTACTTGCCAAGCAACAGCATCAGGTAAATGACTTCTTGAAATATCATGCCGAATATACCGAACTGTATCAACAGCGGTATGCCCATAACCGTGAACTGCGCGATATCATGGTTTCCCAGCTCTGGCTCGACAAAGTGTATTTCCTTGAGACTCAACAACATCCTGACTTAATCATGCACATCGAAAACGGTCTCGATCTGTTGTCTGTTGAAGATGAAACCGAATATTTGCATTTGGCAGAAATTGCGTATGAGCATCAGGAAATTACCCTGGCACAAAAAATACTATTAAAACTGATCAAAGGATTAAACTACCAACCCGAAGTTCCGGCCGGATTAGTCCGCTGGTATCACCGCTTTGAAGAAATGATTAAAAATGGTTATAACCACCCTGAAGTGCGCTATTACCAGATTATTATTGAGCGGAACTATTATGAACAACTCAATAAAACCAAATCCTCCTACTATCAACGCTGTCTAAGCACCATTGAAAAATATCCGGATGAAGCTGCTGCCTTCCATTTTGCTGGAACTTATCTGTATGAAAACGAACAATATCAGCAAGCACTCACTTATCTGGAAAAAGCTCAGGCCTTAGAACCGGATGTAGTGACCTGGCGTAGATGGGTGAAATCGAAATATCTGGCTCAACAACCGATCCATCTGGAAGTACCTGTATTCAGCAAGGCCCTCCCCAGAGACCTATATGCTACAGGGGTGAGTCTGAACGAGTTTTATCAGGAGAATTATCAGTTCGATGAGGAAACTACGACTTACTTTCACCACTTAAACTGTGAAGTTTACCGTCAGTCTTATCACGCCTTTAAACAATATTATGAGCATAATCAGTATCAGAGCGATTTCTACGGGGACTATCACGTTTTTGCCATGTGCTGTAACAACTATGCCATTCAGTTGCTGAATACGGAACACTATGATCAGGCAGCACAGATTGCAACAGAAGGGTTACAGTATTCTGAATTTATGGAGTTACATTTTAACCGGATCTGGGCTTATCAATATTCTGAAGATTACCCGCAGATGGAACTGGCCTTAACAGAATATTTTGAAAAATATGATGAAAGCTGTGTGCCGTTTATTGAACATCAGGTTCGAGTAGCTGAGCAGGTGGCCTGTAAGGCAAAATTGGGCCGACTCAACAATATTCAGCAAGAGGCCGAAAAAGTATTATTCCGGCTCTATGATCATTATGCGAAAACACAGCACATGAATGATCAAGACTATCGTAATCTTCATGTTGCAGAGGGTGCAGTAGAGAGGCTAATTTATGAACTCTATGAAAATCAGGATGCATTGATCCGCAAAGACTATTATGAAAGTGTCACTGCACGTTATCCATTAGCCTCACAGCCTTATTATGTCTTAATGCAGGTCTATAATGAATTAGAGGATTATGAAAAGGTAAACCAATATGCTTATCGCTATTTAGAGATAAAGCGCAATTTTATGATCGCACCACAAGACTGGGACAAAGCGATTTATCTGCTCATAAAAAGTCACTGCTTACTTGAACAACACGAGCAAGCGATCCAGTTTTATCAACACCATGCAGCCAGAATAGAGCAGGAATTTGATCCGGATAATTTTCCGACGCTCAACCAATACCTCATACAAAGCTTTCTCAAGCTAGGTGATTTTGCAATGGTACATCAGCTGGCGGAACAGTCCCGAACAATTTATGAAGAGCAAGCATGGGACTATGATGACATCATGGAAAAAATCTATCTGCTCGAAGCTGAAGCATACTACAACAGCGGTCAGATCAAACAGGCGCACCAACATCTAGATCACATCCTGTCATTTAGCGACCATACCCCTATAGCCGCCGAATACAAAAAGTCATGGAAAAAACCCGGGTTCTTCTCCAGATTTTTCTAATATCAAAAAAAAGTTGATCCAATCCGGCTTATTTATAACGTTTGTGCAATCTATGAATAAGCCAGATATCCCTATACTCACCTTTGTATTACTCCAATTTATCCTGAGTAAATTTAGAGAAAATTCCTTTCATAATCTTAGATCTACAAAAGAAAACCTATTTATGTGTCATAGTAATTTTAGTACCGAACTCAGCTGAATAGAACAAATAATATAGGAACAAGCTAAGACAAACTATGTCGCACCAAGCTAGTGCTTTTAGCATTTTTTTGGCATGATCAGGCTTTATAGTTTTGAATAATGATAAATGGAACAAATGCGTTGGTTAGAACTGCTATCTGCAGTTCGTTTAGGTAGTAAAAAAAGCAGTACAGAGCTGGCTCGAAGCCCATTTCATAAAGATTATGACCGCATTATATTTTCACAAAGTTTTCGTCAGTTAAACCGTAAAACTCAAGTTCACCCTTTAGCACAGCATGACGGTATCCATACCCGTTTAACTCACTCCCTTGAGGTTTCCTGTATTGGCCGTTCCATGGGTATGCTGGCAGCCGAAAAAATAAAAGATGAATTGCCCGTTTGGATTTCTCCTGCCGATGTCGGCGCAATTATTCAAGCAGCCTGCCTTGCGCATGACATTGGTAATCCTCCTTTCGGGCATGCAGGTGAATATGCAATTCGTGAATGGTTTGACGATGCATCACATAATGATTTTCTAAAAAAATTAACGCCCGAAGAAGAAGCCGATGTTCGTCAGTTTGAAGGTAATGCTCAAGGTTTACGCCTATTAACCCGTATTGACTATCATCCAGATGATGGAGGCATGCGTTTAACTTACGCGACCCTAGGCGCATATTTAAAGTATCCTTGGCTTTCAAAAACAATTGCTTCCCAAGGCGATCGTCCCTCTCACCAACGGGCGAAATTTGGTTGTTATCAGTCTGAAAAAGAAATTTTAAAGCAAATTGCTGAACAGCTTGGTCTCATCCAATTAGGTGAATATCACTACTGCCGGCATCCACTCACCTATTTATTAGAAGCAGCAGATGATATTTGTTATGCCCTCATTGATTTAGAAGATGGCATTATTTTAAATATGCTCCACTATCAAGAAGTTGAACCGATTTTCCTCAACTTAATTGCAGATTATGGTCAACCTGAAGAGTTGTCACAGCCGAGCAGTACATGGCAACAAAAAATCTCGGCATTACGTGGCCGTGTTATGAAACGTTTGGTCGATGAAGTCACAACAGCTTTTGCCAAGCATCAGTATGAAATTATTACAGGTCAGCTGCAAGGTAGCCTTTTACAATATTGCTCACCAGACATTGCTAAAGGGATTGAAACAGCCAAAAATCTGGCGCGTGAAAAAATCTTTGAGCACCCACAAAAGTCTGGTTTAGAAATTATTGCACATCAAAGTTTGCAAACTATTCTTGACGCATTTGTACCATTAACCATGCCGCATAAATCTTTAAGCTTTAAAGAACAACGTTTAATGTCGATCCTTCATTTGTACGGTGCCCGCTTTAGCAATAACCACTACAGTAATATCATGCAGGTACTCGATATTATTAGTAAGTTTTCAGATCATCAGGCTTATAGCTTGGCGCAAGAGCTACAAGGTAATAAAATAGGATTTTTTTAAATGAATCAATTTAAGAGTCTTGTACAAAAATAGGCAAGAATATAAAATATTTGACTATAAAATCTTAAATATCATATAGGTAGAACAACTAAATGCTTAACTGGAACAATGATAAAACTATCCACGAAATTTTATCTGCACCATTAAATCTTGCCATCGACAATTCAGATGATTCTTTAGTCGGTCAAGCACGCTCTGCTGCTGAAAGAGCAATTCAATTTTGTCAACAAAACTCGCCAATATCAGGTACTTTTACTCAAAAAAAGAATGGCTTTATATTTGAGAACTGTAAACTGGATCATTTTGGTGGAGTAGAGGCAATGATACATGGTTATATTAAAATTATTCCAGCAGAACCAATAATTAGGGAGAATTTAAATATCAGCCTATCAACTCTTGAGTTAAATCTAAGCATCCAATATCTACAAGGTAATGAATATATTGAAGGTAATAAGACAACATGGATGGGACGAATAACCACCACTACAGTACGACCACATACCAGTCAACGTTTAATTACAGCACAACAAGCAAGCCAAATTAGATTTGTACATAAAACAGATCAATTGGTGGTTTATTCTCAAACCAGAGAAAATCGCTTTGCAACTATTGTCTATACCTTAACTGATTTTGAATCAGCAAATTACATCACATTAGATCAGGATGAAAATAAAATAAAGTGGTTATCGACTAAAGGAAAACTTCATGTTAAAAATAGTCCCATTGGCACTTATGAAGTGACTTTTAATAATCAAGAACAGCCTTTTACAATGGATGTTCATTTTCCTATTTCAGGAAAATTTGAAATTAAAGATTCAAGTTCTCAAAATTCAATCATTATTTTTGCACAGGAAAATGCTAAAAAATTCGATTATCAAGTCATCACTCAGGGAAATTCTCAGAATAAAGTTACAAAAACCTGGGAAGATTTCTTAGGCTGGGAAACTGAAACTTTTTCTTTTATTTGAGTATGTTTCTCTACATATATCATCTCACGACTTAATTTATCTTTTGGTTATGATGTGCCACAATGGCACATCATAACCTTTACTTTCAGAAACAAGGTTTAGGGGCAATTTTATTATTAGATGCCTTACATCGTTTATACCAAGCCAGTGCCACAGTAGGATTTCCTCTTGTTCTTGTTGACGCAAAAGATGGTGTCGCAGAATTTTATCAACAATATGGATTTCAGCCATTAGGCCAATACCCAAACAAATTGTTTATGACAATGAAAGGCATTGCGCATAACATTGCACCCTAATTTTTAACTCATTTTATTTGAGAAGATAATTTCATGATCGGATGTTTAATTGGCGAAGTGTTTGCCCTAGAAGCCCCTACTGTCTTACTCAATGTAAATGGTGTGGGCTATGAAATTGATACGCCACTTTCAACATTTTGCCAATTACAAAAAGGCCAGAAAGTTACGCTATGGACGCATTTGGTTGTGCGTGAAGATGCACAGCAGCTCTACGGTTTTAGCGATGCTCAAGAAAAAACTATTTTCCGCACCTTATTAAAAGTAAATGGTGTCGGTCCGAAAATGGCATTAGGTATTCTCTCTACTTTAAGTGTTGAATTGCTAGTACACACAATTGAACATGATGATATTAATACGCTGGTCAAAGTTCCGGGCGTTGGTAAAAAAACAGCTGAACGTTTAATGATTGAACTTCGTGACCGTTTTAAAACCTTGGCTCAAGGCACTTCAACTGCGGCGGCCATGCCTCAAATTCAATTTGCTGCAAACTCTCCTGTTGCAGAAGCAGAAGCTGCGCTGCAATCTTTAGGTTATAAGCCACTTGAAGCACAAAAAGCTGTAGCTGCGGTTAAAGCCGATTACACTGAATCAGCCGATATTATTCGTGCTGCTCTTAAATCAATGATGAAGTAAACACACCTATGCAAGACCGTCTAATCAGTGGAACAGAAAAACCTGAAGATCATTTTGATCGGGCTATTCGACCAACTTCACTTGCCGATTATATTGGACAGCCAGTTGTACGCGAGCAAATGGAAATTTTCATTGGCGCTGCTCGTGGTCGTGGTGAAGCACTCGACCACACACTGATTTTTGGTCCACCGGGTTTAGGTAAAACTACACTGGCTAATATCATTGCACGTGAAATGGGTGGCAATCTCAAATCCACTTCAGGGCCTGTTTTAGAACGTGCGGGTGATTTGGCGGCAATGCTGACTAACCTTGAAGAAGGTGATGTTTTATTTATTGATGAAATTCACCGTCTTTCTCCAGTGATTGAAGAAATTCTGTATCCGGCAATGGAAGATTACCAACTCGATATCATGATTGGTGAAGGCCCTGCTGCTCGTTCAATTAAACTCGATTTGCCACCTTTTACCCTCGTTGCTGCCACCACACGTGCCGGCTTACTCACCTCCCCTCTACGTGACCGTTTTGGTATTGTGCAGCGTCTTGAGTTCTACTCTGTAGAAGACTTAACTCATATTGTGTCACGCTCTGCAAACCTTATGGATGTGCCCATTACAGTTGAAGGTGCAGAAGAAGTTGCTCGTCGCTCACGCGGTACACCGCGTATTGCCAATCGTTTATTACGACGTGTTCGCGACTACGCACAAGTGAAAGGTACAGGTGAAGTGACTCATGAAATGGCACAACGTGCGCTTGATATGCTCAATGTTGATAAAGCTGGTCTAGATACTCTAGACCGTCGTTATTTGAGCATGTTACTCGAGCGTTTTGATGGCGGTCCTGCTGGAGTTGAAGCGCTTGCAGCAGCTATGGCTGAAGACAGTGGCACGCTTGAAGATGTGATTGAACCTTATTTAATTCAACAAGGTTATGTCATGCGTACTGCACGAGGCCGCATTGCAACCAACCAGTCTTACTTACAGTTTGGCATGACGCCACCTGAGCCTAAAAACTAATCAAAGGAAGAGAATTTTCTCTTCCTTTTTTAATTTAACTGCTCTTCTTAACTCAAATAAAAATTGCTTTATCAATAATTTAGCCACTCTATACCTTTTAAGTCTTTCTTTATACCTTATTGATTTTTTAATATTTTTAAAAACTGAATTATAAGAAATCTAGACATTAAATCTTATGAACAATAATAGTTTTAGGATAAGGACATGTATAAGAAAGCCGCTTTAGTTTTTCCACTAGCCCTCATGAGTCAACTGAGCCTAGCAGATTGGGTCAAAGATGCCGCACAACAAAATGAAAATCAGGTCATTAAATTAAGACAACATATTCATCAAAATCCTGAACTGGGCAATATAGAAGTTAAGACATCTGCACTTGTTCAAAAAGAATTAAAGTCTTATGGCATTCAAGTCAAAACAGGTTATGCAAAAACAGGGGTTGTAGGTGTTTTAAAAGGTAATAAACCCGGCCCTATTATTGCGCTTAGAGCAGATATGGATGCGCTACCTATGGAGGAAAAAAGTGGTGTTCCATTTGCGAGTAAACAAAAAGCAATTTACCAAGGTAAAGAAACCTATGTGATGCATGCATGTGGACATGATGCACACACTGCAATGTTATTAGGTGCAGCAAAAATTCTAGCTGCCAATAAAGATAAAATATCGGGTACAGTTGTCTTTGTTTTTCAACCTGCTGAAGAAGGTGGAGCAGATATAGATAATTTCACACAAGGTGATCAAATCGGCTCCAGAAAAATGATCGCAGATGGAGCATTTAAAGACTATAAACCTGAAGCCATTTTTGGAATACATGTCATCTCTGGTATGCAAAGTGGCCACCTTTATTATAAAGATGGCGCTATTTTAAATAGTGCAGACCATTTACGTATTCAGGTCAACGGCAAGCAGGTACATGGTTCTACCCCTTGGTTAGGTAGAGATCCGATTTATGCATCAGCACAAATGATTAATAATTTACAGAGCCTTATTAGCCGGAGAACCGACCTTACCCAAGGCATGGGCGTAGTGAGTATTGGCAATATTCAAGGTGGTACAGCAGGAAATGTTATCCCTGAACAGGTCAATATGGTTGGGACTATTCGCTCTAATAACGAACAAATACGAGCAAATATTTTAAAAAGTTTACCAGTCATGATAGAGCACGATGCTCAAGCCAATGATGTGACTGCTAAAATTGAAATTGCACCTTATGCTCCAGTGACCATGAATGACAAAGCACTGACTCAGCTTATTCAGCCAACTTTAGCCAAGGTTGTTGGAGACTCAAAACTTCATGTTTTAGATCATAATGCAAGCGCAAGTGAAGATTTTGCCTATTATGGAAAATTAATGCCATCATTCTTTGTTTTCTTAGGCACAACACCAGAAAATCAGGACTTAACTCAAGCTGCACCAAATCATAGTCCTTATTTTATTGTAGACGACAAGGCCTTAAAAACAGGAACTGAGCTGCATGTAAGATTCGTATTAGATTATCCGAATATATCAAAACAAGTTCAAACCTCATGGAAGCCTTCTTAACTCAAAAGCATGCTAGCCATAAGATGTACCGTTTTTAGATTATAAATAGAGCAATCGCAATTGAAAGGTTGTGCCATAGGACTTAGTATGCAATCTGCTAAACTGCCCCGTATTTAAAAGCAGATGTATGACTTTGATTAGAACTGATGTTTTATTCAGCAGTCATATTTTAAATATAAAGCTCTATAGTGAACTAAAACGGAATACTCTCATGGCGAATCATTTTGAATTCAATATTCGTGTTTATATCGAAGATACGGACGCAGGCGGTATCGTTTACCACGCCAACCACATTCGCTATATGGAACGTACCCGTACAGAATGGCTCCGTGCTTCTGGCGTTGATCATTACTGGCATCAAAAAGACTACAACTTTGTTGTCCACAAAATCGACGTAAAATACATGCGCCCTATCTTAATGGATGACCTAATTACTGTTACAGCACGTGTAGTTTCATGTAAAGCTGCGTCATTTGTGTTGCAACAAAATATTTATCGTGGTGAAATCTTGCTTGCTTCTGGCGAGGTTGAGTTGGCATGTTTAAGTAAAGAACTGGTAGCTCGTCGTCTTCCAGAAGAAATACGTGATCTTATTCGTAAAGAATTGGAACAAGACTAAAAAAACAACCGGCATATGTAACTATGGCAACAAACATTGAATCAACCCTGCATATTTCTGACCTTATTTTACAAGCAAGTCCAGTCGTCCAATTGGTCATGCTGATTTTATTGTTAGCATCAATCTTTAGTTGGTACCTCATTGCCAAGTTACATATGGGTTATAAAAAAGCACGTCAAGGCGATGAACATTTCCAAAAAATGTTCTGGTCTGGTGCTGAACTTAATACCCTCTATAACAATGCACAACTCAACTCAAAACGTTCAGGCCTTGAAGATATTTTTTATCAAGGATTGAGTGAGTTCTTTAAACTTAAAAAACGTCAAGCATCTACTTCTCAAACGATTGAAGGCACCGAGCGTATTTTACGTGTCGGTTTAAGTCGTGATCAGGGTAGTCTGGAATATGGTTTAGGTACTTTAGCAAGTATCGGTTCGGTTGCCCCATATATCGGTTTATTCGGTACTGTTTGGGGAATCATGAATGCTTTTATTGGTTTGGCTGCCGTTGATCAAGTCACATTAGCGACGGTTGCACCGGGTATTGCTGAAGCACTTATTGCAACTGCAATTGGTTTATTTGCTGCAATTCCTGCGGTACTCGCTTTTAACCACTTTACTGCTAAAAGCGAAAGCGTCTACTCTGACCGCGCATTATTTGCCGAAGAAATGATTGCTTTATTGCAACGTCAATCTGTGGGTCCATCACAGGAAGATGCATAATGGCTATTCAACGTTCAGGGCGCTTTGAGCGCATAAAAAAACCATTAAAAAGTGACATGAACGTCGTACCCTATATCGATGTAATGCTCGTACTCTTAGTTATTTTCATGGTTACTGCTCCCATGATTACTAGCGGTATTAAAGTCGACTTACCTCAGGCAAATAATCGTCCAATTGAATCCAAAGATATGCCAGCCATGGTAACGATTGGTAAAGATGGCAATATTTATCTTCAATACCAAGACTATAAAGATAACGAGCCACTTTCTCGTGAAAAGCTCGAATCTGTATTAAGTGAAGCGCAAAAGCAAGCTGAGCAGGAAAACAAACAGCTTACGGTTTTAGTGAATGGTGATAAGTCACGCCCTTACGGCGAGGTCGTATCATTGATGGCAAGTTTACAAGAAGCAGGTTTAACTCAAGTTGGCCTTCTGACAGAGCCTTTAAAATAAGCTATGAACAAAAATCAAAAGCCTCCTTTTAAACAGAATGCGATTGCATTGGGCTTCACACTTGGAGTTCATGCAATTGCTATTGTCGGCTTGCTTTTTTTAGGCTTGAGTAAACCACCTGAACAGCCCAAAAAGCTAACTACTATTTTAGTTAAGCCAGAAGATTTACCACCGCCTTTAGCAAAAGAAGTTGAGCCACAAACTACAGCAGAAAATCAGGCAGAAGAAGTTCTAAGCCCAATTGTGGATGAAAATCTTCCTCAAAATCTTCCAGCAGTACCATCACCTCCTCCGCCCACAGCACAACATCTGGGTGCCCAAAAGCAAAAAGCCGAGCAGGCACAGCAAGCAAAATTAGCTGAGGAAAAACGTAAAGCCGAAGAAGCTGCTAAAGCGAAGCAAGCTGCGGAACAACAACGTTTAGAGGAAGCTCAAAAGCAGCAAGCTGAAGCTAAGCGTCAAGCTGAGGCAAAAGCTGCAAAAGTTGAAGCCGAACAAAAGCGTAAAGCTGATGCTGAGGCAAAAACCAAACATGAACAAAATGAGGCTCGCAAAGCTGAAGAAGCTGCTAAACGAAAAGCTGAGGCCGATGCAAAACTGAAACGTGAAGCAGAAAATGCAAAACTTCAGGCACAGCAAGAAGCAAAACGTAAAGCTGAAGCTGAGGCAAAAGCGAAACATGAAGCTCGTAAAGCAACTGAAGATGCTAAACGCAAAGCGGCTGAAGAGGCGAAAGTTAAACAGCAGAAAGTAGCTGAGGATGCCAAGCGTAAAGCTGAAGCTGATGCAAAAGCCCAAAAGCAGAAAGCGGCTGAGGATGCTAAGCGTAAAGCAGAAGCCGATGCAAAAGCTAAACACCAAAAAGCAGCTGAAGATGCCAAGCGTAAAGCTGAAGCTGATGCAAAAGCTCAAAAGCAAAAAGCGGCTGAGGATGCCAAGCGTAAAGCTGATGCTGACGCAAAAGCTAAACACCAAAAAGCTGCCGAAGATGCTAAGCGTAAAGCTGAAGCCGATGCAAAGGCTCAAAAGCAGAAAGCGGCTGAGGATGCCAAGCATAAGGCTGATGCTGACGCAAAAGCGAAACAGCAAAAAGCGGCTGAAGATGCAAGACGTAAAGCTGAAGCTGAGGCCGAAGCAAAAGCTGCATCTGTTAAAAAAGCACAGGAAGAAGCCGCTCAGAAAAAGGGTGAAGCCAAAAAAATTGCATCTTCAGCGAAGCGTGATTTTGAGCAGAAAATTAGAAATGCTTGGGATATTCCAGCAGGAACATCAGGTCAAAAAGCTACTGCGCGTGTAACGTTAAGTGATAGTGGAGCTGTATTATCAGTTATTGTTAGCTCTAGCAACCCAGATGTTAAAGCTAGTGTTGAAGCAGCGATTCGTTCTGCTGCGCCTTACCCTATGCCATCTGATCCTGATGCTCGACGCGAAGCAAGATCATTCAGTTCAACATTTACTGCAAAATAAGTATCTTGTTACATGCTTTAAATAGTTTAAGGCATGTAACTATGTTACAAAATCCACAGTCACAAAAATGCCTTCAATGACTTTAAACCTATGAAAACGAGCCGCAAACACCTTTTAGCCTTAACGCTGCTTACAGCACTAAGTCCTCTTGCACCAACAGCTGCCTTTGCTCAACTACATTTAGAAATTGCAAAAGCACCTGATCAGGCGCCTAAAATCGCTATTGTTCCCTTTAATAATGACAATGGACTTTATCCAATTGTGGAAACTGACTTAAACCGTTCAGGACGTTTCACAAGTTCATCGAAAAACTTACCTGCAAATGCTGCCATTAATCAGATTCAAGCATCTGATTGGCAAGCAGCTGGTATTCCATATGTTGTTACTGGGCAAATTAAGCAAACAGCTGATGGGTTTGAAGTCCATTACCAACTTTATGATGTACAAAAACAGCAATATCTTCTCAATGAGTTGTTGAATGTTCCTGCTTCACGCATCCGTCAAGCTGGACATATGGTTAGTGATGCTATTTATCAAGCATTAACTGGTATTGCAGGCGATTTTAGCGGTCGTATCGCTTATGTATTACGTAATCCGGCAACCCCTGCGGAACGTTACACTTTACAAATTGCCGATACAGATGGTGAGCAACCAAAAACTGTTCTCTCTTCACGCGACCCAATTCTGTCTCCAGCATGGACTCCTGACGCTAAAAAAATTGCTTATGTTTCTTTCGAAACTAAACGCCCAGCAATTTACTTACAAGATCTATCTACTGGAACACGTGAAGTACTTACCAGCTTTAAAGGCTTAAATGGTGCGCCAAGCTTTTCACCAGATGGCAAATCAATGCTATTTACAGCATCAATGAATGGTAACCCTGAAATTTATCAAATGGATTTATCAACTCGCCAAGTCAAACGTATGACGAATGATTCTGGCATTGATACAGAAGCACGTTACACACCAGATGGGAAAGCTTTTATTTTTACATCTGACCGTGGAGGCTCTCCTCAAATTTATCGCTATGATTTTGGAGATGGCTCAGTAAAACGCTTAACATTTAAAGGGTCATTTAATGCTCGTGGTACTTTAAGTGCAGATGGCAAAAAAATTGCACTAGTGCATCGACCAAGTGGCAGTAACTATAAAGTTGCTATCCAAGATATTAATACAGGCATTGTCAATATTCTTACCCCAACGAGTTTAGATGAATCACCAAGTTTCTCACCAAATGGGCAAATGGTGGTTTACGCAACTCGTGAAGGGAACCGTGGTTTACTGTCTATCATGTCCACTGATGGTCGTTTCCGTATGAATTTACCGAGTGAACAAGGTGAAGTACGTGAACCAGCCTGGGCACCTAAATAACTTTTTATTCCATTGATGGAGATGATGATGAAATCAATCAAATATTTGGCCCTTCCTCTACTTAGTGTAGCGCTTGTCATGACAGGTTGTGCGAGCCGTAAGCCTGCAACAACGGCAACTACTGGTACTACAAACCCAAGTACAGTAAACACAACTGGTTTAAGTGAAGATGCCGCATTAAATGCCCAAAATTTGGCAGGTGCTTCATCAAAAGGTGTAACTGAAGCAAATAAAGCTGCTTTAGCTAAACGTGTTGTTCACTTCGATTATGACAGCAGTGATTTATCTGCCGAAGATTATCAAACACTTCAAGCCCATGCTCAGTTCCTCATGGCAAATGCAAACTCAAAAGTTGCATTAACTGGTCATACAGATGAACGTGGTACACGTGAATACAACATGGCTTTAGGTGAGCGTCGTGCAAAAGCAGTTCAAAGTTACCTCATCACAAATGGTGTAAACCCACAGCAACTTGAAGCGGTAAGTTATGGTAAAGAAGCTCCTGTTAACCCAGGCCATGACGAGTCAGCTTGGAAAGAAAACCGCCGTGTTGAAATTAACTATGAAGCGGTTCCTCCTCTATTAAAATAAGACACTCCAAAAAATAAACGCCCACATATGGGCGTTTATTTTTTGATTCTTAATTTAAGAAGATTTGTTTTCCTCTTCTTCTGAATGTTGCATCGACTCAATCAAATCATGCTTATTAAAAGCTTTATATTCAGGTTTTGCTTCATAGTCTTTCCAAGCTTCCTGAACACTTTCTTTCGAAATTTCTTCTAAATTGATTGGTTCGCCTGCCGTGGGGGTCGCATCAAACTTCTTAGTTGTCATTTCGATTCTCCTAAATATACATTCCTTTGCTATGCAAACAACATACCATGTAAAATGGGGCTTGTAAGCATAAATGCAACACAAATAAAGTAAGATAATTTTTATTTTCCGGCATTCTCATCTAGAATATGCCACGTATTTATTTGACTCATTTTGATGCTTGCGCACAGGAGCGTTTTTTTATGTCCAACCTCACATTGTCCCAATTTTTACAACAACAAAAAGGGAACCTTACACCTGAGTTGGCCCAAGTCATCGACACGATTGCTACGACTTGTAAAACCATTGACCAAGCCCTACAAAAAGGTGCATTGGCTGGAATTTTAGGTAGTGCAGGTAATGAAAATGTTCAAGGTGAAACACAGAAAAAACTTGATGTGATTTCTAATGACTATTTAATTGATGCTTTAAAAGTTCACCCTCATGTTGGTGGTCTTGCATCTGAAGAACTTGATGACTTTACACCTGCGCAAGAAAACGGCGAATATTTAGTATTATTCGACCCATTAGATGGTTCAAGTAACATCGATATCAACATGTGCGTAGGAACAATCTTCTCGATTCTTCCTGCAAAAAATGCAGTAACACAAGCACAAGATTTCATGCAAGCAGGTACTCAACAGGTTGCTGCTGGTTATGTGTTATATGGCCCATCAACAATGATGGCTTTAACCGTTGGAAATGGTGTAGCGTTCTTTACTTTAGACCCAGAAACTCAAACATTCTTACTTACTACAGAGAATGTTCAAGTATCAGCAGATACTCAAGAGTTTGCTATTAACGCATCTAACCAGCGTCATTGGGAACAACCAGTAAAACAATATATTGAAGAGTTACTTGCAGGTAAAACATCTGTACGTGAAAAAGATTTCAATATGCGTTGGGTTGCATGTATGGTGGGCGATATTCACCGTATTTTATGCCGTGGTGGTATTTTCCTTTATCCATATGATCTAAAAGACCCGAAAAAAGCTGGTCGTTTACGTTTAATGTATGAAGCTAATCCAATGAGTATGCTCATTGAACAAGCAGGCGGCGCATCAACTACAGGCCGTGTTCGTATTTTAGATATTGAACCAACAGAGCTTCACCAACGTGTTCCGGTAATTATCGGTTCTAAAAACGAAGTTGAACGCGTAACAAGCTATCATTAATAATTAAATTATAGAGGGCGTCATATAGTATGATGACGCCCTTTTGGATATATCCTTATGGCGGTTATTTTTTTAGAATCAAAAGACAATGCAAAAATTAAACATTTGCGTGGTTTAATTGACCTCAATAGCGCCCGAAAAAAGCATCAACA
Source organism: Acinetobacter sp. ABJ_C5_2 (assembly GCF_044538485.1). Taxonomy (NCBI): domain Bacteria; kingdom Pseudomonadati; phylum Pseudomonadota; class Gammaproteobacteria; order Moraxellales; family Moraxellaceae; genus Acinetobacter; species Acinetobacter sp. ABJ_C5_2. Next base: position 64,125 of record NZ_JBIUCS010000001.1, on the reverse strand, counting down.
AACGGTTCTTGAAGGTACTCACCTTTGCCTAGCTTGGTTACAACAACAGAAAAAACTCTTTTCGTTGTTTATGACTGAACAGGCGTTGGAACATGACGATTTAAAGAAAATTATCGAACTCCATCAGGGTCATGTCTTTATTATCAGTGAAGTTTTATATAAAGACTTAAGTACTTTAGGTAATACCCTTCCTTGCTTAGCTATTATTGATCTGCCTAAAACTGCGTTAACGATTGACTATAACGTAGATACGTTAATTCTAGAGAATGTACAAGACCCAGGTAACGTAGGCACATTATTACGTTCAGCAGCAGCAGCAAATATTAAACAAATTATTTGTACGCAAGGCTCTGCCTCACTTTGGTCACCACGCGTTTTAAGGGCAGGTATGGGGGCTCATTTTAGCTTAAATTGTTTTGAAAACTTCCAATTGACCGATATTCTTCCTAAATTCGATATTCCTGTTTTCGTTACAAGTTCTCATCGCTCGACCAGTCTTTATTCAAAAGACCTTTCAAAGCCATGCGTTTGGATTTTAGGTAACGAAGGACAAGGCGCAAGTGATTATGCTCTAGAACACGCACAATCAGTGACAATACCGCAACCAGGTGGTCAAGAGTCATTAAATGTAGCTATTGCAGGATCTATTTGTTTTTTTGAGATGGTTCGTCAGCGCCAATAAAACGTTAATTTATTTTACATCGCTCATATTTGTGAAAAAAATCATTTACACTACTAAAAAATAGCCGATTGTTGTCAACCTCCCACCTCTTTTCAACGTTATATAAGAGATATATTGAAGATAAGGTGGGTACGTCCAATGACAGGATTTTCCATCTCCATGGATTTAGCACCGAAAAAGTCTCGATCGGAAGCATCTAGTGTTCATGCCAGCACGGCTGAACAACGCCTAAAGGTTTTTATGCAAGATGTTACTGGTCGTGCTTTAGTGATGATGGAGAGTGCTACTCAAGGTCAACAAGGTATTGCCATGGACTTGGTTCAAGAAGCATTTATTGCTTTACACAAGTCTTACGCCGATCGAAGTACTGAAGAATGGTATCCGCTGTTTTATACGATTCTAAACAACAAACTTCAGGATTGGCGCCGCAAAGAAGCACGTCGGGCAAACCCATTTTCATTCTTCAAAAAAGTTAGTCTAGACAATGATGATGAAGAAATCATTGATATTGTCGATGAAAAAGCAATCAATCCAGCAGATTTTCTAGATCAAGAAGTAACCATAGAAGAGATTCAGGAAGCGATTGCAAAACTACCTGTTCGTCAACAACAAGCTTTCATGTTACGTGCGTGGGAAGGTTTCGACACCCATACTACAGCACAGATTATGAACTGCACTGAAGGTAGTGTAAAAACCCATTATCATCGAGCAATTCAGGGACTTAGAGAGTACTTAGCGCATTTAAATCCCATGGGAGGTTCTAATGAATCATGATGATTTCACTAAAAAGGTGACGTCTAAACTCGATAGTTTAGCCCATCACCATAAAAATAAAACAGTGGTGATGAATCATGTGCTTGACCATATCCAACAAAAACCAGCCTCTTTTTATAGTGTCTGGAAAATGACTGGTTTTGCACTTGCTGCAGCGATTACTGGTTTTGTTATTTTACCAAATTCGGTAGATATGATGGATAAGCCACAAAATCAAGTGGTTGTAAATCCTAAATTATCTCCACAAATGGTGGAAGATTTAGAAATGCTGATGGTGTTGGGTGAGGATAAAGTTCAACATGGTAGCTAAAAAGTTAGCACTTATCCTTTGTTCATTAAGTTTCCTGCAAACCAGTTTTGCGGGTTTTGAACGCTTCTGGATTTTTTCTAAAGATGCCAATACTCAAGTAGACGATACTTGGAATGCTCTATCTGAAGAAGAGCAACGAGCAGTAATTAAACGTTATCAAAGTTTAAAAGAATTGCCACCAAACCAAAGCGCTAACTTGCAACAACGCATGGATTGGTTCAACCAACTTCCAGATGCAGAAAAGCAGAAAATGCGCGAAGCTTGGCAAAAAATGAGTACACAAGAGCGTAATGATTTACGTCAGCGTATGTTAAAAGCAAGTGCTGATGAAAGAACTGCCATACGCGAAGAATATATCAATAAATATTTAGAGCACTAAAAAAATCACTTTTTAAGAATGTACCATTCAAAAAGCTAACAAGAAATAAAAAAGCCTCCTATGGAGGCTTTTTTATTTCTGCTTATTTGCGATAACGTCTATAAGCAATCAAACCTAGCAGTGATGTAAGAGAGAAGATTCCGATACTTCCTCCACCGCCACCACTTCTAGAATCATCGGTTGTAGTTGCAGTGCTTATTAAGTTAATTGTTCCCGCTTTGGCTGAAATAGTTCCATCTGCGTCATAAACATAGTAAGTCAATGTATCATTGAAAGTATTGAATACATTACTCGCTTGAATATAAATATTGCCACCATAGCAGATATTACCGCTATCATCTTTAGGGCACGGGCCTTCTCGATCTGCTTTGACTACCTTGAAAATACCATCCTTTGAGGTTTTACTTGGTATATAAATCGGCAATTCCACACCCTGATCATTTACCCAAAATTTAGGTTTATTTGGTTTTGTCTTGAGTGTACTTGTAGGACCATCCCCATCATCATTCGCATACTGTAATAAATTTAAAGGAATGACTTCATTTGCTAAATACTTAAACGTTACCGTACCATCACCAGCAACTGGTGGAATATTATCAAATCGAGCTTCTAATAATCCCGATGATTGCGTAGATCCATCTTTACTGCTAATTGTATATTTACAATAGTTGTAATCCCCCGCTTGGGTAATAATATCATCTGAACGATAGAATATAATTTGTTGCAAAGAAGGATTCCATTCACAGAACAGTCCATCATCCTTTTTAATACTTGTAACTTTATCGTCAATTAATCCCGTTCCAACAGTTTCAAGATTAATATTATAGTCGGTTGTATTAAAGAACTTTAAAATATGACTACTATCTTCATTTGGCAAAGGTAAACCATTTGCCTTTAAGTCGATATAGATAGCTCGATATTTTGCATTTGCTTTGGTTTGATCAAGAAGATTCTTATAATTCGCAGAATCGATTTTTAATACATTTAATAAATATGCATAATCTGGATTCAATATATTCTTCTGAACCGTATCATATTGAGATTGATATTTCGCAAGCAGATCTGTAAGCGATGTATTACCTAAACCTTTTATATCACCAGCAGTCAGTTTCATTAGTTCAATCGAACCAATATCACAACTATTACGGCTATTTGGTTGATAATATAATTTACTATCAGCAAGTCGTGAAAGGCCTCGTTGGTCGATAGAAGTACACGAATCTTTACCTTCTGGGTCTACGTCCACCAGATTCTGACCACCTATATTATTTTTAGGATAGTAAATTGGTAAAAAACCAGTCTCTGGTCCAGCTGAATGTAAAGGTTCAAGCAATGAGTCAAAAGACTGGCCTGCTATATCAACAGTTCGATGTGTAGACGTAAGAGCTTCCGTCGGTAGATCACATTTTCCAGCATCATTCGTCAAATTTAGTGCATTAAAAGATAATATGAAACCAGCATTTTTTAAATCAGCCGCAGGTCCTATAAAGTAATGACACGCATAAGCTCCTAAATTATAACCAATTACATTAAACCTTAACTCTTTACTTCCCATAGTGTCATATAAGAAGGTGCTATAAGCGTTATTTTCAACAATAGTATTATTTTTTAAAGATAAACTACTGTTAGCGCTAAGTATAGTTGAAGGATTAGGAGTACCGTTTGGAGTAGCATCACCTGTAAATTTCAAAATACTACCATTTACTGTATTTGCAATATTTCGAGCAATGGTATTAATTGTAAAGGTTGCTTTCGGTTCTCCGCAGAACTCAAAAGTATTATTGGAACTATTTGAACCATTATTCAAAATACTAGAAGAGGTAAATGTTACCTCCCGTTTTGCATAGGCAGTACCATTCCAGCAACTCATTGAAAGTACACTTCCAGCTGTTGCAGTATTACCTTGGATCAAAGAGTGAGTTGCAGATAAATTAACATTATCGCCACCGAGGAAAATAGCGCCGCCTTTAGATGCATTTGAGTTCAAGATTTGACTATTTAATAAGGTAACATTGCCGCCTGCATAAATAGCGCCACCAAAATCGGGTGCTGAACCATTTTCCAAAATAATGTTTTGAAGGAATAAAGGCTGTTTATTTACTGCTGTATTAAAGATACGTGATTTACCACCAGCATTAATTCTCGTCTGCAACGGTTGTAATGCTGGATAATCATTGGTTAAAACGCTCTTCTCTGACCAATTTTTATCTTGGTCTTTTTCACCAAATCCGTAAATTGCTATATCTGCATTTGGAACCAATTCTTTGTTTAATGTATAAGTTCCTGCTTTTAATTGGATCACCTGACTTTTAGAAGTGTTATAAACTGTACATCCATAATCAGATCTTCGTGTTTCAGCAACTTTTATTGCTTCCCTTAATGAACAAGCATTAGGGTTTTCACCATCTTCATCCGCAAAAGTTGTCACTTCAATTCTTTGATTTGCTGTATCGGCAAAAAGAGGCATAGCCGCTAGCACAGCTAATGCTAATACTGCTTTTTTATAATTTTTCATAGTCCTCATCCCTGATTATGACTTGAAACGGCGTAATGCAATTAATCCAAATAACCCTAAAATTAATCCACCACCGACACTTCCCCCGCCACCTGTACTCACAGATTTATCTTCAATACCAGATACAGGTTCTTGGACTACAGTTGCTGGAATCGAGACATATTGGAAATCCGAGCCATCATTAAATCTCGATACACTCGTAACGACTTGAATACTAAAAATGTCTGCGCCATGCCAGTTTCCATTTGGTGTGTAAACAACATTTCCATTTTGATCTATTGTGACGCTACCTTTAGAGACTGGCGTATCGGTACTTTGTTTTATTTTCAAACAGCCAGGTTGCCATTCTTTACCATCAGGACGGTCACCAAATAAACGTTTACATGTAGCAGGTGTGACCAAATCGGCTTCACTTAAGGAGTTTAAAATATTAAATTTTGCAACTTGGCCATATTTAATATCCTGCCCCACTGTCGCAATTTCATTATTTAAAATATATTCGATTGCACCTAAGTCACATAGTTCATCGTAACCACTACGATTTTTTCCACGTTGGTCAAGTCTTTCACAACCAGCCAATCCAACCGATGAACCGTCACTATATAACCGTCCTTTATTAATAATTAAAGAATCAGCTAGGCTATTATAACTCTCAAGCAGGCGAGGCTTAAAAAATCCAAGAAAGCTATCTTTCGGTGTGCTAAATGGACATAACAACCCCTCTTTTGCTGTTACATCACAGACACCTTCATCGGTATCTCCAGCGATTAACTTTTCACTAGCAGGAAAAAGGATATTAGGTAACTTTGCAGTAGTATTGCGATTACAGTCAGAAATAACTAAATTACTTTGAATAACAGTCTTGTCATCCGTATTTGCAGTACAGTTTGCAGTATTGCCAACTAAAATGCTGTTAGAAATAGAAGCATTTCCTTGAGGAGCATCAAGAAACAAGCCTGCTGCATTTTTAATCATTGTAATATTATTAACAAACATTCCATCTTTAATGTTTGCAATAAAACCGACTTTGTTATGAAAGAATGTACTGTTACTAAAACCTATGGCACGTATATTTAAATACCCACCAGTACTTTCATCATCAAATTTCGTTGCACCATAAAATAAGGTTCCATCTGCTGAGGAAACTTCATTATCACGTACTACAGATTGGGTTACTAAATACAAAGGTTGCTCGCTATAAATAACGCCACCTTGGGTTGCTTTATTATTTTGAAATAAACTATTTATGATAGTTACAAAGCCAGCTGTTTGACCGGTTTTAGATAATAATCCTTGATTGTAAATTACCCCACCCTGATTCGCATATCCGCCAATCAACCGAGAGTTTTGAATAGTGAGTTTTTCATGGTTTAAAATTAAACCGCCTGTTAACACATTAGAGTTTGCGCCTGCACCTTGTAAGTTAAGGTCACTCAAGGTTACAGCAAATGATGGTTTTTCAACGCTACCATCATCAATTTTAAATAACTGATCTGTACCTACCATTTTGATGGTTGCATTATGAGAACCAGGCTGATCAGTATCAACTAATGTAGAATCATTTTTTACTGTACTAATGGTAAGGGGAGCTGTAATCGTTATTTTGCTATTTAGCGTATATTCTTTATCACGCTGTAAAATAATATTTGATGAAGCATCTTTATTTCCACAGCCATGGTAACCATTTGCATATTTTTCTACATCGGCTGCATTAGATGAACCACGATAATTTAGAAACTGTACAGCTTCTCGTAGCGTACAAACCGTATCATCTTTATCTTCATCAACTAAGCTTGTGACTTGAATATCAGCAGAATAAGCGTGCCCAGCAGCAGCCAATAATGCAAAAGCAATGCTCCGTTTGAGCATACCCTTCTCCTTACCTATTTTTTTCATTTTTCTTTGTCAATATTGCAAAGTTTCCACTTTTGCAAACGCATCCTTTGTGCGTACTTTGTCACAGGAATCAGAATTTCTCAAGATGTTTTGATCGGTCAATAGCGTCATTTTAGATAAGTAGCTTTATAAATATTTGGACAACTAAACATCTATTGATATATGGAAATTTTACTTATGAAAAAATTTAACAATTCACTCTGAGGCTTCAAGAATAAGTGTTTAATAGTTCTTATTTTATTTTTATATTAGAAAACCGAACTTATCCTAACCAACAAAAAGACACAATATAAGAAGTATTTATTGTTGGTATTCATCAATCAAAGCATAGATTTGTCTTAAAGTTGCATTTGAAAGCTTAGTCTTCTCACCTTTAAGAAGTTTCTCTAGTTGAGCTACGGTCTGCAACAATACAGAAGCCTGATGAGGTCCATGTAAAAGTAAATAATCTACAATCTGCTGATCGAAATGGATACCACGTCTCGCCATAACAGAAGTGACTAAAGCATAGCGGTCCGCATATAAACTTCCACTTGGCACTTTTACACTGACTGCTTGAGTAAGACGTGATTGTAAGTCTGGCAGCTCCAGTTTCAATTCAATCGGTGCAACACGTGAAGAAAATACAAGTTGCCCTTCATGGTTATTCATTAAATGAAAGACCGCCTTTTGCCAGTGCGGCACACCACTAATAGATTCAATGTCATCTAAAGCAACTAAGTCATAGTGCTCTAAACAGGTAATTGCCTCTATGGGAGCATCAAGAAGTTCTAGCAAAGAAACTTTAATTGCAGACTTACCCACTTCCAAATAAGAATCACAAATTGCCGAAAGCAAATGACTCTTACCCGTTCCTGCACCTCCATAGATATAAAATCTATTTACTAGACCTGCATGTAGTTGACGCACTGCATCGACTACATGCCCCCAACCTGGTCCCGAAAAATCACTGATTCGGGCATCAAGTTGAGGTTCTATATCCAGTTGGAGTTGACGCATATAATGAATTGGCCTTGAAATTATTTCTGATCTGAAAGATTCGGTGTATCTGTATCTTGCTGTGTTTTAACTTCAAGATCAAGTTTAGTATTTCCAGTTTCTACATGAATTTGCTGAATATTACCCTCTTGTACAAATAATTCCGAGTAAGCGCCATAAAGACTACTTTTTTCATAGTTATCTCTTAGATGTTTTAAGAGTACAACAATGACGGCAGCCACAGGTAATGCAATGAGCATTCCTAAGAAACCTGCAAGTTGGGCACCTGCCAATACAGCAAATACAACCGCAACAGGCGAAAGACCAATTTTATCACCGAGTAGAAAGGGTTGTAGAATATAGCCTTCTACTGCTTGACCAATCATAAAAACCACACCAACGAGTAGTAAGTGGGTCCAGTCCAGTCCAAACTGGAACAAACTTGCAATAACGGCTGCAATAATACCGACAGCAAATCCCAAATAAGGAATAATACTGGCAAGGCCAGCCACCATCCCAATAATAAGTCCGACCTCTAGCCCAATTAACTGTAAACCTACGGCATAGACTACGCCGAGTAAAAGCATAACGAGGAACTGACCTTTAACAAATGCTCCTAAAACGCTATGGCACTCACGAACGATTTGTAAAGTAGTCTCTTCATATGGTCGTGGAATGAGACGACGTAAGTTCAGTAACATACGGTCCCAATCAAGCAAGAAATAGAAAGCAATAATTGGAATTAAAACAATTGTTCCACCAATCTGAATAAAATTCAGACCTGATTGTGCAAGCTTTAATAAAACAGCTTGAATACTATCGGCACTGTAATTAGTCTGAACATAATCCATGACCGCTTTGGACATTTGATCGGTATCAATTTCCATTTGCTGAACATGGAATGTTGAAGAAATCCATGGTAACAGCTCTGCATTAATCCAGTGAATTCCCGCTGGTATACTATCTCGTGCATAAACAAGTTGTTTCCAGATGAGTGGAACCAAATACCATAACGCAACAGTTAAAGTTACACCGATACCGATAAAAACAATGCTAATAGCCAACCAACGAGGTAGCTTAATTTTTACTAGAACATCGACCAGTGGACTAAATAAATAAGCCAGGAAAAAAGCACCAAGAAATGGAATGACCACAGGCTTGAGCAAGTATAATACCCATACCAGCAATACAATACCTGCGAGTAAGAAAATACGGCGCAGTATACGATCTTGCATAAAATATAGCCTTTTTTGATTTAATCGTTATAAATGGAAAAATATTTTTATTAAAGATAGCATTTTCGAGCATAAATAACATAAGAGTTTCGTATATTCAGGTTATAATCTGCCGCCAATGCGGAGACTTCATTTATGAGCAACTCAACTTCTACCCCAAATACCGGTTTAAGCTACAAAGATGCGGGTGTTGACATTGAAGCGGGCGACGCACTGGTCGATCGTATCAAGTCAGTCGCTAAACGTACAACTCGTCCAGAAGTAATGGGCGGACTTGGTGGCTTTGGTGCACTATGCAAAATCCCTAAAGGTTACGAAGAACCTGTTTTAGTTTCTGGAACTGACGGCGTAGGTACTAAATTACGTTTAGCTCTTAACCTTAATCGTCATGACACAATCGGCCAAGACCTTGTCGCGATGTGTGTTAACGATCTTTTGGTTTGTGGTGCAGAACCATTATTCTTCCTCGATTACTATGCTACTGGTCACTTAAATGTAGACGTAGCTGCCAATGTAGTTACTGGTATCGGTAAAGGTTGTGAACTTGCAGGTTGTGCACTTGTAGGTGGTGAAACAGCTGAAATGCCTGGCATGTATGAAGGCGAAGATTACGATCTTGCTGGTTTTGCCGTAGGTGTTGTTGAGCAAAGCAAAATTATTGATGGCTCTAAAGTAAAATCTGGTGATGTACTTATTGGTGTTGCATCAAGCGGTGCTCACTCAAATGGTTATTCATTACTACGTAAAATCTTAGATGTTAAGAATGTAGACTTAACTCAAGTGATTGATGGTCGCCCTCTTGCAGATGTTGCAATGGAACCAACTCGTATTTACGTAAAACCAGTTCTTGAGCTTTGCAAACAAGTTGATGTACATGCTATGGCACACATCACTGGTGGCGGTTTACCTGGTAACTTACCACGCGTATTACCAAATGGTGCTCAAGCTGTAATTAATGAAGCTTCTTGGGAATGGCCAGAATTATTCAAACTTCTACAACGTGAAGGCAATGTAGAACGTTTTGAAATGTACCGTACCTTTAACTGTGGTGTAGGTATGGTGATTGCAGTTGATGCAAATGATGCAGAAAAAGCAATTGAAGTGCTTAATGCTCAAGGTGAAAAAGCTTGGAAAATCGGACATATCCAAGAAAATGCTGAATCAGTGGAAGGTGCAGACGAAAAAATTCGTGTGATCTTTGAATGATGAAAATTGCTGTTCTAGTCTCTGGGAACGGCAGTAACTTACAGGCCTTGATAGATGCACGTCTATCAGGGCAAATTGTAGGTGTATTGTCCAATAAAGCCGATGCTTATGCCCTAGAGCGTGCTCAAAATGCCAATATCGCAACAGCGGTAATTTCGCATAAAGACTTTCCTAGTCGTGCCGATTTTGATGAAGCGATGCATCAGCAACTTATGGCGTGGCAAGCTGACATTGTTATCTTAGCTGGCTTCATGCGTATTTTAACTGCAAACTTTGTCGATAAATGGCAAGGTAAAATGCTCAACATCCACCCTTCGTTATTACCTGCTTATAAAGGTGTTAATACACATCAGCGTGTATTAAATACAGGTGATCGATTGCATGGTTGTACAGTTCACTTTGTAACTTCTGAACTTGATGCTGGTCAAGCAATTGCTCAATCTGCAATTGAAGTCAAAGAACATGACAATGTTGCCTCTTTGGCAGAACGTGTACATAAACTTGAGCATTTCATTTATCCTCAAGTTGCAGAGTGGTTATGTAATGGCCAACTGACATGGAAAGATGGACAAGCCTATTTCCGTAATCAAATTCTTGAACACCCTATACGTTTTGCATCTTGGTAAAAGCTTTGCTCAACGTAAATTAAAAAAGGACATGCATGCATGTCCTTTTTTAATGAAAGTCTTATTAGCGTAAATTGCTATGAATAAGCTTCTTAATATAATTCACTGTCTCAATCGGATGCTCCAGAGGGAACATATGCCCTCCTTCAACGACACTAAATGGAATTCCCATTTTACGCTTTGCCATTTGAGGGAAACCTCTTTTTAAGAAGGCACTTTCTTTTCCTACAACTAAATGTACAGGCATTTTTGGTTTTGGTATAGGTAGCCACCACCAAGAAGGATTTTTACGGAAAATCGCAACTTCATCTTCACGAGAAATAGTTAACGTTACGCCGCCACGTACTGAATCTTCTTTCAAAGCATAATCAATGTAAGCTTGAAAGCAGTCCTCATCAAAGTCTTTATAAAAACCTTTTGGACGTAACAAAGAAGCAGCTTGCTCACGAGACTCCCAATGCTCACGACGACGTGCAGATAAACCTGCAGGTGTCATGTCATCGACTATTTTAGGTTTAAACAGTTTTGCCATATGAAAAGCAAAAGAGTATCTACCCAAAATAAGAGGTGGATCTAACATTATCACTTGTGAAAAAAGCTCAGGGCGTTTAAAAGATGCCATTAAGGTTAAAACTGATCCCAGCGAATGCCCAAGTCCAATCACCTTTCTCCCTTTAGCTTGACGTACAATACTATCAATCACCTGATCAACTAAAAAAGGCCAATGATCGGTAATTGGATAACGTTTGTCAGGACCAATGAGTGGAACATAAATGATGTCATACTCATCTTTTAATTGATCAAACAATTTTTGATACACCATAGATGGCACACCGTTGGCGTGTGCAAAGTGTATAACCGGTTTTACTGACATACCGTTATCCTGATTTAAATTATTGTAGCTTGGCGTTCTGACTCGTCTCTAAACGTTGAGCAACCGACTCACTTAAGCCTTTACCCATTTCTGCACCCATTCGACCAAGAATAGATTGTAATGGGTTACGTTCAATCGTGTAGTCAACTTTATTATCAAGCTTCAGTTCACGCATCAAGCTCGTAATGTTACCTGAGCGGTCAGCAACACCTAACTGGATTGCTTGTTCACCAGTCCAGAAAAGACCAGAGAAAATAGCAGGGTCATTCGATTTTAAACGTTTCCCGCGTCCTTCTTTAACTGCATTAATAAAATGAGTATGGACATTATCGAGTACAGACTGAATATGTTCTCTTTGTACAGGATTAATCGGTTTTGTCATACTTAAAATGTCTTTATTGGTGCCCGCTGTCAAAGTACGGTCTTCAATTCCGAGTTTTTGAGCTAAACCAGTAATGCCATAGTTCGGCATAATGACACCAATTGAACCGACCAAACTTGATGGATTCACAATAATTTCATCAGCAGCAGAAGCAATATAATAAGCACCAGAAGCACCCATATCACCAATTACTGCATAGACTTTCTTGTCAGGATGTTCTTTTTTCAAATAGCGAATTTCTTGCCAAATTTCATCCGACTGAACAGGAGAACCGCCAGGAGAATTAATATTAAGTGCAATTGCTTTACTATTTGAAGCTTCAAAAGCACGTTTAAGCGCTTTATTCGTATCTTCACTATTTACTGCTTGATTACTTGAAGCATCAATGGTTCCAACAATATCAACTACAGCCAGATGAGCACTGCTACTACTTGCTGCTGAGCCTTCTTTGCTGGTTGAGCAACCCTTGCCCATTAACACAACAATAAATAATAGATAAATAAAAGTAAGTGTTTTAAAGAATATACCCCAGCGACGACTACGGCGTTGTTCTTCTACAGAAGCCATTACAGCTTTCTCAAGGATTTGCCATTCTGGTCCGTTCTGTTTAGGGGTTATAGGTTCATTTTGTGGTTTTGGTGGCCAATCGGACATAAAATTCCAATCCAAATCAATCGAAATGATGTCATTATATACGTTGATTTGATAAAAACTGTCTAAATAATATGATTTCATTTATAATATTTTTGTCTTTTTTATTTGTTGTTCCCTCCTTACCTTACTGCTATAGATGACTAGACCAGATTCAAAAAGCATGAACTATCAATTACTCAAAACATTTAGCCGACTACCTATTCAATTTGGGCGCTCTATTGCTCGTCTATTGGCTGGTCTTGTAAATACTTTAAAAATTACTAAAACCTCAAAAAGTATAGAACTTAACTTAAGGATTGCTCTACCCCACTTAACACCACAACAACGTATAGCAATTACAGAAAAGGCTATACGTAATGAATTAACCTCATATTTTGAATTTTTAAGTATTTGGGGTTCATCGAACCAAGAAAATATTTCTCGTATTCATCGTATAGAAGGCGAACAATACTTTCATGATGCTTTAGCAGCGAAGAAAGGTGTTGTACTCATTGTTCCTCATTTTGGTACATGGGAAGTAATGAATGCATGGTGTGCCCAGTTCACATCAATGACTATTTTATATAAACCAGTCAAAAATGATGATGCTGACCGTTTTGTACGAGAAGCTCGCAGCCGTGAACAGGCGAATCTCGTCCCAACCGATGAAACTGGCGTAAGACAAATTTTTAAAGCACTCAAACAAGGTGAAACTACAGTAATTTTGCCAGATCATACTCCGAATGTAGGTGGAGATATGGTGAATTACTTTGGTGTTCCACTTGCTTCAAGTAATTTAAGTGCCAAGCTCATCCAAAAAACTAAAGCGAAAGCTTTATTTCTGTATGCGATCCGTAATGAAAATGACGGGTTTACCATGCATATTGAACCTATGGATGAGAAAATCTATGAAGGCTCTGCTGACGATGGCACTTATGTCATCCATCAAGCAATTGAGCAGCTCATTCATAAATATCCAGAACACTACCACTGGAGCTATAAACGCTTTAAAGCAAACCCAGCTTTAGATAATGTTTATAATGTTGACCCTTCAGAAGCGATTAAAACTGTGAATAGACTCAAAGCTGAAGCTTTAGAGAACTCTACGCAACCAGATCCGCTCAAAACGTCGGTCGTGTAAAACCATTTTGTGATTTTCCAGAACAAAACTTAACTCCCCTTGCTCTAGTGTACTTTTAAGTGGGATATGAAGGGCTTTTAAACGATTGAGAACCTCTTGGCTAGGATGGCCATAACGGTTATCAAACCCTGCCGATGCAATTGCCAGTTTTGGTTGTAGGGTTGCAAGAAAATCATAAGCCGAACTGTGTTTGCTTCCATGATGCCCTAATACCAAAACATCTACTTTTAAGCTTGGATAGTCTTTTAACAGCTCGTATTCTGCTTCCCAGCCTGCATCCCCCATAATCAAAAAATTTTGATAACCACTGACTCCTTTGAAATGAAGATATACCACACAGGAATATTGATTCTGTTGAGAAGGTACAAAAACTAAATCTTTTTCTTTAGGCCATAAAACTTGAATGTCTAACTCAGGATATTGCCATTGTTGACCTTGATAGCAATATTGAAATGACTGCTTAAGAGTATTTGAAGATTGCTCATTTGAGAGAACCTGCTTTACAGGAATCTCCTGCTGAATGGCAGGAAAAGCCCCACTATGATCTTGGTCAAGATGAGACAATACAACACGATCTAATTGTTTTACACCTTGTTGGCGTAAAAATGGGACTACAACATTTTGACCGATACTGAATTTCTTTTCATCGTAAGAGCCACCTGTATCAATTAGCCAGTTTTGTTCAGGATGTTCTAAGAAAATAGCCTGCCCCTGTCCAACATCTAAAATATGAAGCTGAATTTGCTGGTTCGTTTTATTCACTACAATTAGGGGTAAACAACAGAGTAATCCCCATGTTTTTGGGAAAACGCCTTTAGGCAAAAATAAAATAAGGATACCTAAACTAACTGCAAATAGAGCCAGTGGCGTCAAGCTTATACCCTGTAATGGTAAAGAGAGTTTTTCTAATAAGTCCAAACAACTCAGTAAGATACTGAGTAAAATATCATTGAAATGAAAAAGCATATTTCCAAATGGTTTTACTACAAACCATGCGCAAGCAGCCATGATATTTAAAGGGACAATAACACCACCAATAATAGGCACAGCAATAATATTGGTTAATGGAGCAACCCAAGAAATTTGTTGAAAGAACAGTAAGGTTAAAGGACTCAATGCAATAAATATTTTGCCTTGAGACTCAATTAACACCTTACTCATAAAAATCAGTTTTGAACTCAGACTTAAAAAATGTTGCTCAGGTAATTGCACTATAGTTTGGTAAATTCTTAATAAAATAAAGCATGCCCCATAAGACAGCCAAAAACCTGCAGAAAGGACACTAAACGGGTCCATTAGCAACAGTAGACTTGCGCTATATACCAGTAATGCAAATGGTTTAAGGGGTTGTTTTAATACTAGGAAAGAAATAAATATAAAGACTGACAACAATGTCCGTAGTGCAGGAATTTCAAACCCCACAAAAGCTGTATAAATTAAAACACCGAAGCAGCATGGCACAGCCATCAAAACCTGTTTCGGTTTCCATAAATAAATTTGAGGGTAATAACGACAAATGAGTTGATGACATACCCAAGACAACATAATGGCAAAAATAAGTACATGTGGACCCGAAATCGCCAATAAGTGAGCAATTCCTAATTGTTTAAATTGTAGTTGAGTTTCATCTGATAAAAGACTTTCATCACCAGTCAGCAAAGCTAAAAGTAGGCCCTTTTGCTGTAATGAAGAATTGTGTAATAGGTGCCTAAAAGTTAAGCGAAGCTTTTCTATATTTAAATGAAATCTATTAAAAAAGGACTGCTGTTCTCTTAAATGCTGTTGATATCCCAATCGATATATTTCATCAAGGCTTAAAGGCTCAATATGCTGAACAATAAAACCAGACATGATATTTCTCTGAATAAACCACTTTTCCTGATCAAAAGCTCCTGCTGTGGCATAACTATGCACAGGTTTTGTTTTTCCAGATAGTCGATAGTAATGGCCTAATTCAAGTTCTAGATTGCCCTTCAACACCCCCTGATTATTATTTTTCAAATACAATAGCCAATTTACTGGTTCTTTTGATAAGTTTAATACTTGTGCAGTTTGTTGAACTTTATTGTCTTTTTCTTCACTGATTTGCTTTATATAAACAATAATATCGAGATTCTTTGAATCCGTTTCTCTTTGTTCTAAACGCTCAATCAGTGCTTTCTCGGCATATTGATAACCGACAATAAACAGACTTGTTGTACATAACAGGCAATAAATAGCCTTTAAAAGTGGTCGGCCAACGAATACTGAGCGTCTAAAAAAATAAAAAATAAAGCCAAATAAAAGTAGAACCTTAGCTACTTCTCCATATTGCATGATTAAAGTTAAATGAATACCCATTAATGCAATACCAACCATCCACCCCAATAGAATAATTTTAAACATTCAAAATCTTGTCATTATCATTTTAGGGGCAAAATTAAAGCCCAACTGAGTGGGCTTTAACAATGTGATTTAATGACAATTTTTTAAGAACCATTCACCCACAAACCATCTTCCATATGCAAGATAGAGTCTGCTGCTTGAGCTAATTGCTCATCATGGGTCACAATAAGCATTGCCATGTTTAGTTCTTTCTTCAAGTCAGTAAGTAACTCGAAAATACCTACAGCTGTTTTACGGTCCAAATTACCCGTTGGTTCATCAGCTAAAACGACCGCAGGCTTAGTCACCAATGCTCGAGCAAGAGCCACACGTTGACGTTCACCACCTGAAAGCTCACCTGGTTTATGGTCCATACGGTGAGATAGCCCAACGCGATCTAGCAAATATTCAGCTTGTGCCTTGACCGACTTATATTGGCTGTCTGATCGAAGCATTAAAGGCATCGCTACATTTTCAAGCGCACTAAATTCTGGCAATAAGTGGTGGAACTGATAAACGAAACCTAAATACTGGTTACGTTGAAAACCACGTTCCGCTTCACCCAAATTATCAAAGCGCTGACCATTTAAAAATACTTGTCCTTGTGTAGGCTGATCTAAGCCACCAAGTACGTGTAACAAAGTACTTTTACCTGAACCACTCGCGCCCACAATAGATACAAACTGCCCTGCTTCAACCTGTAAAGAAAGACCTTTAATGACTTCAACCTTAGATTTACCGTCATCAAAATGCTTATAAATATCTTTTGCTTCTAAAACGACTTTACTCATAACGCAATGCCTCGGCAGGTTGAACTTTGGCTGCACGAAGCGCCGGATAAATAGTTGCCAAGAAACTTAAGAGTAAAGAAACAATTACGATAATTGTGACGTCTTGCCATCTTAAGTAAGAAGGTAAGTAATGTACAAAATAGGCATCGAACAAATTAAGTCCGAGCACATTATTAAACCAAGAAATAATATCGCTGATCGTAAGTGCCAAAACTACACCTAAAACCGTACCCGCAACTGTACCAATCACACCAATCACAGTACCTTGTACCATAAAGATTTTAGTAATCATGGATGGTGACGCGCCTAAGGTACGCAAAATTGCAATGTCGGATTTTTTGTCGGTTACAACCATGACCAAAGACGAGACAATGTTAAATGCAGCAACCACAATAATCAGTACGAGTAATAAACCAACTAATGTTTTTTCCATTTGAATGGCATTAAACAAATTACCGTGTGTATAGGTCCAGTTCGTTGCGTAGAAATTGCTTGGTAAGCTTTTCACAATATCATCGGCAACTTGAGGAGCAGCAAAGATATCATCCATTTTCAAACGGACGCCTTGAGCACCATCAGGTAAACGCAATAAAGTCGATGCATCATATAAAGCAATGTACCCAACCATTGAGTCCACTTCAGCACCTACGCTGAAAATACCAACCAGTTTAAAGCGCTTAAAACGAGGTACAACACCTGCTGGAGATGGAGTTGCTTCAGGTAATACCAATGTCACGCTGTCATTTAGACGTAAACCAAGTGAATCGGCCATGTCTTTACCAAGCACGATACCAAATTCACCCTTTTTAAGTGAGTCGAGGCTACCGGCAACAATATGATTTTGAATGATAGAGACATTCTTTTCATATTTAGGGTCAATACCCGTTACCATAATACCAGCCACTTGCCCTTGAGCAGTTAACATACCTTGCAATTGGGTAAAAGGTGCAACTCCAGTCACATGGGGATGATTTTCAACTCGTTTAACCAGCTCAGGCCAATCCGTAAGAATTTGCGTCGATGAAACTGTCGCTTGCGGTACCATTCCCAAAACACGATTTTTCAATTCGCGGTCAAAACCGTTCATTACAGAAAGTACCGTAATCAGTACAGCGACACCAAGTGTCAAACCGACCATCGAAACCAATGCAATAAAAGAAATAAAATGATTACTGCGTCGTGCGCGAGTATATCTCAACCCTATATACAGTGAGATTGGTTTAAACATACCTTCTAAATCCAAGGTGATTGATGGAAAATAGAGAAGTGTGATCTACACTTCTTATTTGGCCATATCGTTAGATGCTGTATTAAGGTTTAAAAATCAGTAAGTTCTGACCTATCCTTAACAATCCTAATATTATATTGCTGCGCTATTTTCTACTACTTAAGATATGAGATCAATTTGATCATGCATTTAGCTACGAATTAGAACAATTTAATGAATAAGCTCAACAAATTACCCTTATCTTCTCCTATTTAGATTTAATATGTTGAGCAAAATTACGGTTTGCCTGAATGTCTTTATAAAAATAAAGGAATAGACCAAACAAGATAATAAATGCCCCTACAAAAACCATTATTGAAAGGTGCTCATGGTTTAAAACAGCACCAATCACCATAGCTAACATAGGCGTAATCACAGTTGTAAGTGATAAAGTAGTTGCTTTGATATTTTGTACAAGCTTGAAATAACAGAACATGGCAACGAGTGAAGCCATCAGAACTGTATAAATTAAAGCAAATAAAGATTTAGCTTGCGGTAAGTGGCTCGGTGCATATTGCCAAATAAACGGAATAAGACAGCTCGCCAAAAGTGAAGAAACCAAAATTGAACCTGTTGCCTGAGCCATGGGCTGAACTTGGGCATTCACTTTTTTTACCCAAAAAATAGAAAATGAATAAACAAAAACACTGATCAACATTAAAACAATGCCAAATGGATGCACATGCTGACCAGATCCATTTAAGCAAATGATTGCTAGGCCACAAACAGCAATCGCCATACCAAGCCATTGTAGTTTATAAAGATGCTGACCAAACCCGAAACGACCAATTAAACCAGCCATAATAGGTGCCAGACCAAACATCAAAGCGATCATGCCTGAACTTAAATATTGGGTCGCAGCATAGGTAAAAATTTGAGAGCCAATTAAGCTAAAGGACCCTGCAAAATAACTATGGAGAGCTTGTTTATGAATGGGAAAAGACGTTTTTAGAACAAGTAAAACAATAACCGAAAGAGGTAAAGCAATATAAAAACGTAAGAGTAAGGCCCACATGACATGTAAGTCAGACACGCTCCACACAATGGCTAAAGGTGTCGTTGCCCAAATAAATACAAGCAAGACGTAAGTTGAAGCCAAGTTGGTCTGGGATGGCATAAGAGGCTCACTAAGCTGTTTTACGTTTTTGCTTTAAAATTGTTTGATCGAGCGCACTCGAAAATTCACGTTTATCACGTTCTGAAATTGGAGGTGGGCCACCCGTCTGGACTCCTGCACCGCGGAGCGTATCCATAAAGTCACGTAAGTGCAAACGAGCCTTAACATTTGCAGTGGTATAAATTTCACCACGTGGATGAATCGCAATACCGCCCTTTTCAATAACTTGAGCAGCAAGCGGAATATCTTGCGTAATGACAATGTCATTTTCAGACATACGATCTACAATTTCCTGATCGGCCTGATCGGCTCCACTTAAAACCTGTATTGATTTAATACGTACCGACGGGGTAATTCCGACATTTTGATTGGCTACAAAAATCACTTCCAACTGATAACGATCTGAAGCTCGTAAAATGACTTCACGCAAAATTTTAGGTAATGCATCTGCGTCTACCCACAGCTTAAATGGCAGCACGTTATTCTCTATTTCCACTAAAAATCTAAGTCTAACAGATGCATTTCACTAGAGAATAGCGCTAAATATAAAACTTGTTTTCTAAATTTAATTTTAACAATACCTTAACAGTCGGTCATATTCGCTTTTAAAAATGAGTAATTTTCCCCATTAAAGGGCTTTTTAATAAGTAAATATGTGCTTTTACAAGAGAATTTACATATGTTGACTTGAAAAATAGCAATTACCCTCGATTTAATATAACAAGTGAGATAAACCCAACATCAATCGTACTTATGAAAAATCAAAACAGTCCAGAAGTTATTACGGTAAACGACCAAAATTTTGGTAGTCATGGAGAGCATTGGAATCTACTGACCTCCCATCCAGAGACAGATGTACCAAAATGGCTTGGACTGGCGCTTGATGCTCCTGTAATGCCAATGGGTTTATGCCAAAATGAAGATGAAATGGATCAATCTTTCTGGCTGATTCAAGGTCCTCAAGGGCAAAATGTCACTATTAACCAAATTATTGCGGTTGAAAATCAAAAACCTCGTGCTTTAAAAACAGCATTTCCTAGTTTTGAAAGTCCTTATCAATATAATGCACAAATTGAGCGCATCATTACTTGTGACTCAGCAACTCAGGCAGTATTAAGTTTAAGATTAAATAAAAATACGACTGTTTATGCATTTGATAATTTATTTAGTGTTAATCGTTGTCAATATGACAAAACCCAAACTTACCAAGTTCAATTTAATGCATGGGCTTATGAATTAGAATCGGTCCCTGCTGGTGAAACAATTGTTGTAGATGATCCAGCATCAATTAAGCATCACCGTGCACTAAATGCAATTTTAACTGAACATAATGGAATTGCACCTGAAAACCTACAAGAACTCATTAATGAGTGGCAACCAAAAACTGAGGAAGATCAAGAGCCTGTAACGGTTGATTTTTCAAAAATGGTTGCATATTTATATGGTGAAAATCTTGGACAAGAAGACGAAGCTTGGTTCCAAGGTAATATTGTCGGTAAAACTTCAATGACATTTATGGGTGCAGAATATACTCTTTATGATGTCACTTTAGTTTTGGAAGATGATCTTCCTGCCATATTAGTGCGCATTGCGACCCAAAATGATTTGTACAAAAACTTTAATATTGGTGAATATATTCGCGGTAATATCTGGATTCAGGCGAATATTTATGCTAAAAATAGTGAAACTAATTGAATTTCACTAATATTTTAAAAATTAGGCTATTGAATGAAGATTATACCTGAACAAACCACCAGCCTCATTCAAACTAGTAACCCACGTATAAGGGTCGATACTGGTGCGTTTTGCTTTTTTGTTTTAGGTATGTTCTTAGCCGCAATGATGATCCATCAATTTGGTTTTGTCCCTTTTTAATGAATAAATTGCACAATAAATAAAGCCCTCTTTCGAGGGCTTTATTATTTGATTTACTTAACCATTACGTTTAGCAAAATCATCCATAAAGCGGATAAGCGCTTGAACGCCTTCTAATGGAACTGCGTTATAAATACTTGCACGCATACCACCTACTGAGCGGTGGCCTGCCAAGTTCAATAAATGATTTTCTTCAGCTTCTTTCAAGAATTGCTTTTCTAAAGCTTCATCTGCCAAAGTGAATGGTACATTCATAATTGAACGGTTTGGAATAGCAATCGGGTTATTATAAAAATCGCTTGAATCGATATAACCATAAAGTAACTGAGCTTTTTCAAGGTTAACTTTATGAATAGCGTCTACCCCACCCTGCTCTAGTAACCATTCAAATACCAAACCAGACAAATACCAAGCATAAGTCGATGGTGTATTTACCATAGAACCATTTTTCGCTTGGTCACCATATTTTAAAATACTTGGAATTTCTGGCTTAGGTTGATCAAGTAAATCATCACGAATAATAACGATTGTTAAACCAGCAGGACCAATATTTTTTTGTGCACCAGCATAGATTAAACCAAACTTGGTCACATCTAGTGGAGCAGATAAAATACTTGATGAATAGTCACAAACAAGCGGTGCTTTAACATCAGGAATACCTGCAAACTGTAATCCGCCAATTGTTTCATTATCTGCATAATGAACATAAGCAGCATTATCAGATAAGTTCCATTCGCTTTGATTAGAAATTGCGAACTTACCATCTACTTTAATGCCTGCTTCTACAGCATTAATGTCACCATAGCGTTTTGCTTCTTTTAACGCTTTTTCAGACCAAATTCCTGTATGGATATAATCTGCTTTGTTATTTTTACCAAGCAGGTTTAAAGGAATTGCTGAAAATTGTAATGACGCGCCACCTTGTAAAAACAGCACTTTATAGTTTTCAGGAATATTCATAAGCTTACGCAAGTCTGCTTCAGCTTTTTCGGCTACCGCAACATAGTCAGCACTACGGTGACTCATTTCCATGATGGATAGACCTTTACCTTGCCAATCCAACAATTCTTGTTGAGCTTTTTCTAAAACGGCAGTAGGTAATGCAGCAGGACCAGCACAGAAATTGTACGCGCGCATGATTTTTCCCTTGTAAAGTGAAACACAATAAAAAAAGGCATTTAACCACAGATTGCTTAAGCTTGCAGCAGCTTCTCTAGTAAATATTTCAATGCTAGGGCGTATTTAGGTTTATTTTTTCAATAACTATTTTATTTATTTGTTTGCTTTCACTTATTTTTTTATAAGTTTTACTAAATAAAGTTCAACTTGACTTGTGAATAGAGTTTCCCATACTGTGCTGAATATATAAAAACTTGCTGTATGATTTTCCATCACGCAAAATAAACTCAAAATCATTTTGTGCTTTTATACAATTGTATAATAAACAATATGATAATTGAATTTAATAACAAGAAATTTAAACTATAAGGGATGATCAAAAATTGTTATATAAAATGCCAACACATCAGTATCGACAGTCAATACGCCCTTTTTTCTTTAAACCCAATTACCTTGCGTTGGTATTGGGAGTATTTATTGCAACGCCTATTTATGCACAAAGCTTAAGTTATGCTGAAGCAGAACAACAAGCTTTAAAAAGCTCATATAGCACTCAAGCCAACCAAGCCTTACAACAAGCCTCTCAATTAGAAGCTGAAGCAGTTAAAGGGTTAGGGTTACCCAGAGTTGATTTAAACGTTAGAGCATACGCATTTCACAGTGAAACCGATGTGCCACTGGGTGCTTTTAAACAAAAGCTTGAGAATGATTTAAGCCAAGGGCTCAATGATAAACTTTCACAGTGGAACAATGTCATTCCATCAGATGTTTTGGGACAAGTTCAGGAAGGTTCAAACCAAATCATCCATGACGGTATAAATCGTTTTCCAGACTACGCCAATTTAACTGTAGAAGATCAGGTCGTACGCCCGTCTATTTCGGTTGTCATGCCACTCTACACAGGGGGCTTAACCACTAGTGCAAAAAAGATAGCCAATATTCAGGCCCAGCGCTCTCAGCTTTCAAGCCAACAACAACAAGATATCCAGCGGTTTGAAGTGGTACAAAGTTATTTTAATGTGCAATTACAACAACAACTGGTCGCGAGTAGTTTATTTAACTTTAATGCAATGCAAAAACATTACAGCAATGCGTTAAAGCTCGAACAGCAAGGTTTTATTAGTAAAGGACAACGCATGCAATTTGAAGTTGCCCGTAATAATGCAGAGCGAACTTTACAAAATGCACAAGCAAATCTGAATGCCAGTCAATTTAGCTTAAACAATCTTCTGCATCAGCAAAGTAATCCTGATTTAAGTACGCCTCTGTTTGTAAATACAGTTCGTAGCCAATCTTTAGAAGCATTGCTAAGTAGTTACGCTCAAAAATCGAGCCTTGTGCAAAAAATGCAGTTAGATACTCAATTGGCTAATACAAATATTCAAGCTCAACAAGCAGCAAAAAAACCGAGTCTTTTCGCTT
This sequence comes from Acinetobacter sp. ABJ_C5_2, assembly GCF_044538485.1. Taxonomy (NCBI): domain Bacteria; kingdom Pseudomonadati; phylum Pseudomonadota; class Gammaproteobacteria; order Moraxellales; family Moraxellaceae; genus Acinetobacter; species Acinetobacter sp. ABJ_C5_2. The sequence continues at coordinate 40,539 of NZ_JBIUCS010000001.1, read as the reverse complement.
TTGGTGAGTATTCACTAGATGAGAAGGAAAACTGGATTGTAGGTGTAATGGCAAAGTACAACCTGTTTTCGGGTGTAGATAAAAATAAAAATATTCATGCTGCCGAGTTAAAACGCTATGCTTCAGAACTCATGACTGAACGAACGAAACAAGAAATTGAAGGATTATTAAATAAGTCATATAACGAGCTCAATTCCGCACAGCAAAGTCACACGCTATTGCAAAGAAATATCAGTGCAGCTCAAGAAAACTTACGTATTCAAGAACTTTCTTTCCGTGAAGGTATGGGAACAGCCACCCAAGTCATTGATGCACAAAATGCATTAAGTGCTCTAAAAACAGAAATGGCTTTAAATGCATATAAATATGTCATGTCACTTGCAACCTTATTGCAAAGCCATGGTTCTATGGACCAGTTTAAAGCTTATGTGACTCAACCACACACTGACTATATCCGTTAATAGGGGCATAAAATGAATCAAGAATCATCTTCTTCTCAGCAAGATTCACCTGTTACGGATACAGAGCAAACAGGTCAAGATCAACCGAGTAATCAAACTGACAGTACTCAAGAAGTAAAGTCGAATAAAAGTGATACACAACCACCTAAAAATTCGAAAATTAAACTAGTTATTGGTGTGGTCATTATTGCTTTGTTGGGTTTGATTAGTTTCGGTTTGTGGAAAAGCTATCAACCCAAGCCTATTGAATTACAAGGCAGAGTTGAGGCTGAAACTATTCACGTCAGTACTAAAGTTCCAAGTCGTATTGAAGAAATTTATGTTCAAGAAGGCCAAAAAGTTTCTAAAGGACAACCCCTTGTTCGTTTAGTCAGCCCAGAAATTGAAGCTAAAAAGCAACAAGCTTTAGCAACCTTACAATCCGCTTTAGCATTTCAATCGACTGTAGACCGAGGCTCCCAACAAGAAAATATCGATACTCTTTATGCCAATTGGCAAAGTACGAAAGCTCAAGCAAACCTTGCAAAAACCACTTATCAACGTGGTGAAAACTTATATAGACAAGGTGTCATTTCACGTCAAAGACGAGATGAGATGTTAGCAGCACAAACTTCTGCTCAAGAGTTAAGTGAAGCATCTTATCAACAATATGCACGAGCAAAGCGTGGAAGTACCAGCCAACAAAAATCTACGGCAGATGCTCAAGTTGATATTGCCAAAGCAGCAGTCAGCGAAGCCCAAGCACTTGAAGCAGAAACCCGTTTACTCGCTCCTATTTCGGGTAAAGTTTCCAAAACTTATGGTAAGCCTTCCGAACTGGTTGCGATGGGTGTACCCGTTGTTAGCATTTTAGAAGATGATGATTTGTGGGTGAGCTTAAATGTCGGTGAAAACCAATATGCTTCTCTTTATAAAAACAAAACGCTAGAAGGATTCATTCCTGCATTAAATCAAACCGTGATATTTAAAATAAAAAATATTGATGCAGAAGGTGAATTTGCCACGATTAAAACCACTCGTCAGACTGGCGGTTATGATATTCGTAGCTTTAAATTACATCTGGTGCCTGAGCGTCCTGTCAAAGACTTAAAGGTTGGCATGAGTGTTCTATTTAAAATTAAAGAAGAAAAATAAAGCATGCTTGCCAGTATATTACGTGAACTAAACTATCTAAGAAGCAATAAATGGGATTTGTGCATGGTGACACTCATCCCTGCTTTTATCATTTTTTTGTTTAGCAGCATGTTTTATGCAGGTAAGGCTGAACATTTACCTATCGCAATTATTGATCAGGACCAGAGTGAACTGAGCCGTAATATTGAAAAATATCTTTCGTTAAATCATACGGTAGATGTTAAAACAATTACTGCAAGCGCAACCGAAGCTGAGAAACTACTCAATGAAACCAAAATTTGGGGCTATGTTTTTATTCCAGACGGCGCTGAAAAACGTTTTGTAAAAGCTCAAGATGCTCAAATCAGTATCGCATTTAACCAATCGTTCTTTAGCGTAGGAAATACGATTTCCTCTGCCATGTTGGTCAGTACACTCAATGCTTTAGCAGACTATGCAGGCCAGAGTTATTTAGCAAATAATATCCCCTATTTAGATGTTCCTACAGCGCACGTCAAAATTTCAACGCTTTATAACCCAAGCATGAGTTATGAATTTTATTTAGAACCTTTCATGGTTCCTGCTGTTTTGCATCTATTACTCTGTTGTTGTGTGGCATTTGCCATTGGACAAGAACTTAAACGCGGCACATTAACCCAGTGGGTAAACCGTGAAAATTTTATTCGCGGCTTACTGGCTAAAAATTTGCTATATAGCTTTATTTTTTGCCTCTGGACTTGGTTATGGATGTTTTGGCTCGTTGAGATTCGCGGTTGGTTTGTCGCAGGTTCTCTTAGTTTCTTATTAGTTGCCCAGTTCTTACTTTATTTTGCTTATGCACTCATTAGTAGCACCGTCATTCTGGCGACCAAAAATTTAAGTAAAACTTTTGGTTTTATTGCGGTATACGGCGGGTCTTCTTTAAGTTTTGCAGGGGTTACCCTGCCTTTAAATAATGCACCAATTTTCACTAAATTTTGGTCTTTAATTATTCCATATACACCTTATGCAAAGCTCCAAACCGAACAATGGGTGATTGGAAGTCCACTTTTTATTTCAGTGATTCCTTTTTTAATACTGATTGGCTACTGCCTTATTTATTTCATTTTGAGTTCCCTGCTGCTTAACAAATTAGTTCGGGGGACAGCACAATGAAAGAATTCTTAAAGGCTTACGGACAAACATTTAAAGATATTGTTAGTAACAGTTCGGTTTTCACGACACTGATTTTATCAGTCATTCTTTATAGCTTTTTTTATCCAACTGCCTATAAAGCTGAACGTGCCGAATCAATTCCAATTGTCATTGTTGATGAAGAACAGAGTCTTTTAAGCTCTCAAATTATTGGACAAACAAGCAATAGTCCGCACGTTAAAATTGTTGATGTCACTGCTAATTTTCTCGAAGCCGAACAAATGGTTCGCGAGCAAAAAGCAGATGGTATTTTGCTTTTACCCAACAACTTAACACAGAGTCTACGCCGCGGGGAAACTGGTGGAATTGGCTTATACTTAAGTACAACCAACTTTTTAAAAACTAAAGAAATTGGGTTAGGTCTTGCTACATCTATTGAGGCCACATTAAAAGAATATGTTGAAAAATTTGGAGAGCGTACACATTTCCAACCAGCGCTTTCTATTCATCAGGTTCCTTTATTTAACCCCCTTTCAGGTTATGGAAGCTATATTTTTCCAGCAGTTGCAACACTCATTATTCATCAAACGATTGTATTAGGCTTAGCCATGCTGATTGCAAGCTACCGCGAAAAGCATGAAAAAATTACCTCCATTCGCTTTGCTGGAATTTTTGCCAGCCTCTTTACGATTGGTTGTTTAAGCAGTTTTTACCTTTTTGGTTTTACCTTGTGGTTCAACGACTATCCACATGGTGGTAATTTTATTGGTTTACTCGTCGCGGTTCCAATTTTTATTAGTTGTGTGATTGGATTAGGCATGTTGATTGGCTCACTTTTAGACATGCCTGAACGTGCCGGACATATCATTGTATTTAGTTCAGTTCCGCTTTTCTTATTAACCGGTACCGCATGGCCCCACCATGCCATGCCTGAATGGTTACAATGGTTTGCTTGGTGCTTACCCTCTACACACGGTGTACAAATGTTTGTACAGCTTAATCAAATGGGTGTTCCTTTAAATGTTGTGATTCCTAAATTGATTTTTCTTGCAACAATTGGAATCATTTTTTTAATTATTGCCCATTCACGTTTAAAAAATTCCAAGTAAATTTAAGGCTACATGAATGTGTATAAATTATATTTTTATTTACTATAAAATCTTATAGTTAAAGCTTATTTCTTAAATAATTGACCAAATATTTATAAAAAAATAAATAAATTCAAAGTATTAATTTGTATCAATTGTCATGAAACCTTAAGAAAACTTTAAGTTGAAATTAAGAAATTTTCTCCATAGTAATTAGTATAGTTTTTCAGCAGCTAAGCAGAATAGTTCTGCAATCCTGCCCTATGGTGGAATTTGGATATGCCAAAAGTGTGTTATTGCGCAGATGACTTTGCAATGAATGCAGAAATATCTGATGCAATTATTCATTTAATTGAACAAGGTGCACTTCAAGCAACCTCATGTATGACCCAATCTGAACTATGGGAAACTGCTGCTGCCAAATTAAAACCCTTTAGCGATCAAGTTGATATCGGTTTGCATTTAAATCTTACCCATGCTTTCGCTTCAGGTAATACTGTTTTTTCCTTACCCATGCTGATTTTACGTGCATGGTCCTCAAGCCTGAATCGTGAATCAATTACCCAATGTATTGAAGAACAATGGGATTTATTCGTTTCAGTCATGGGAAAACACCCAGATTTTATTGATGGACATCAACATATTCATCAATTTCCATTCATACGCGATATTTTGCTGCAATTGTTAAAAGAGAAAAAATTTACGGGTTGGATTCGAAATTTACAGCACCCGATAGATTTACCTCACTATCGTTTTAAGACTCGCGTGCTATCTGCACTGGGTTCTAATTCTTTAGCAAAAGCATGTCAAACATATCATTTTAATCAAAATGACCAATTTGCCGGTATCTATGATTTTAAGCAAACTGACTATGGCGAACTGAACCAGTATTGGCTTGCAAATGCAAAAGACCATTTACTGATTATGTGCCATCCAGCGCTTGCAGAATCAAATGATCAAGATCCGATTCAACATGCCCGAATACAAGAATATGAATATTTCAGTTCGGATCAGTTTCAACTTGATTGTCAGCAATATGGTATCCAGCTCACTAGACTAGGGGCAATGCAATGAACACAAAACCATTTTTATCCTGCGTTGTTCCAGCCTATAACGAAGCAGAAAATTTAAAAACTTTTATTCCTGCTTTAGCAAATAGTCTAAAACAGCAAAATCTTAGCTTTGAAATTATTGTGGTAGATGATGGGAGTAAAGACGACACCATTCCTATTCTACAAACAATGATTGATGATTACCCATTGGTTGTGCTTGAACTTTCACGCAACTTTGGTAAAGAAGCAGCGTTAAGTGCTGGGTTAGATCATGTGACAGGTGAAGTTGCCCTACTGATTGATGCTGATTTTCAACATCCATTTGAAGCAATTCCAACCATGATTAACCTTTGGAAAAATGGTTATGACATGGTGTATGGTATTCGCAATCGTACCACCGAGTCTTGGCTTAAACGTGTTTTAACCCAAGGTTACTATCGTATATTAAACTTAAGCTCTCCGATCGATATTCCAGAAAGCGCGGGCGACTTCCGTCTACTAGATGCAAAAGTTGTTGAAGCAATTAAACAATTGCCAGAAAAAAACCGCTATATGAAAGGACTTTATGCTTGGGTTGGTTTTAAAAGTATAGGCGTTAATTTTTCTGAACAAGAACGTCAGCACGGCCGTTCTAGCTTCAACGTAAAATCTCTATTTAACTTGGCTATGTCAGGTTTAACTGGGTTTTCAGATTTACCTTTACGCATCTGTATTTATTTAGGTGCAATCCTAGCTTTAGGTGCTATGGGTTACGGCGTATGGATCATCATTAAAACGTTGATTGAAGGAATTTCTGTTCCAGGTTGGGCAACACTTGCAGCGGGTATGACTTTACTTGGTGGTATACAGTTGTTGTTTCTGGGTATTGTTGGTGAATATGTTGGCCGTATTTACGCGGAAGTAAAAAACAGACCAAAATATATTGTTGCATCTGAACATTCTCGTATTAAACAAGAAAAATCTATCACAAAGCCGGAAAATACTTTCTCAAGTTTCTAACATGTTTGCTCATATTCTTCAGCTCACGCGGTTTGCCACTACTGGGGCCGCAGCAGCACTTACTCACTATAGTGTAGCCATGCTTCTTTTTCAGAAGCATGTTGCACTGCAATATGCCAATTTACTTGCATTTTTAGTCGCCTATTGGGTGAGCTATTTCGGGCATCGCATTTTTACGTTTAAAGCACAGCATCTTGATCATCGTCAGACTCTACCAAAATTCACATTGGTTGCAGGCTTAGGTTTTTTATTTAATGAAAGTTTTCTTTTACTCTCAAACCTCTATTTTAACGTCCCTGTTTCAACCTTAGTGTGTATTGCAATTGTTCTGACTTCTGTCGTGACTTTTTTGCTTAACCGTTTTTTTGCATTTCAACATTAAGGATTGTGTATGCAGCAATGGCTTCGTAATTCCAAATTTTTATTATTTTTTTTACCGTGTTGGTTACTTCTTCTTTCCTGGATAAGACCTCTATCTGTACCTGACGAAGGCCGCTATGGAGATATTAGCCGAGCTATGGTCGAATCTGGAGATTGGTTAACTCCACGAATCGATGGTTTGCCATTCATGCATAAACCTCCACTACTACACTGGTTAAGTTCTATGTTTATGGAACTTTTTGGTGTACATGTCTGGGTGTTACGGTTAGTACCTGTTTTAGCTGGTACCCTCATGTTAGTGGGTCTATTCTTATTTGTAAAAAAACATATTTCGGAAGGCGTAGCACAGCTTACGGTTATTATTTTAGCGACCAACCTGCTTTTTTTTGGTAGTAGCCAGTATATTAACCATGACTTATTAGTAGCATCGGGGATTACATTAAGCGTTTTATGCTTTGCTGATTTCACCATTTCTGCACGAAAACCTATTTTATTTTTAGGTTATGTCGCTGGTGCAGCCGCCTTTCTAAGTAAAGGTCTTATTGGTGTTCTCATTCCAGGTATGATCCTGTTGCCGTGGTTACTCTACACAAAACAATGGAAAAAAATACCTTCTCTTCTCAATCCATTGGCTATCTTGCTATTCTTACTTATTGTTAGCCCATGGTTGTACGCAGTACAAAGCAAATATCCTCAATTTTTACATTATTTCTTTATTGACCAACAATTTAGTCGATTCAGTTCAAAAGAATTTAATAATAAGCAACCGTGGTGCTTCTATCTGCTTATTTTGTTTGTCGGTTCTTTACCTTGGTTTTTTGCAAGTAGATTTGAGTCTATTAAGTCCGTCTTTAAAGATTATAAGCAATCGGGTGTATTTGCCTTGCTTGTATGGTGGTTTATTTCTGTTACGGTTTTCTTCTCTATTCCACCTTCTAAACTAGCGGGCTATATTTTACCTGCTGTACCACCCCTTACTATTTTCTTGGCACTTGTGATAAATAAGGTTCTTGAAAGCAGTTATAAAACCAAATTACAGGTATGGGGTACTCCTGTATTTATTATGATTCTTGGGATTGGTATTGTGGCCACCCCACATTTTCTACGTGCGAATCAACCATTTTTTCAACATCAAGCCATATTCATTTACACCATTGGTACACTGTTAATTGTGCTTCCACTGGTTTTAGTATGCTTATATAAAAAGCAGAAAGTGAGCTATTTAAACTATATTTTTATGAGTTTAATTGTTCTATGTAGTTCGGTTCCTTTTGCTGTTCGTATTTTAGATACTAAAAACAATGTGGGCCAAACAGATTTTGCTGAGTACATCACCCCATCTACAAAAATAGTTTTCTACAATTACTATTTTTATGATGTACCTTTCCTTTTACAGCTTAAACAGCCTGTTTATATTGTCAATGAATGGGACAGTATTCACTCTGATAGCGCTTCTTTAGAAATTAAAGATGGCTTGTTATTTGAGCCACAACTTAAAAAGTATTTGTGGAGCGAACAGCAGCTCAAAGATGCTCTAGTTCAAAAGCAAGATTTGATTGTGGTAAGCCAACCTAATAATTTTGCAACTAAAGATCCATCAGTAAAAACTTTGCATTACCGAAACTATGATGTGTTTATTTTCCATTCAGCAAAATAAATAAATCAGAAATAAAAAAGGAAGCCTAAGCTTCCTTTTTTATTTTAAAACGTTTTACTCTTCAGAAGTATCTTCATTATTAGATACAACTTCTTCGCTATCGGTTTCAGTCGTATCTACTTCGCCTTCAAGAAGTTCTTCTTCATCTTCTACAGCTTCAATTGAAACTACGCCTACAAGAGTTTCTTCTTCGCTTAAACGGATGAGACGAACACCTTGAGCATTACGACCTGTCATTGCAACTTCTGCTGCACGCGTACGAACAAGCGTACCACCATCAGAAATCAGCAATAACTCTTTAGTTTCATCAATAGAAACTGCACCAACTAGCTCACCGTTACGTTCACTTGTTTTAATTGCAATAACGCCCTTACCACCACGTTTCTTGGTTGGGAAGTCATTTACAGGAGTACGTTTACCATAACCGTTGGCACTCGCACACAGTACTTCACCAGTCTCTGGTACAACGACAAGCGATACGATGCGACTTACTAGACTTGAATCTGCTGAATCATCATTGTCATCTGATTCATCGTTTTCAACTTCTACATCTTCTTCGCTTAAAGTACTGCTTGCAAAGCTCACGCGCATACCACGTACACCTTTCGCTGTACGACCCATTGCACGTACGTCAGTTTCAGCAAAACGAATTGCTTTACCTTCGTTAGAGAACAACATGATTTGCTGATTACCATCAGTAATCGCAACACCAATTAGGGTATCTTCTTCATTCAGTTCAATAGCACGTAAACCATTTGAACGAATGTTTGCAAACTGTTCTAACTCAACACGCTTAACCGTACCAGAAGCTGTCGCCATAAACACATAGTGGTTTTCTGGGAACTCTGTTAAAGGCAAGATAGCAGTGACTGTTTCTGTTGCATCTAAAGGTAACAAGTTCACGATTGGACGGCCTTTTGCCCCACGTGATGCTTGAGGAACCTCAAATACTTTCAGACGGTACACTTTACCCACGTTGGTAAAGCAAAGTACAGTCGCGTGGTTCGATGCCACAATCAGATGTTGAATAAAGTCATCATCTTTCATAGAGGTTGCAGACTTACCACGTCCACCACGGCGCTGTGCCTGATAGTCTGAAAGTGGTTGAGTTTTTGCATAACCCGTTTGCGAAACAGTTAATACCACTTGTTCTTCTGGAATTAAATCTTCACGGCAGAAATCGACACGAGATTCAACAATTTCAGTACGACGTGCATCGCCATATTGTTGTAATACTTGTGCTAACTCTTCACGAATCACACCCATCAACAAGTTGAAGTCGTTTAGAATGGCTGTAAGTTCAGCAATTTGACCCAAAATTTCAGTATATTCTGCGTGTAACTTATCTTGTTCTAGACCTGTTAAACGGTGTAAACGTAATTCTAAAATTGCGCCTACTTGTGTCGGAGATAGACGGTAAATTGAATCGCTTAAACCAAATGGACGATTTGGATCTTCACCTTCAATTTCATCTGGACGAACAGAAATAGCACCTGCTTTTTCAAGTAATGAAATAACACCACCACCTGCCCACTCACCAGCAAGTAAACGCTCACGCGCTTCAGCAGGGTTAGCAGAAGTTTTGATGGTTTCAATAATTTCATCAATATTTGCTAAGGCAACTGTCAAACCTTCTAAGATATGACCACGTTCACGTGCTTTACGTAATTCGAACATGGTACGGCGTGTCACAACTTCTTGGCGGTGACGAATAAATGCCGCAATAATATCTTTCAGATTCATCAATTTTGGCTGTCCGTTGTCTAGACAAACCATGTTGATGCTGAATGAGTTTTCAAGCTGGGTATTTAAGAATAAGTTATTTACAACGACTTCTGCGTTTTCACCGCGTTTTAAGTCAATTGCAATACGCATACCGTCTTTGTCAGACTCATCACGAAGCTCTGAAATACCTTCAAGTTTTTTCTCTTTAACTAACTCAGCAATACGTTCAATTACTCTTGCTTTGTTTACTTGATATGGAATTTCAGTAAAGACGATAGTCGTACGACCTGTCTTTTCATCTTCTTCGAAATGGTATTTACCGCGAATGTGTAAACGACCTTTACCAGTACGGTAGGCATCAACAATACCTGATTTACCGTAAATAATACCGCCTGTAGGGAAGTCAGGACCGGTAATGTATTCCATCAATCCTTCAATTGAAATATTCGGATTATCAGCATAAGCCAAACATGCATTCACAACTTCTGTCATGTTGTGTGGTGCCATGTTGGTTGCCATACCTACAGCAATACCCGCAGCACCGTTAATTAACAAGTTTGGAACACGTGTCGGAAGTACCTGAGGAATACGTTCCGAACCATCGTAGTTATCTTCCCAGTCAACTGTGTCTTTTTCTAAATCTGCAAGAAGCTCATGTGCCAGCTTAGTCATACGGACTTCGGTATAACGCATCGCCGCGGCACTATCACCATCGATCGAACCGAAGTTACCCTGACCATCAACCAATAAATAACGTAAGCTAAAGTCTTGTGCCATACGAACAATGGTTTCATAAACAGCTGAGTCACCATGCGGGTGATATTTACCGATTACGTCCCCAACGACACGAGCAGATTTCTTGTAGGCTTTGTTATAGTCATTGCCCAATTCGTGCATGGCATAAAGCACACGACGGTGAACAGGTTTAAGACCGTCTCTCACATCCGGCAATGCACGAGATACGATTACACTCATTGCGTAATCTAAATATGAATGCTTGAGTTCGTCCTCAATGGCAATCGGTCGGATTTCCGATACGCTCATGCATACTCCTTCTTACAGATAGATATTTCTATCCGTTTATATGTCTTGATCTTGCAAAAAATTTAGTTCCGGAAAGTGAACTAAAATCGAAAAAAATATAGCTGTATACTATAGCATAAATTGCTCGATAACTGGGAGTTTAGCGATCTGAAAATAGCATTTTTTTACAATAAAAATTCTATTAGAATTAATAAGTTAAAATTATAGGTTTCTACTTTTAAATGTATTCATTAAAACTCAATTATTCGACCAAAATATAAACAGCATGAAAGTGCTCTTTTTAGAACACATTTCATGTATTTAAAGAATCTAACTTTTCGTCTTAGCTCAACTTAGCACTATTTGAGTTAAAGATTCCGAGTTCATTTTTAAAGCTAATTATGCTTTTTGAAGAATCAATTTACAGGGCGATATTGAGCCGGTATCCATTGGTATCCTGTTGAGCTTTTACCAATGTGTCCAATGCCAGGAAAAGCGATATGTGCTGCCCCTATCCACCAATGGTTTTTATAGGCTTGCTCAAAGATATCTTTACGGACAGATATAGCTAGTTTCGAGTCAGTATCGGGCTTATAGCTTGCTTCAGGATAAGGAAACTGTACCGCACCGTAGTGCACAACATCACCTAGACCTAAGAACTTTTGTCCGTTTTGTCCATCTACTAAGTATGAAGAATGACCTTCCGTATGACCATGAGTCACGATGAGTTGAACATTCGGTACATTAAAAGAGGATTTGGTAAACGCAACTAACTGCCCTGCCTTTTGGTATGGCTGTAATGCATCACGCGTCATTTTAAATATTGGTTTAAAAAAATCAGTGGCTTTTGCTTCATTAACAGGCGATGTCCAAAAATCTACATCTTCTTTAGCTAGATAAACTTTCGCATTTGGATAAGCCATTTTGCCATCGAGTGTAATACCGCATAAGTGATCGGGATGGGCATGTGTAATTAAAATCGTATCTATTTGTTCAGGCTGTACGCCTGCTTTCTTCAAGTTTTCACGTACATGACCTAAAGTTGGGCCAAAACATTTTGCAGTCCCTGCATCAATCAAAATATTTTGCGTAGGCGTTTGCACAAGATAGGCAGAAAAATCCGTGACAATTTGATTATGCTCGTCTACAGGAACAAAGTTTTCTGCAAACAGTCGATTGGCTTTTTCAGCAGAAATACCCAGTAAATCACTACGAGGCAGTCCCAGTTCCCCATCAAACAATGCCGTTACTTTAAGGTTTCCTATTGGTTGTAAAAAATAACCATCAACCTGATGCACGGTTGGGTTTTGTTCTGCATGTATAACTGTACTGGCACTCAGCAGTAATAATATCGCAAGTGATTTTAATGATTTCATCATAGAGTCCTTGGTATTTTCATACTTTAACTCTATTGGTTTTTATCTATTTAAATCGCTCAATAAACTACAAGAAACGCTCAAATTGACTTATTCTGCAGCAAGAACAGCTGGATCTATCCCATAACGCTCTACAAAGCGATCACGAAAAATAGCAACAGACTGGTATCCTGATTTGGCTGCAATGGTTTTCATGGGTAGTTTTTTGGAATACAACAACTCAAGTGCATAAGTAAGACGGGCATGCGTAATCGTTTCTCTTAAGGTCGTATCTTCATGGCTAAGCTTGCGGCGAAGTGTTGCGCTGCTCAAACCTAGTCGCATTTCAAACTCACTAGACTGCCAATGGTGCTGTGGATTCTCTATTACCCAATCGTGAATGATTTTCGTCAATTTAGGTGGCGGTACAATTAGCACATCTGAACAATGCTGTTGGCATAACTGTACAAGCATAGCGGTAATACATAAACGTGCTTTCACCACATCATGATTAAACAAAGCCGTTTGCCACTCGGTTAAAGAAGTAGCGAAATCATCAATTGAAAACTTTAATATTGCTTCGGTTTTGTCGACTACAGGCTTCGCCCAAATCATTTGTGCGGCTTGAATGACTTCGTCACACATAGGCACCAGAATAGTGAGATATTCACCCGTTATAGGGTCAGGCAGATTAACTGCATCGATAACCGTATCGGGTTTTATAATATAGAGATCGCCGGCACTAAAATTGATTTGTTTTGTTTGAAAATTTAATTGTTGTTGCCCATATAGAATAAATCCCATATGCAACTGGCTAACTTTAATATTGGAAAGGCCATGCTGATTTTTAGACCGAATACATAAATAATCTCGTGCCATATCTGCCCGCGCCAATCTCACCAATGACTGGTGCAATTGATGAGCTTCGATGGAAGCGGAATGATTAATATTCATAATAATGATCTAAATAAAAAACGCCCTTGGCTAGTTATAGCACAAGGGCGTTTTTCGAATAAGTGACAAGCTGTAAATTACAACTTGCTTACTAACTCTGGTACTACAGCGTTCAAATCACCAACTAACCAGTAGTCAGCAACGCTGTTGATTGGTGCTTCTTCGTCTTTGTTGATTGCAACAATAACTTTAGAATCTTTCATACCAGCCAAGTGCTGGATCGCACCAGAAATACCTACAGCAATGTAAAGCTCAGGTGCAACGATTTTACCAGTTTGACCAACTTGGAAATCGTTAGGTACGAAGCCTGCATCAACTGCTGCACGTGAAGCACCTTGTGCTGCACCAAGCTTGTCAGCTAATGGGTCAAGTACTTTGTGGTAGTTCTCACCAGAACCTACACCACGACCACCAGATACAACAATACGAGCAGCTGTTAATTCTGGACGATCAAGTTTAACGATTTCTTCAGATACAAACTTAGAAATGCCTGCATCTTTTACTTCGCCAACTGTTTCAACCGCAGCAGAACCACCTTCCGCAGCAACTGGATCAAACGCTGTACCACGAACAGTACCAACAATGATTGCTTCGTCAGATTGAACAGTTGCAATTGCGTTACCAGCGTAGATTGGACGCTTGAATGTGTTCGCAGATTCAACAGAAATAATGTCTGTAATCATGCTTACATCAAGAAGCGCAGCAACACGTGGAAGAATGTTCTTACCAGTCGTTGTAGAAGCAGCTAAAACGTATTTGTAACCTTTAGCCAAGTCAGCAACTAAGCCAGCTACGTTTTCAGCTAATTGGTTTGCATAAGCAGCGTTGTCAGCAAGCAATACTTTGCTTACACCAGCAACTTTAGCAGCAGCGTCAGCAACTGCTTGAGCGCCTGAACCAGCAACTAATACAGTAATATCACCACCGATTTTTTGAGCTGCAGCAACAACGTTTAAAGTAGCACCGTTAAGTGTCTGGTTGTTGTGATCAGCGATAACTAAAATACTCATGATTTTATCCTTCCGTATTAGATCACTTTCGCTTCATTTTTCAATTTTTCAACAAGCTCATCTACAGATTTCACTTGTACGCCAGCTTTACGTTCTGCTGGAGCTTCAACTTTAACAGTTTTAAGCTTAGTACCAGCTGTAACACCGTAATCAGCAGGAGATTTAGTATCAAGCGGTTTTTTACGAGCTTTCATGATGTTAGGCAATGCAGCATAACGTGGCTCGTTTAAACGCAAGTCAGTTGTAATAATTGCAGGAAGCGCAAGTTCAACAGTTTGTAAACCACCGTCGATTTCACGAGTCACTTGTACTTTACCGCCATCCACTTTCACTTCAGAAGCAAACGTACCTTGACCAGCACCTAATAATGCACCAAGCATTTGACCTACTTGGTTAGAATCATCATCAATTGCTTGTTTACCAAGAAGGATAAGTTCTGGTTTCTCAGCATCAACAACACCTTTTAAGATTTTAGCAACTTCTAGAGCGCCAATTTCATCAGTGGTTTCAACTAAAATACCGCGGTCTGCACCCAAAGCCATTGCAGAACGGATTTGTTCTTGAGCTTCTTTAGGACCAATAGAAACAACAACGATTTCTGATACTGTTCCTTTTTCTTTTAAGCGAACCGCTTCTTCCACTGCGATTTCACAAAATGGGTTAATTGACATTTTAACGTTGGTAAGGTCAACCCCACTATTGTCCGGCTTAACACGAACTTTAACGTTGGCATCAACCACACGTTTTACAGCAACAAGAGCCTTCATGTAATCCTCGGCTGTTCTAGCAAAAGTAAATGTTGAGAAAAGTATATTAACTCTTCAATTCAAATTTTTTAGGTACCCTATCTTGCAATGTGTTTGGCATTTCGGTCAAGTCACAATTTTCTGGAACAGTACAAAAAAAATGAAATCATCAGTTCATAAAAAAAATTTCACACCTGACTCGCCCTTATTTTATTCTTTTTAAAGTCTATTTTATACATTGATTTTTATTATCTTTTTATCTTATTTACCTTATTAGTCAGAAACATAAGCGCCTTGTAAATGAGTCAAATTTTGTCGTTTTTAGGCCATATATGCCGACAAAATGTGCAAAGTTCAAAATGGTCAATTGGGTAATTTCACATATTTCTTTTAAACAAATTTGTAAAAAAGTACAAATGATCTCTACATTCATCTTATTCAGTGCAATCAAAGTCGCGTATTGATAAATAATTCAACTTAAATAACTTAATGCTTGGTCGCTCGCGGATGAGCCTGATCATACACTTGAGCCAAATGATCAAAATCGATATGCGTATAAATTTGGGTAGTCGATAAGTTGCTATGGCCTAACATTTCTTGAACTGAACGCAAATCACCACTACTTGATAACATATGGCTGGCAAAACAATGTCGAAGTAAATGCGGATGTAAGTCGACATTTACACCTGCTCGTTGTGCCTGAAGTTTTACACGTTTCTCGATTTGACGTGGAGTGAGTACACCACCACGCTGCGAAATAAAAACAAAAGCATTTTGGTCAAAATGACCTTTCCAGATTTTATAAATTTTAAGCCAGTTCAATAGACTTTCTTTTGCCTTTTTCCCAAATGGGACAATACGGGTTTTATTTCCTTTACCCGTAATACGAACAAGATGACGATTAAAATCAATATCTTTAATTGTGAGGCCTTGTAGTTCAGCGAGACGTAAACCACTTGAGTAAAGTAGTTCCAACATGGCTTTATCTCGCAACCAAAGCTGCTGATCAACTGGTTTTTCCGGCATGGGTTGATCTAAAATTTGATTAACCGTTTCTATATCGATCATGCCCGGCAAGGGCCGAGGTTGGCGTTTTAACTTAAAATCGTCAGTAGGATTAATTTCTAGATATTTGCCTTGTTCAGCCCATTTCATAAACTGACGAATAGAAGTGAGATGACGCTGCATGCTACTTGCGCTTAACTGGTCTTGCTCAACACGCTGAGCCAGATATTCACGTAAATCTGAAGCTTCAACATTTTTTAAATCAATTTTTTTTGAGTCACAGAACTCAAGAAAGCTTTTCACATCTCGCTCATAAGCCGTGATTGTATGCTCAGACTGATTTTGAATTTTTCTTTCTTTTAACCACATCGAGAGCAGTTGTAATGCAAAATCCAAATTGCTCTCCATTTATTTGCCCATTTTTTTGAGTGTACCAAAAACTATTTGATGAGGAAAATTTCATATAGGACAGCATAATGAATCTAACTTATATATTACAATTTATACCAAGTATTCATTGGACCTTGCTGCCATGACCACCATACTCATTCCTTATTTAATTGCCATTACTTTACTGACGCTTACGCCTGGTTTAGATACCACTTTAATTATTCGCACCGCTACACTTGAAGGTAAAACTAAAGCGTTTCAAGCAGCTCTTGGAATTAGCCTTGGCTGTATTGTATGGGGAATTGTCGTGGCCTGCGGTTTAGGTGCCTTACTTATGGCTTCAAACTTAGCTTTTAATCTATTGAAATGGATGGGAGCTGCTTATCTTGCATGGCTGGGTTTAAATATGATTTTAAAACCACGTAGCCAACTTGCAGACATACAAGAAAATAATTCAAATCGCTCTACCTCAGAGAATTGGTTCATTAAAGGTTTCTTTGGCAATTTACTTAATCCCAAAGTAGGCATCTTTTATATTTCATTTCTTCCCCAGTTCATTCCAGCCCAAGCATCGGCTGTCACTTGGGTAATGGGACTTGTAATGATTCATGTGGTGATTGGAATAGTATGGTCAACTTTATTAATTCTAGCCATGCAACCACTTTCACGTTATCTAAAACAACCTAAGTTTGTGAAATATATGGACCGGATTACAGGCAGTATTTTTGTGTTGTTCGCATTGAAATTAGCTTTCAGTAAGAGATAACTTTTAAAAAAGCGTGCGAACGCATAGCACGCTAAATAATAGCTAAAGATTTACATGAAGTTTTTTAAGTAGTTTGCTATTTGGACCGCAACTTCATTGGCATGTTTTTCTGCTAATTGATGGTCCCCACCTTTCACAACATATAACGTCGACTTTTCAAACTTTTGATTTAAATATTGACCTACCTGAACAGGACTTACTGGATCGTTATCGCCCCAGATTAATAAAGTTTCAACATTTATATCTGGCAAAAACTCTTCATAGTTAGCATGAGTGGTAACAAACCAATCTGGATATTTTAAAAATGTTTGGCGGTATGCTTCACGCCAGTCTTGAACATTAAATCGTTTAAGGTTGATTCCACCAGAAGTAGCAATTAAGACCAGCCCTTTCACCAAATGAGGTTTTTGTAGCGCTGCGGCAACGGCAAAAATCCCACCCATAGATTGCGCAACAATGATAGATTCTTCATTAATTTGGTCGACCACATAATTTGTTAGGTCTTCAAAACTTTTTACTTCAAGAGATTCTGGTGTATCACCGAAACCGGGATAACCAATAATTTTTGTACGGTATTGCTGAGGTAATTTTTCAATTAAAGGATGCCAAAATGTCGTACTGCCTGATGCACCAGGTAAGAAAATTAAATTATTCATATTTTTATAAAGTAATGAAATTAAAAAATTATTGTACATATAAAAGAAAGCCTCTTTTATCACTTTAACTGATGAAAAGAGGCTTCTATTTAGGCCATGCGATTAACCTTGGAAATAACGTAAATCCAAACGCCCATCATATACATGGGTTGTTGGACCAGTCATCCAAACCACATCACCTTCTTGCCATTCAATTTGTAGCTTACCGCCAGCAAGTTCAACTTCAACTGAGTTCGCAAGTAAACCACGGCGCATACCACTTACCGCAGCAGCACATGCTCCTGTACCACACGCTAGTGTTTCACCAACACCACGTTCAAATACACGTAAGCGAACATGTTTATCATCAATCACTTGCATAAAACCAGCATTCACACGTTCAGGAAAACGTTTATGTGATTCAACTTGTGGGCCAATACCAGCAACATCTGCAGTGAGTACATCTGGAACAATAGTGACCGCGTGTGGGTTACCCATGTTTACCACGTCAATACTAATGTTTTGGTCATTTGCCAACTCAAGGGTATACAAAGCTTCTGGCTCTTCGGCAATAAATGGAATTTCATTTGGTAGAAATTTTGGATAGCCCATATTTACGCGCACCCAACCATTTTGCCCAAGCTCTGGCTTTACAATACCTGCTTTGGTTTGCACGGTAATGTTGGTTTTATTGGTTAAATGACGCTCGTGTACAAAACGCGCGAAACAACGTACGCCATTACCACATTGTTCAACCTCAGAACCATCTGCATTGAAAATGCGATATTTAAAGTCAGCTTCTGGTAAATCTGGTGGTTCAACAATTAAAAGCTGGTCAAAGCCAACACCAAAGTGTCGATCTGCCAAACGTTGAATGGTTGCCGTATCTAAATAAGCTCTTTGGCTAATTAGGTCAACCACCATGAAATCATTGCCCAAACCATGCATTTTGGTAAATTCTAATAACATCTCATTTACTCCTCAGGCAATAAACGTTCTTTTTCCCAAAGCGACTCAACCGTTTCACGTTCACGAATTAAATAGCTCTTTTCACCTGATACCATGACTTCTGCAGCACGGCCACGCGTGTTGTAATTTGAACTCATCACAAAGCCATAAGCCCCTGCACCAAGTACAGCCAACAAGTCATTTTCTTGTAATGCGAGTGCGCGATCTTTACCAATAAAGTCACCTGTTTCACAAATCGCACCAACGAGGTCCCATACTTTTTCTTCAGTATCGGTACGTGGCACAACAGGCTGAATATCCATCCAAGCTTCATATAAAGCAGGACGAATCAAATCATTCATTGCTGCATCAATAATCGCGAAATTACGATGTGTCGTTGGTTTAAGCAAATCAACTTTAGTTAAAAGTACACCCGCATTTGCACTGATGCTACGGCCCGGCTCCATATAGACTTTTAAGCCTAATTTTTCTAAAGCAGGTTTCATAGAGTTCGCATATTCTTCAACACTTGGCGGTGTCTCATCTTTATAACAAACCCCTAAACCACCACCGATATCGATATGTTTAAGATTGATGCCTAGTTTTTTCAACTCATCAATCATCACAATGACACGGTCTAAAGCATCAACAAATGGTTTAGTTTCAGTGAGCTGTGAACCAATGTGACAGTCAATACCTACAATTTCAAGGTTAGGTAAAGAAGCTGCGTATTGATAGGTTTCATAAACAGTATCACTTGGAATACCAAATTTATTTTCTTTTAAACCAGTTGAAATATAAGGATGCGTTTTTGCATCGACATCTGGATTTACACGTAATGAAACGGGTGCTTTTTTACCTAAACGAGCAGCTACTTTTTGAATGCGGTCTAACTCTGCATAAGACTCGACATTAAAACAAGCAATACCTACATTAAGTGATGTTTCAATATCTACTTCAGTTTTACCTAAACCTGAAAATACGATTTTAGAAGCATCCCCACCCGCTTTTAAAACACGAGCCAGCTCACCACCAGACACAATGTCAAAACCCGCACCAAGTTTTGCCAAGACACTAAGAACAGCCAAGTTTGAGTTAGACTTCACCGCAAAACAGATTTGATGATCAATAAAGTCAAAGGCACGATCCATATCTAAATAATGTTTTTCAAAAGCGGCTTTTGAATAAACATATAACGGTGTGCCAAATTGCTGCGCAAGCTGCTCTAGAGAACATTGCTCTGCATGCAATACTCCATTAATGCGGGTGAAACTCATGAATGTGTCCTTATTTCAAAGCTTAAGGTGAAGTTGTTTGGGTTGGAGCTGATGATGACTCGACTGGCTGTTCAGCCTTTTCATCCTTTTGCACAACTTGTTTTGATTCTTTATTACGATAGAGCAAGTATTTTGCACGGTTGTCATAATTTGGATCAGAAGGTAGCTGTAATGCTCCTGACTGACCGCAAGCTGTAAGCAAAATACTGCTGCTCAATAAACTGATGAGGCAAATGACACGAAGCATCTGAGCACCTGATTTAAACAATTCGATGCAGTATACCGTGATCATGCAGGCGGCTAAAGAGTAAACTTGAATAGAAAAACAATATGCATAAAAAACGCCAGCTTTTCAGCCAGCGTTTAGTCATAACCACATCAATTTCATTATTTTTTATGACGTGGTTTATAGAAGAAGAAATAACCAATGATCAAGATAACAAACCAGATTGGACTGACTTTCAGTGCTTTAAACGTGTCTGGCTCTAAAGACAACACATAAATCATGCCAACAAAGAAAATAATCGTGATCCAACAGGTAAATAAACCACCGGGCAATTTAAATGTTGATTTAGCATGCAATTCAGGACGCGTCGTGTAATAACGAATGTAGCTCCAGATAATCAGTAACCACACGCAAATGAACAAAATGGTTGAAAGCGTTGTTGCAAGTGTGAAGGCTTCAACTGTGTTTGGTACAAAATACTGTAATGCCGCACCTAACAATAAACACGCAGCAGAGAAATACAATGCATTTGCAGGTACTGCACGTCTGTTTAATTTACCAAAAGCTTTCGGTCCTTGATCTTCACGAGATAAACCAAACAACATACGGCTTGTTGAGAATACACCGCTGTTCATTGACGACATCACCGATGACAATACCACTAAGTTCATCAAGATTGCTGCCGCTGCAATACCTGCTTGGCTAAACAAGTTTACAAATGGACTGATCGCCGGATCAATTCTGTTCCACGGCGTTACAGACATTACAATAAGCAATGCCAATACGTAGAAAATAATGATACGAACTGGAATTGAGTTAATCGCTTTAGGCAAGTTACGCTCAGGATCTTTGGTTTCAGCAGCCGTTGTTCCCACAAGTTCTACACCAACGAAAGCAAAAATTGCAATCTGGAAGCCCGCCAAGAAGCCATGCACCCCTGTTGGGAAGAAACCACCATTTGCCCACAAGTGAGTAAATGAAGCCACCTCACCCGTACTAGAAGTAAAGCCGGTAAAGATCATCCATAGACCCACTGCAATTAAAATAATAATCGCAAGAATCTTAATAAGCGCAAACCAGAACTCTAACTCCCCAAATAGGCGTACAGTTAATAGGTTCAAACCCATAATAAATACAATAGCAGCCACACTAATCATTGCACCTTCCATTGGTGAGAAAGGCTGCCCGTTATTGAAAAATTGCAGGTAATAGATAATTGCAGAAAGATCGGCGATACCAATCGTGATCCAACACAACCAATAGGTCCACCCCACAAAATAACCAGCCCATGGGCCAATTAAATCTGTGGTGAAGTCAATAAATGATTTATAGGTCAGATTTGACAGGAGTAATTCGCCAAGCGCACGCATGACAAAAAACACCATCACACCAATAATCAAATAAATGAATAAGATAGATGGGCCGGCAAGACTAATCGTTTTACCTGACCCCATGAATAATCCAGTACCAATGGCACCACCAATTGCAATCAGCTGTAAATGCCGATTGGAAAGACTACGATGGAGCTCACCTTGTTCATGAGGGTCGCTCAGATTTTGATTCGACATTTTATGAATACACTCCAGTAATTTTTTTAGTCCGTTAGCTAAATTCAAATCAAAAAGACGATATCGCACCATTTGCAGGTATCTTTTTAAATGTATATTTTTTGACAACTTTTCAGCTAACCAATTTTTGTCTGTATGGCTGATAATTTCAAGATACATACAATTAAATCCGATAATACGCACAAGAACATAGCAATACAACGCACCTTCCAGTCTACAAATAAGACTTGAATCACCTTGATTTTTCAATTAAAAAAGGCAATCTGATCGATTGCCTTTTTATATTTTGCTTCTAAGTTATTTATTCTTGGGCAAAATTACGTTTTATTTTTGACTTATAAAAACCAAAGTAACCAATTGCAAGTACAAGGAACCAGATTGGGCTGACCATAAATGACTTAGCTGTATCTGCTTCAAGGCTTAAAATCGCAATCGTAAATAAGAAGAAAGCAATAACGACATAACTCATCGCTACCCCACCCGGCATTTTAAAGTTCGATTTTTCATGCAGTTCAGGAGATAACTTCCGGTAGCGGATGTAACATACCAAAATCAAAATCCATACCGTTAAGAATAAAATGGTGCATAAGGTTGTTGCCAAGGTAAATGCTTCAATGGTATTTGGCACAAAATATTGTAGTAAAGCACCGCCCATAATACAGGCACAGGAAAAAATTAAACCATTTGCCGGAACTGCGCTTTTAGTCAGCTGACCCAAAGTTTCAGGTGCCTGACCATCACGCGATAAGCCGTACATCATTCGGCTCGTTGAAAAAATACCGCTGTTCATCGAAGACATTACCGATGACAACACCACGAGATTCATAATAATTGCAGCAGTTGGAATACCTGCCATTAAGAATAATTCAACGAATGGGCTACGATCTGCTTTTACCTGATCCCAAGGTGTTACAGACATCACCACCATTAATGCCAATACATAGAACAAAATGACGCGAATCGGAATTGCGTTAATTGCTTTAGGCAAATGTTTATGTGGATCTTTAGTTTCAGCGGCTGTAGTTCCGACCAACTCCACCCCAATAAAAGCAAAGATCGCAATCTGGAAGCCCGCAAGGAAACCATTTACCCCATGAGGGAACATACCGCCATGATTCCAAATGTTAGAGATAGCAGCAACAGAGCCAGATGGTGATTGGAACTTGGTCACGACCATGTAGATGCCGGCAAGGACTAAAGCAATAATGGCAACAATTTTGATAATCGCAAACCAAAATTCAACTTCACCAAATAGACGAACCGTTAATAAGTTTAAAACTAATAGAAAGAGAACACAGCCCGCACTAATCATGGCCTGTTCTATTGGACTAAAACTGACTCCATTAGGTAACCAAAAACTCAAATAGCTCGTTACCGCGGTTAAATCTGCCATACCTACGAGTACCCAACTTACCCAGTAGGTCCACCCGACATAAAAGCCAGCCCCAGGCCCAATCAGGTCATAAGCCATATCAACGAATGACTTATAATTTAGGTTTGAAAGTAAAACCTCTCCCAAAGCACGCATAAGAAAGAAAATCATGGTGCCAATAATTAAATAGATAAATAAGATTGACGGCCCCGCCAATGAAATAGTTTTGCCCGACCCCATAAACAGGCCTGTTCCAATGGCCCCTCCGATAGCAATCAATTGTAAATGGCGATTGGTCAGCTTGCGCTGTAAGTCGCCAGCATGATCATGATGCTGAAGATTAGACATAGGTAAATATCCTAAAAATTTCCCACCTTAGCTAAAGCAAAATGCATTCCAATATTTTTGGACAACGCGTGAAAAATAGGCCTTTGAAAAATGATCGGGTTCTGCCTACGTTCAGGGTGTCGTTTTGCTATACTCTGTTTTTACTGATTATGAAGTTATCTAACCGAAGTCGAATATGAGCAAAGTCAAAACTGTTTACCGTTGCGAACAATGTGGTGCTGATCATCCTAAATGGGCCGGTCAATGTTCAGAGTGTGGTGAATGGAATTCTCTGACTGAAGTCAAACTCGAACCTACTACAGCGCATCGTGCGCGTCCTAAAATTGGTGGCTACGCAGGCCAAGTTGCCAATATCACAACACTAAATAAAGTCTCGGTTTCTCATGAAACCCGTTTGCCTACAGGTATCAGCGAGTTTGACCGTGTGCTCGGCGGTGGTTTGGTCACAGGCTCTGTTGTCCTAATTGGTGGTGATCCGGGTATTGGTAAATCGACTATTCTTTTGCAAACCGCAACCCACATGGCAAGTGCAAAAAGCTCTGCGCTCTATATTACGGGTGAAGAATCGTTATCTCAGGTGGCCTTACGTGCTCAGCGTCTTGACCTGCCGACAGATCAATTAAAAGTCATGGCGGAAACCTGTGTCGAGCGGATTTGTGAAGTTTTAGAACAAGAAAAACCTGTTGTTGCAATTTTAGACTCGATTCAAACGCTTTACACAGAAACGCTCCAATCTGCACCAGGTGGTGTCTCACAAATTCGTGAATCTGCTGCGTTATTAACCCGTTATGCAAAAAATAGTGGCACGGCGCTATTTATAGTTGGTCACGTGACCAAAGAAGGTGCACTCGCAGGTCCGCGTGTTTTAGAACACATGGTGGACTGTGTACTTTATTTTGAAGGCCAGTCCGACTCACGTTATCGTATGATTCGTGCTGTGAAAAACCGTTTTGGTGCAGTCAACGAACTTGGTGTATTTGGCATGACCGATAAAGGTTTACGCGAAGTAGCCAACCCTTCTGCTATTTTCTTAAGTCGTTACGATGAAGCAATTCCCGGTTCAATTGTCATGATTAGCCGTGAAGGAACTCGCCCACTCTTAGTTGAAGTTCAAGCTTTAGTTGATGATGCCCAAGGGCAACCACGACGCGTCGCACTTGGTCTTGAACAAAACCGCTTAAACATGTTGCTTGCTGTCATGCACCGTCATGGTGGTGTGCAAACCACAGGGCAAGATGTCTATGTCAATATTGTCGGTGGTTTAAAAATTACTGAAACAGGTTCTGACTTGGCTGTTTTACTGGCCTGTGCTTCGAGTTTACGTACCAAAGCATTGCCTCAGCAACTTGCAGTTTTTGGTGAAGTTGGACTTTCAGGTGAAATTCGTCCTGTACCAAATGGACAAGAGCGTTTAAAAGAAGCGGCAAAACATGGCTTTAAATATGTCATTTTACCTAGAGGCAACGCCCCACAAAAAGCGATTCCGGGGGTACAAGTGATTGCTGTGGCACGCTTACATGAAGCGCTAACCGAAGCGATGCAGCTCAGCGATGAATTGACATAAAAAAACATATTTTTATAGTTGAAATTTAGTGTAAATGGCTGCATAAATACTATTACAAATTAATTTTAAACAGGAATTTCCTATGGAAGTACACCAGCGCGGCTTGATAACCGGTATTTTAATGGCTGCTTTGGCAATTTCTCCTCTTGCTGAAGCAAAACGTGCAGGTGGTGGTAAAAGCCACGGCATGGCACGCTCTACCACTTCAAGCCAGTCATATCAACAACCTCGTCAAGTGGCTCCAGTTCAACAACCTGCTACAGCACCTCAGAGATCTGGTCCGGGTGTTGGTTCAATGGTTGCAGCTGGTGTAGCTGGTGCTGCCGTAGGTGCTGTTGCAGCACATGCTTTAGCTGATGACAAACCAACATCAACTGAACAACGTGTAACCCAGCCTGACAACGAGCAACAAGCTGCTCAACAGCAACAAGAGAAGAAAGGTGGTATCCCAGGTTGGTTATGGGTATTACTTGCTGCTGCTGTTGCCTTTTTTGTATTCCGCAAATTTGGCGGGAAAAAAAAATTAGCAGCAAATAATCCTTACGCTCCAAACAGCAACGGTCAAAACACATTTGGCCGTTCAGCTGCGCCAACTAACTCAAACGACAATACCAATATTTTTGGTCAGTCTGTTGGTGGTGGTACAGCAACTCAAGCTCCGTTTGGCGGTGCAACAACAAGTAATGGCAACCAGTTACCAGATGGTAGCGAACCTGCTTCTTTCTTACGTGTTGCTCGTCAGCGTTTTAACCACATTCAGTCAATTAACAGTGCAAGTAACATCGAAGAAATTCGTCGCTACTTAACCCCTGAACTTTATAACTCTATGTATAACGACATCATGGAGAACCAAGATCAGGACGTTGCTGAGTTTAGTAACTTAAATGCAATGGTTGTAGACAGTGCGACTGAAAATGGTCAATACATTGTGAGCGTACGCTTTACAGGTACAGTAAGTGAAGATTTAAATAGCTTGCCACAGCCATTTACTGAAATCTGGCACTTTGTAAAACCTGTTGGCTCTCAGCAAGACTGGGTTGTTGCAGGTATTCAACAAGCTTAATTTAAATAAGCTCCAAATAAAAAAGCCACAATATGTGGCTTTTTTATTTGCTCGCCCTCAGGCAATTTCAGCTGGAAATGCGATGACTTTTTCAATTTTAAGTTGATCGGTTGCGACCATGAGTAATCGGTCAATTCCTAAAGCAATTCCTGAACATTCAGGCATATGAGGCAAAGCTGCTAACAAGTGCTCATCTAATGGCATGACATGCAGCCCTTGCTTAGCCCGCTCTGCATTATCTGCTTCAAAGCGTGAACGTAACACCTCTGCATCGAGCAATTCATCGTAAGCATTGGCAAGCTCTAAGCCTTCAATATAAACCTCAAAACGTGCTGCGACCTCTTCCCCATCTTCATCTACTTTCACTTTTGCCAAAGACGCCATTTCTGGTGGAAAGTCAGTTAAAAAGATAGGCGCATCAAAACCTAAACTTGGCTCAACAAAATGAGAGAACAACAAATCCATATAAGCTAAGCGGTCATCACCTAAATCAAGATTTAATCCCACACGATTCGCAGTATCTTTGAGTTGCTTTAAAGTCGCTTGCAATGGGTTAATGTCCAAGCGGTCCTGAAAGGCATGTTTATAACTTAAAATAAACGGACGAACTTCCCCAAAACGATGCTGCAAACAGGTTTGTAATAAATCGGCTGTTTCATGCATTAATGCTTTTAAGTCCAAACCCGGACGGTACCATTCAAGCATGGTAAATTCACTGTTGTGTTTGCGCCCGTGTTCATCGTCTCGGAAAACCTTACAGATTTGATAAATCGGCCCGCTACCACTTGCCAATAACCGTTTCATGGCGAACTCTGGTGAGGTTTGTAAATATTGAGTTTGCAACTTGCCATGAATATGGCGCAAAGTCTGAACCGAAGCCAAATGCACATCGGTAACGCCTGCTTGTGAAACAATTGGCGTTTCGACTTCCATGACTTCACGTTCTGCAAAGAACTGGCGAATTTGGGTATAAAGCTTAGCACGAGCCTTTAAAGCATCAATTGAACAAGTAGGTTGATAACTTAAACTCATGCCTGTGGTCCCCCATGTGCTGCCCATTCACGGCGCAGCGGATAATTCTTACGTAATAAATCAAATGCTTTTTGCTCTACTTTGCCGTCTTTAACACAGGCACGGATGTTGGCATCATCTTGAGCAATATCATAAATTTGAGATAGTTTTTGCTTTAACACCGCTTTTAAATCATGTCCTGAAAAATAGTCTTCGCATGCAGGCAACTGAGTCTCGAAACGTTTATTGATGTCATATCCGAACTTTTGGCAAAACGCTTCATAAATCATTTGTGTACCGCGTGCCTTACCTTCCAAGCTATAGCCTGCGATATGCGGTGTTGCCAACGCCAACATATTTAAAAGCTCATCAGATATGACTGGCTCATGTTCAAATACATCGAGCACCACTTTTCGCTGAGTGCGTTGAATGTCTTGCATTAAAGCAGCTTCTTTCACGACTGGACCACGAGCGCTATTAATTAAAATGGTGCCAGGTTGAAGTTGTGCAAAAGTTTGTTCATTGAAAAGATGATATGTCGCATGTTCATCGTTTTTGGTGAGCGGCACATGAATGGAAATGGCATTGGCTTGTTGCAATAGGGCTTTAAAGCTTACATTTTCAATTGAATCTAACTGTACATATGGGTCAAAACCAATTACGTTCCAACCAAGTAACTGAGCCATATAAGCCAAACGTTTACCCACGTTACCAAGACCAACGATGCCTAGCGTAAATTTTTCTTGTCGTTCTAAAAGGTTTGTATCTAAATGCAGTAAAGCAGTAATCACATATTCAGCCACAGCCTGTGCGTTACAACCTGCCGCATTGGCCCATGTAATGTCATGTTTTTCTAAGGCTTGAATATCTAAATGATCGGTTCCAATTGTGGCACTACCCACATATTTTAAAGCGGTATTTTGAATTAAACTTTCGTTCACTGCGGTGACTGAGCGAACCAATAAAGCTTCAGCATCTTTTACATCTGCATGTGTTAAGGTGCGTCCTGCATGGTGTTGAATATCGCCAAATTCTGAAAAAAAGTAATCGGTAAATGCCAAGTTTTCATCTGCGACGATTTTCATTGTCTGCAACTCATAGCTTATAAAAACGTTATTATCCTTTGAGTTGTAGCAAAGCACAATGTTCAGGGCATTAAATTACGACAGGGTTTCTAAGCTTAGTTCACCTACAAACCACCACCAAAATAAAAATAAGCCATCACCGCAAGAGTGAGCCATATTAAAATAATAAGTACAGCAACCAAATAATTTCGTGGCCCTTTTTCATGTTCTTCTAGCCATTCATTAGCTTGCTGTTCCGCATCGAAAATAACCTGTTGAGGCGTAAAACGAAGCGCTAACCAAATGAGTATGGGTAAAATGATAGCATCATCTACAAAGCCTAAAATAGGAATAAAATCTGGAATTAAGTCGATGGGACTAAAAGCATAAGCCACAGCCACGACCGCAATAATTTTTGGTAACCACGGCATTTGAGGATGCCTTGATGCGAACCAAAGCATAATAATTTGTTTTTTTAGACGTTTTGCCCATTCTTTTATTGATTGTACCCAAGACATTTGGACAGACTCTGAACCTTTAGAGTTTTATAATAATCTATAAAATCTATCCTTAGCTTAAAAGCAACAGAAATGTCAGATGAGCTTTGTTTTAAGCCCATCATATTGAACGATATATTTTAAATTTCTGTATATAAAACAAATCTGTCTCCCCTACAGAAACTTGCCAATGTCAGGCCAGATTGTTTGGCTAACTGAATGGCCATACTGGTCGGTGCTGAAATTGAAGCTAGCAAGCTAATATTCAACTGCGCACATTTTCGTATCAGTTCATAACTTGCCCGACTGGTCATCACCACAAAACCTAAACTGGTGTCGTAGTTTTCTTGCGCCAAATAACCAATTAGTTTGTCTAAGGCATTATGGCGGCCAACATCTTCAAATAACGCCACGATTTGACCATCAACCACCCACGCTGCGGCATGTGCTCCACCTGTTAAAGCGGTAATTTCTTGCTGGGCTTTTAAATGGGAAATGGCACTCGGAATTTGCTCAAGCCATATTTTTGATGCATGCGTTGTAATTTTGGGAACATCTAACTGAAACTGCTCTAAGCTCTCAATTCCACATAACCCACAACCTGTACGGCCTACCATCATACGGCGGTGTTCTTTTAGTGCAGCAAATGCTCTCGATGAAATGGTCATTTCCACCGTAATTCCCAATTCACTTTGATGCACATCAAGCGCATATAGCTCTTTTAAACTGGTCAAAATACCTTCTGAGAGGCTAAAACCTTTGGCAAATAATTCGACATCGGTTGGTGTTGCCATCATCACCGCATGTGAAATACCGTTATACACCAAGGCGATTGGGTACTCTTGCACAATATGATCTAAAACATTTTCAGATTCGGTTTTGTTAAACCGCTGTACTTGTAATGTTTCAACCCCATAAGAATGTGGTGTCAAAATGATTTCCTTTATTTCAAAATGGCGCTTGTTTAGAGCGCCATTTGTTTGAATTACATTTTAAATATCGTGTTTGTTTTAAAGGCTGCTGACTTTTCTATCTGCATCTTCAGGGTCAACGGCTGTTGCCAAGTTAAAGTGCTCAGGTGCATTTCCGGGATGCAAAATCACAGGAACACTTTTTGATGCCGGAATCTTGGCATATTTATCGTGACTGCTTAATGCCACCAAAGGATTGGTTTCCGGATAGTAAGCCGCCAAGCTGCCGCGTGGAATGTTGTACGGCACAATACGAAAACTATGCACAATACGTTTCACACCATCCGAGAACACACTTTCAATATCGACCCACTGGTTTGCTTCAAAGCCTGCTTCATCAATATCGGCTTGGTTCATAAACAATACACGGCGCTGACCAAACACTCCGCGGTAACGGTCATCTAGACCATATAAAGTGGTGTTGTATTGGTCATGAGAGCGAGTGGTCATTAAGGTATAGACCTTACTTTCGGTATATGCCGCAGCGTACTGATTTTCCTTATCGGCATAAACCTCACTGAGCGGTGTAATCATAAACTGCGCTTTACCACTTTTTGTATTCCAGATGTGCTGATTGGCTGGATGTTCTAAGTGGAAACCACCCGGTTTATAGACGCGTAAATTAAAGTCATGGAACTCATCAAATACATCGGCAATTGAGTCGCGAATACGGTCATAGCTTTCGATGTACCATTTCCATTTAATCTGACTGTCTGGAAGTACCGCTTCAGCCATTCTTGCCACAATATCTGGTTCTGACAAAATATTTTTAGAAATTGGCGTGTTACGCCCCGCCGACAAGTGAACATTACTCATTGAGTCTTCAACCGAAATGGCTTGCGGGCCATGAAGCTGCTCATCAATTTCGGTACGGCCTAAACATGGCAAAATAAGTGCGTCTTTACCACACACCAAATGGCTACGATTTAATTTCGTTGTGACATGAACAGTTAAATCACATTTTCTAAGCGCTTCTTGAGTATATGGAGTATCTGGCGTCGCAACCGCAAAGTTTCCGCCCAAACCAATAAAGACTTTGACCTCGCCTTCAGCCATAGCTTTAATGGTTTCAACCACACCATGCCCATTTTTTCTCGGTGATTTAATACCGAACACACGGTCAATGCTATCGAGTAGTTTAGGGCTAGGCAGTTCATTAATACCCATAGTTCGGTCGCCTTGCACGTTACTGTGCCCACGAACCGGACATAGCCCTGCACCCGGTCTACCAATTTGACCACGCGCCAACAATAAATTTGCCAGCATATGTACGTTAGCAGTTCCGTGACGGTGCTGGGTAATCCCCATACCCCAACAGAAAATAGAGCGCTCTGACTCTAAAAAGAGTTTAGAGAGTTTTTCTAAATGTTCAGGTGACAGACCTGAGTGCTTATGAATATCTGCCCACTCGGTTCTTTCTACCTCGGCAATCATTTCATCGAAACCAACAGTATTGACCGCAATAAAGTTTCGGTCAAAAACGCTTGGTTTACCTGAGGCAAGTGCTTTTTTATCCCACTCATTTAAGTGCTTTAACATCCCTAACATGAGTGCATAGTCACCCCCAATTTTAGGCTGGAAATAATAACGACTAATTGGCGTACTGCCGTTGGTCATCATTTCAAGCGGTGCTTGTGGGTCTTGGAAACGCTCTAGGCCTCGTTCTTTAATTGGGTTAATCGCAATAATATTGCCGCCGCGTTTAGAAACTTCACGTAAAGTACCTAACATACGTGGATGGTTAGTGCCGGGGTTATGCCCAAAACTAAAAATAGCATCAGCTATATCGAAGTCATCTAGGGTGACTGTGCCCTTTCCTAAACCAATTGAGTCAAGCAAGCCGACACTTGTGGTTTCATGGCACATGTTCGAACAGTCTGGAAAGTTATTTGTACCAAAGCTTCTCACAAATAATTGATATAAAAATGCTGCTTCGTTACTGGCACGGCCCGACGTATAAAATGCCGCTTGGTCTGGGTTATCTAGCGCATGTAAATGTTGAGCAATGAGCTTAAATGCATCATCCCACGAAATAGGAACATATTTATCGGTTGCAGCATCATAACGAACTGGGTCGGTTAAGCGGCCTAGGTCTTCTAGGAAAAAATCGCTTTGTTCTGACAGCCAACTGACGGTATGCCCTGCGAAATATTCGGGAGTAACGGTTTTACTGGTCGCTTCAAAGGCAACCGCTTTGGCACCATTTTCACAAAAGTTAAATGCGTGAGCGTCTTTCTTTTCTGGCCATGCACAGCCGGGACAGTCAAAACCTGTAGGCTGGTTAATGTTGAGTAAGGTAATTGAGCCTTTGCCTAAAATATCTTGTCGCTTTAAGTTTCGGGCAACACTCAGCAGTGCGCCCCACCCGCCAGCAGGATGAGTATATGGCTCAATTCGCGCAAAACTATTATTTTCCTGTATGTGCTTTTGTTCTTCTGAATTATCCACTTTTTCATCCTCTTATCTTTTTTACACTCAACAGGCTCAGTGAAATCACAATTTAATTATGGTTTTATCAAAGCTACCCGCTGTTTACCTATGAGTAGAGTCTGCTTTTTATGTTATTGCTCATCTTTTAAAAGCCGGCTCAACCGCTCTTATAATATGTGCCATATTATTTACAATTACAATCATTCAGCCCAAGCACATTATTTATATAAAAACATATAAAACAATGACTTAAAAATTTAATAGCTGTAGTTTTTACAGATAAAAACATTATTGGGTTTCATTTTTAACAGTTTGAAAGCGTTTTAAAATTGACACTTACATGTGTTTATCTCTGGTTTTTTGGTATTAAGCAGTATAAAACAATGAGAAACTTATCCTTATTAGAGTATTTATGAAGGTTGTGATCGCCCCTGACTCATTTAAAGACAGCTTATCTGCTTTGAAGGTAGCGCAAGCCATTGCCAAAGGGTGGCAAGCGGTTTTTCCTCATGCAGAAACTGTTTTATGTCCAATGGCAGATGGCGGTGAAGGAACCATTGAAGCAGTTTTAGAAGTCTGTGATGGTCAATGGCGTGAAAAAACTGTAGTCGGGCCATTAGGTCAGCCTGTTCAGGCCAAATGGGGATGGTTAGAGCATCAGAAAATCGCCATCATTGAAATGGCTCAAGCGAGCGGCATACAGTTAGTTCCACCGTCTGAGCGAGACGCTTGCCACAGCACAACGTTTGGCACAGGCCAGCTTATTTTAGATGCCTTAGACGCGGGCGCAAAAGACATTATTTTAACCGTGGGCGGTAGTGCTACTAATGATGGTGGCACAGGTTTACTCAGTGCTTTGGGTGCTGTTTTGCTCGATGCCAACCAAAACGTTTTACCCGCAGGTGGCCTCGCTCTAAACAACCTATCACACATTGACTTAACACATTTCGACTCACGCATTCAGCATACACGGTTTTTACTGGCTGCCGATGTGACCAATCCACTTTGCGGTCCAAATGGCGCATCACATATTTTTGGTCCACAAAAAGGGGCTTCCCCTGCTCAAGTCCAGTTACTCGATGCCGCCCTTGCCCATTTTGCCGATATCTCTAAGCAACTTTTAGGTTTAGACAAACGAGATGAAGCAGGCTCAGGTGCTGCTGGCGGTTTAGGCTTTGCAGCCAAAAGTTATTTAAATGCAGACTTTAAAGCTGGCGTTAAAGTGGTGGCTGAACTAAACCAACTTAAGCATAAAATTGCTCATGCAGATTGGGTGATTACAGGCGAAGGTAAATTTGACCAGCAAACCTTAAGTGGCAAAACAGTTTTTGGGGTGAGTCAAATTGCTAAGGCGCACAATGTTCCAGTTATTGTCATTGCAGGCTCTTTAGGCGAAGGCTACCAAGCGCTTTATGAACATGGCGTTACAGCTGCTTTTTCACTCGCCAATGGCCCCATTACATTAGAACAGGCCTGTGAACATGCAGCACAACTCATTTATGAAAGAACCGTCGATATTGCAAGATTAATTCAATTTAGCCAAACCAGCTTAACGGATAACAAAGCTTAATCGGCTAATTTTAAAAGGCTCTCTTTACAGCTTTCCAATATTTCATCACTAAGGTTTGATTGGTCTGGGCATGCGCGAGACAAGGCAATTGCCCCCACAGATTGGGCAAGAATATTGATGGCTTGCTTTCTCAACTCTTCTGTTTCTAAAGAAACTTGTTTTGCTCGTTCGTTCATAATGAACTGAATAAGTTGCTCAATGCCTTCTTCAAATTCGACTTTTACTTCGTCTGGCTGTCTTGCTGCATCACAAGATAGCGCTGTTAGTGTGCAGCCCAAATCTCGATTATCTCGATGAGTGCGGGACACATAAAGCTGAATAAATTGAGTTAAGTTTAAACCTTCTATTCTTTTTAAAACCTGCTCAAGCCCATGTTTAACGGTAATTGAGACAAGGTCAGTCTTCGAAGTGAAATGTTTATAAAACCCACCATGAGTAAAGCCTGCGCTAGACATTAATTCGGCAATGCCGACCCCATCGTAGCCTTTGCTACGAAACAGTTGAGTCGCCTTTTCAACAATTTTATCTCGGTTTTCTTTTACCTGAGTTTTACTGACTTTCATGTTGGTGCGCTCACTTTTATTCACCCTGCTCGTCATTATTATACATTGATTATGATTGACATCAAAACCTGTATATTTTAGATTATAGTCATCATCTAAAAATTAAAGCGTGGAGACATCACATGTCAGCTCAATCAAAAGTACTTATTACAGGGGCTTCGTCAGGAATTGGTTCTGTTTATGCAGATCGATTTGCTCAACGTGGCTATCATTTAATCTTGGTGGCACGAGACACCAACCGTTTAGATAAAATTTCAAAAGATCTTCAAGAAAAATACGATGTACAGGTCGAATTTATTCAGGCCGATTTATCAAAGGATCAAGACATCAGTAAAATTGAAGATGTACTTAAAAACGATGCCGATATTGAAATTTTGGTAAATAACGCAGGTATTACATTAAGCGGGAACTTTTTAGCTCAAGATATTAAAGAAATTGAAACACTCATGACTTTAAATATGACTGCGGTGGTTCGATTGTCTCATGCTGTTTCAGAGCAACTTGTGCGTAAAGGTAAAGGCTCAATTATTAATTTAGGTTCTGTGGTTGGGTTGTCCCCTGAATTTGGCTCTACCATTTATGGGGCAAGTAAGTCTTTCATACATTTTTTTAGCCAAGGTTTACATTTAGAGTTAAAAGATCGTGGTGTACATGTTCAAGCCGTATTGCCTTCTGCCACTAAAACCGAAATTTGGGAACGTTCAGGCATCGACTTAAGCCAAGTTCCGCCATTAATGGATGTCAATAATTTGGTCGATGCTGCTCTAATCGGCTTTGATCGCAAAGAAACAATTACAATTCCTGTGCTTAAAGACGAAAATCAATGGAATAATTTTGAAAAATCACGTATCACTTTACTACCAAACTTTTCTTCGGCTGAAGTAGCTCAACGTTATAAAGCTAACTAGTATTGCTACCCACCTCTTAAGTAGGAAAATCTTATGAATGTTATTGATGCTCTCCGTAAGCGCCGTGCAATTAAACGCTTCGACCCTTCTTTTGAATTATCTGAAGATAACAAGAAAGAGTTATTACAAGAAGTTTTAGCAAATGCACCAAGTGCTTTTAACTTGCAACATTGGCGTCCAGTGATTATTGAAGACACTGAGTTAAGACAAAAAATTCGTGCAATTGCTTGGGACCAACCACAAGTTACAGAAGCATCTTTACTGATTGTATTATGTGCAAAAGTAAATACATGGGAAGTTGATGCCAAACGTGTGTGGGATGGTGCAACTCCAGAAGTTCAAAATATTATGGCTGGTGCAATTGACCAGTATTATCGTGACCGTCCACAAACTCAGCGTGACGAAGTGATGCGCAGTGCGGGTATTTTTGCTCAAACTCTGATGTTACTTGCCCAAGAACACGGTTTAGATAGCTGCCCTATGGACGGTTTTGACTTTGACGCAATGGCAAAGCTCATTAACTTACCTGAAGATCATGTGGTGTGTTTAATGATTGCAGTTGGTAAGTCGGCTTCCGAGCCTTACCCACGTGTGGGCAAACTTCCTTACGACGATGTGATTATTCAAAATACATTCTAAGTTGTAATTCAAATTTTAGGCTTTCATCCTATTTGTTCTTTTTATTATAAATAGCTGGAAGCCTTTAATTTAGTATTCATTTAGGCGCTAAAAATTATAAACTTGCGAATAGAAAATTAAGCGACTTTATTCCTATCATCTTCTATGTATGACATCGTAATATTAATTAAGCAGTCAACTAACTCTTCAAAAGTAAAACCCATATTTTCAGACGTAAAAAAGTTCATTGTTAAAGCGATACTTGAGTGAATTAAAATATAAACCATCATTTTTAAATTTTTGATTTTTAATACTTCTGGATGTTTCATCGCATATTCAATAGCTAATACATTTATCGCTTTCACAGCTTTTACCTGACTTGCTTCAGTACTGTATTTAGAAGAAACACTGAGCCAATAAAAATATTTATTATTATCTTTCGCCAAAAGTTCACCAATTTTTAAAAAAATTGTTCGGATTGCTTCAGGGATCTCTAAATCTAAAATTTCAGGAATCACCTCATAAATGGCTTTTGATATCTCCACAATGAAGTGTTGCTGCATCTCGATAAAAAGCGCGTCTTTATTTTTGAAATATTCATAAAAACTTCCCGATCCGACGCCTGCAATCTCACAAACTTTAAGTACAGTCGTATGCTCCAAGCCATTTTTCATAACAGAGATAAATCCTGCACTCACTATAGATTTAAATGTATTTTTCGCTCTATTTTGTTTTGGTTTTCTTGTAGTTACCTTCATTTTTTATCCTTATAAATATCCGGCTTTTTTCCGTATAAATTCATTGATAAATTCTAATAGAAATCAAAATTTGATCAATTATTTTTTAAAAGATGAGTTAGAAAAATGAATACAGCTCTAGCATCAAATCAAAAAATAGTTCGCCGTAATGTTGAACTTTCTTACGATGCGAATAAAAGTTACTCTTTTTATTATGAGGAAAATCCTGTTGTCACTTCTTTGTTTGTTGTACTTTCCGCAATGTTTCCTCCGGGTGAAATGTTTTTTATAGAAAGTATTAGAAACGTTCGAAGCCAAATTAAGGATGAAAACTTATTAGAAGATATAAGAGCTTTTATTGCTCAAGAAGCTTTTCATAGCCGTGAACATAAAACATTGAACAATCATTTCCTCCGTTCTAACTATCCTGAAGTGGTCGAAATTGAGGCTAAAACCAAAGCTCGTTTAGATAAATTACGTAAACTTTCAGCAGTCGAACAAGTCGCTGCTACCGTAGTGATGGAACATTACACAGCTACACTTGCTCGCCTATTGCTCACAGACCAGTTAATTAAAGAAAAAACTACGCAAGAAAGCAGAAATCTTTGGGAGTGGCATGCCCTTGAAGAACTTGAGCATAAATCGGTCGCATTTGATGTATTAAATGCGATAGGAGGAAATTCTAGCAAAAACAGAAAACTCGCTTTAGCTAGAGTCACAAAACTTATCATGCCTATTATGTTTGAATATTGGATCAAGATTTTAAAAAGAAAAGATATAAAATTCACCTTCAAACAATTGAAGGATGGGGTTTATTTAGGATTTGGCGGAGTTAATCGGTTAGGAATTTTATCTAAAGCATTTGTAGATATGCTTGATGTCAGAGACGAAGGTTTTAATCCTCTACATATGCAAACCGAACAGTTAGAAGCTGAATTTCGAGAAAAGCTTTTTGGCCAACAAGGGTTTCTCAAAGAAGCGCTGAGCTAGAAAAGCAATATATAAGGCCCTCATCTGAGGGCTTTTTCAGACTTAATTCTCTTTAAAAATGTGTAGAGATTACATAGGTTCGCTAAATTTAAACTGTCTTAAAAAGCGCACTAATAATCTCTCATTTTCATTGTTCTGTTCTGACATTAAAAGCTGAAGAATTGCGCCATCAATCATATATAAAAACAGTCTGGCATCAGTAAAAGAAACATCAGCTTTGAGTAATCGAAGTTGACTATAAATTTCATTGGTCAGCCATATTCTGTACCTCACCGCGGTTTGATAGGCATTTGGATAACTATTTTTAGTTTCAAAAATGGCCTTAAATAATAAGTAATACTGCCCTTCTAAGTTGGTATGTAATTCATAAAGATTCGTAAGTTTATCGATTGTGCTTGTGTCATGGTCGTACTCCACCATTGCAACCACTTGGTCTTGCAGCCGTTCTTTTTGCACAATTAGACAGATATCAATGAAGCGTTCTTTTGAGTGAAAATAATTATAAAACGTCATTTTATTCACTTCTGTTTCTCTCACAATTTTGTCGACGCCGACCATGTGAAAGCCACCGTAGTGGAATAAATCGATCCCTTTTTTGATAACCTCAAAAGCACGTGTTGGGAGAATTAAATTTGGCATAGTTTTACCGTTATAAAATTAAATTGTTGTTGTATATAAATGAGATATAAAAGCCTTTTACTTTTTAAAAGCTGAAAAAAAGGCGTAGCAAAGCCTATAAAGACTGTGCTTGGCACATCTCAAGTTTTATTGTTGCTGCAAGTTTTTAGTCGTGACGATTTAAAGCCTAATCAGCCGCATGGCGATCAAACTCGTTAAAAACTAAGTTGTGTTGTTATAGCATTTGGCAAAGGTTGCCAAGAAATAATGGATGTGCAAAGCCAACTCCTTTTTATTGGGAGTTCTGCCAGACATTTATAGAATTATGGTGGCAGAACGAGAAAGGGTTCGCAGACTAGTATTATCTCAAACTAGCACACCCGTAGGTGTCCCTCTCCCGTCCTACCGCTACGGGAAAGGAACGAGTGGCTACCACATATGAGTATTCCTCAGAAGGAATGGCTCTGATGCGGGAGATAATATTCGGTCTGCGACGACCGACTGGCAATGTGGCCAGCAGGCAAAGAATAGTGCCCAACCCTTTTGCAGTCAAGCATACAAAATGACATTTGTTTTAAATTAGATCATTAAAAAGTAAGGATAAATAATGAGTGAGTTATTGTTAAATGGGGGTTTATAAAAGCGGGTAAATAGCCTAGTAAGCTGCTTTAAGCTAGAAGAATTTCTTATAAGCTGAATCATGTTAAATAACCAATCAGTAAGAAAATAATTTATTAAAGAGACATAAAATGTCGTTCGTGTTCAAAACGATTAAAACATGTACTTAAAAAAGGGGAATGTATTCTAATTAATATTTTTCACAATAGAAATTTGGAGATAAGTTAGTTATGTCACGACCTGAGATACCAAATTTAAGAACTTGGCCTCGAAATTTGAGTACAGAATTGAATGGTGGGTTATCTACTCAATTGTATGGTGGGTTATCTACTGCAATTGGAGGTGGGATGTCTACATCATCAAGTAATATATATCGCAGTAATATTCCTCCATGGCCCGTATTTTTACTAGAATTAGAGAAACGAGGTTATAAAGGGCAAGTCCAATTAATTAGAAAACATACCCCATCATTTTTATATCCTGAAATTTTTTTAATCTAAAGATTTTCTAGAATTAATATAATGATTGTTATATGAAAAGCTCTAAATCGAAAAAATAATGAGATTATTCTCTTATTTTTAACTAAAGGTTACTGCTATAATCTTTAGTTCTCATTTATTTAAAATTATATTTTTAGGAGATAAATAATGAATGATGATAAACAGTACTTCGATCGTCTAGAAGAAGAATATTCAAATGAATATGGACATCAACTGTATGCAATTGATGAAGAAAAAGGAATCAAACATCATATTGGTAATGATTTAACATGGAACACTAGTTCTAGTTGGGCCATGGGGCAAGGTGAAATTCAGTTAACTAAGAGCGGATACTTTCCTTTAACATTAAGAAAAATATTTGATAATCGAGAAACAATGAATCATAAAGAAAAAATGATTGCAGAAATTATAGAAAGCACTCATTTGAAAGAAAACAGAGTAAGTTTTCCTACAAGCAAATATAACCGAAATAAATAAGATTATTTTAGATAGTTAAAACTGGTAAT
This sequence comes from Acinetobacter sp. ABJ_C5_2, assembly GCF_044538485.1. Taxonomy (NCBI): domain Bacteria; kingdom Pseudomonadati; phylum Pseudomonadota; class Gammaproteobacteria; order Moraxellales; family Moraxellaceae; genus Acinetobacter; species Acinetobacter sp. ABJ_C5_2. Next base: position 1,078 of record NZ_JBIUCS010000001.1, on the reverse strand, counting down.
AAATTATTACTATAACTTATTACCAGTGAAATAATTAAAACTATGAAATTCTTACAAAAACATTCATAAAGCATTAAAATTGATTATTCTTTATCTATTTCTAGATATTTTATTAAAGTCATTCATATATTTATCTAGTATACCAGCATGATCTAGTAATCTAAAAGTATTCCGATCCATGGCATTCTCTTTGTGAGCTTCAGTAATACTACAAATTTCACATAGCTCAGATTTAGTATTTAATAGAGGTTGCGGACAAGCTTTACAAACTTTAGGGGCTAAAATAATTTCTTCTTTATTAAAAATAAAAGATTTACCATCTAAATCTGTAAAAAATGGTAAAGAAGAAGTTTTACTGATATTAATTTGATAGATTTTAAGATTATATCTTTTTGAAATTTCCAGCAATTTATGCTTATTTGGATCAGATATACTTTTTCCTAAAATGATAGATTTAATTGCTTTTATGGGAATGAATAATAAATCATTTGAATTTATAGTTTCAGTGTAATTACCTGTAGCTACAAAGCGACATTCTTTTTCATAACTCCAGTCTTCAAATTTAGAGAAATATGCGTTGTAGTGAACTATTTTATTAAGAAACATTAAATATCTAGGTTTTAAAGTTCCAGAAGCCATTTTTAAAGTTTTTGCTATATTTTCATCTGGCTCTGAAATATATTTCACATTCTCTATAGAGGCATTAGGAAAATATTGTTTTAATAACTCAAGATCGTATTCAATAACAAATCCCATTTGGTTACTTGCATAATGTGCCCACATGGGTAATGAAAGTACAGATTTAGAAAAACAAGAGGTTGGATATTGTGGAATTTCTTGAACTACATCATGATAAAAAGCTAAATCATTAGGGCCTACAGAGTTATCTACTCCTAAAAATAACTCATACGGATCGTTGTAATCTTTAGGTAAAGAACATTTAACAGCACAGAAATGATCTCTAGTAAAAATTTTTTCTATCAAATCATCATCTTTAGGAAAAAACTTAAATAATGCCATAATTAATAATACTCATAACTATCTTCTCAACTAGTGTTATATACTTACACTATTTTAT